>NZ_JBEPPZ010000003.1:0-361810 GCF_040547565.1 Marinobacterium sp. MBR-109
AACTCAGCAGTGAAACGCGTCATCGCCGATGGTAGTGTGGGGCTTCCCCATGTGAGAGTAGGTCATCGCCAGGCACTTAATACCAGAAACCCCGGCCTCGTTGAGGCCGGGGTTTTTGCATTGGGGCGGATAAACGCCAGGCAAAAGAAAGGGCCCGGCGCTCTCCCTGCGGCGGGCCCTGTCACTGACTTCATGGTGGACGCGCGGAAACTACGCCATCTCCTCGATCAGCCTTTCCTTCAGGGTCAGATAGTCATAATCAGTGGTCGACAGGAAGCGCAATGCCGGTTGCAGCTGTTCGAGCTGTTGTGCCGGCTGGATACGCCAGTAGTAGCGGTATTCTGAACTGATATCCTGTGCCAGCGCCAGCACGGCCAGAAGGTGTCGAGTTTTTTCGCCCGTATCGACCTTGTCTGACAGAACCTCATCCATCTGTGGCTGCAAGCGGATGGCATCAGCAACGTGCTGAGGCAGGTTCCAGCGCTCAGCCATCCGTGCACCTACCTGGTAATGACTGAAGCCAAAACTTTCACGCTCCTGCTTGTCCAGCTCTGTCACATTGAAATTGGGTGAGGACTGAAGGAACTCGCGAAAACCCGAAAAAGCCTGGACCATCAGCGGCAGCCCACAGTCATGCAGCATGCCAAGGGTATACACATCATCCTTGTTCAGCTGGAGACGCAACTTGCCTGCGACATTAAGGGACAGCTGAGAAACATCCTTGGCTGTATCCCAGAAACGCTCCATGCGACCCGTTTTTTTCAACGTGTTGCGCAGTATGGTGAGCCGTACCAGATTATAAATCTGGTCCAGCCCAAGCAGACTGATGGCATGTTCTATGGAAGTAACACTGACTCGCAGGCCATAGTAGGGGCTGTTAATGCTTTTAAGAACCACCGAATAGAGTGCGACATCGGACTTGATCAGTGTTGCGATTCGGGCCAGGTCAGGGTTTTCTGCCTTTAGCAGTCGGGCGATTTCAACCAGCACTTCCGGCTGTGGGGGAATGAGTGAGTTAAAGCGGCTGTCATTCATTATGAGTGTGGCTCTTGCAGGCGTCGTTAACAGACCTTGTCTGCTCTGGTAGCCGCACAGTATAGTGCCTGCCCGTTCAGGATTCAGCAGGAGAAAGGGTGAAACTCGACAATCCTCCCAGAAAACCCTTTGTAGCCAGAGGCTCGGGTGTACAGCGCTGTGATGGTTGCAGGCTTCCGGTCGATGTATGTATTTGCCAGTGGCGCAGGGCTGTTCAGGCGCGTTGTGAGTTCTGGTTGTTGACGCATCGCTATGAGTTTTATAAGCCGACCAACACGGGGCGACTGATTCTGGACTCAATCGCCAATACCCGGATATTTGAGTGGTCGCGTACCGAGCCGACTCAGGATCTGCTGGATGCCCTGCAGGATGATCGCTATGCACCCTGTCTGGTGTTTCCTGCTGGAGAGGACTATGAGCACCGGATGCTCAAGCAGGTACCCGGTGGAGGACGTATTCCGGTGTTCATTATTCTGGATGGAACCTGGCGGCAGGCGCGACGCATGTTTCGGCACAGCCGTTATCTGCAGCATCTGCCGGTGATTGAGCCGAAAACGGATCGACTTAGCCGCTATCAGCTGCGACGGTCTACGGTTGAGGAACACTTGTGTACGGCTGAAGTGGCGGTTGCGCTGCTTGAGCAGGCGGGAGACCAGGCGGCGGCAGAACATCTGGAGGATTACTTCGAGCGCTTCAATGCCAGCTATATTGCTTCACGTCGGCGCTGGGCCAAACAGGAGCGGTGACATCACCGCCCCTGCAGAAACTCAGTGAGTTTCTTCTGCTGCGGCAGCGGCCTGCTGCTGTTGCATCTGCTGCGCATAGAGGGCATCGAAGTTTACCGGGGCAAGCATCAGCGGAGGGAAGCTGGCCTTGGTCACAAAGTTGTCCACCGCTTCACGTGCGTAGGGGAACAGCAGGTTCGGGCAGAACGCGCCCAGAGTGTGGTGCAGCTCTGGCCCTTCGATACCTGCAATCAGGAAGATCCCCGCCTGCTGTACTTCAACCAGAAAGGCGGTTTCATCGGCGTTCTTGCCGGTAACGGTCAGGGTCAACACGACCTCATAGTGCTTTTCGTCAAGCTGGCTGGTACGGGTGTTCATTTCAAGGTTGATTTCCGGCTGCCAGGCCTGGGTAAAGGCTTTGGCGCCAGCCGGTGTTTCCAGTGAGGCGTCCTTGACGAAAACACGCTGCAGTGCGAACTGTGGCTGTGTGGCTTGCTGGTTGGCTGCTTGAGCATCAGACATGGGTTGTTCCTTATTGTTAAGACGTGGAAGTTCAGGCGTTGATCAGGGTATCCAGCTTGCCCTGCTGCTCGAGGGCGAACAGGTCATCGCAGCCGCCCACATGCGTTTCACCAATAAAAATCTGTGGCACGGTACGTCGACCGCTGCGCTGCATCATCTCCTGGCGCAGGGCGGGGTCGGCATCCACATCGATGGCCGTATATTCGGCCTGCTTGCTGTCAAGCAGGGCCAGAGCGCGGGTACAGAAAGGGCACCAGCGGGTCAGATAGACAGTTACTTCGGTCATGGCTCTCACTTCACAATCGGCATGTTCTGGGCTTTCCACTCGGTCATTCCGCCTGACAGGCGAACGACCTGGCCATAGCCCGCGGCCTTGAGTTTCTTCGAGGCGCTGCCTGCAGCCTGGCCCAGGTTGCAGACCACGATGACAGGCTTATCGCGGAACTTCTCAAGTTCGTTCAGGCGACGGTCAAGGTCTGCAAAGGGGATGTGGTGTGCACCGGTAATATGGCCGGTATCCCACTCCTTGCGCTGACGGATATCGAGTACCACGCCATCTTCCTTATTGATCAGGCGAGTGGCCTCGGCCGGTGAAACGGATTTGCCGGCTTTGCGCTTTTCGGTCCAGAGCAGCACTGCCAGGGTAAGGACCCAGGCAGCGACCAGATAATAGTGCTGTATTGCGAATTCGATCAGGCGTTCCATAGTCGTTCCGGTCAGATGAGCGGGATATCAGGTGAGCAAGTATACAATGCTGCCGTGACAGGGATAAGGGCTGAGGCCAAATCCGCGGGTGTCCGGTTAGCTAAACCGGCGCCAAGGCAGTAAAATGGCTGCCTGTTTTTTAACCGACCGGACAGAACTGCTGATCATGACAGACGCACGCGCAACCAAGGCACTGATTATTCTCGATGGTTTCGGGGTCGAATCGACCCCTTCGTCTGCGGTGGATGCCGCCCGGACACCGACCTGGGACCGTCTTCTGGCATCCAACCCGAACTCTCGCATCCAGACATCGGGCATGGCGGTCGGTCTGCCCGAGGGGCAGATGGGCAACTCTGAAGTAGGCCACATGAACATCGGTGCAGGCCGTACCGTGTACCAGAACTTCACCCGCATCTCCAAGTCGATTGCGGATGGCGACTTCTTCGAGAATGCCGTGTTGTGTGATGCGATGGATAAGGCGATCCAGCAGGGGCGAGCGGTGCATGTGCTGGGACTGTTGTCGCCGGGCGGTGTTCACAGTCATGAGGAGCACATGTTTGCACTGCTGGAAATGGCGGTGAAGCGCGGCGCCAAACAGGTATATCTGCATGCCATTCTGGATGGCCGTGACATGCCGCCACGTTCCGCCGAGCCTTCCATCAAGGCTGCCGAAGCGGTCTTCGAGCGTCTGGGCATCGGTGCAATTGCGACAGTGGTCGGCCGCTACTTCGCCATGGATCGTGACAACCGCTGGGATCGGGTTGAACTGGCCTACAATGCGATGACCAATGGAGATGCTCCGCAACAGGCGAACAGTGCGCTGGAAGCGCTGCACAATGCCTATGCCCGGGATGAAAACGATGAGTTTGTGCAGGCTACCGTGATTGCTCAGGAGTCCGATCAACCTGTTGGGTTGATTGGCGATGGCGATACCCTGATATGCGCCAACTTCCGCCCTGATCGGGCGCGTGAGATCACACGCACTTTCGTTGACGGTGAAAATTTTACCGGCTTCAACCGCAAGCAATGTCCGAACCTGAGCGCCTATGTCATGCTGACCGAATATGCGGCGGATATCGATGCACCGGTGGCCTATCCGCCGGAGGCGATTCACAACGATCTGGGAGAATACCTGTCCAGCCTTGGCAAGACTCAGCTGCGAATCTCTGAAACCGAAAAGTATGCGCATGTTACCTTCTTCTTCAATGGTGGCCAGGAAGCCGTTTACCCGGGCGAAGAGCGCATTCTGGTGCCATCTCCGCAGGTGGCGACCTATGATCTGCAGCCGGAAATGAGTGCTCCCGAAGTCACCGACAAGCTCTGTGATGCCATTCGCAGCGGCCGCTTTGATCTGATCGTATGCAACTTTGCCAATGGTGACATGGTGGGGCATACCGGCAAGTTCGATGCTGCCGTCCAGGCGGTGGAAACCGTTGATCAGTGTCTGACCCGTGTACTGGAAGCGTTGAAAGAGGTTGAGGGTGAAGCGCTGATTACGGCCGACCATGGCAACGTGGAGCTGATGGTAGACCCTGACAGTGGTCAGCCCCATACCGCCCACACCACATGGCCGGTTGCTCTGATCTATGATGGGCCGCGTAAGAGCAGTGTAAAGCTCAGAGATGGTGCCCTGTGTGATCTGGCGCCCACACTGCTTGCGCTGATGGGGCTGGAGTCTCCCAAAGAGATGACCGGACACTCACTGGTCAACCTGGGCTGATTATCTTGAGGCATGTTGGCCGACTGTTGTGTTGTCTCTTCCTCTGCCTGCCGCTGTCGCTTTCGGCACAGGATCCGGCCGCCACGGAAAAGCAGCTGCAGGCACTCAAGCAGCAGATCGTGCGTCTGCAGCAGCAGGTGGGCAAGCGCCAGGACGATCTCAAGAACGCTCAGTCGGAGCTGCGCCGCTTTGACCGTCAGATAGGTGAAGTGACAGCCGAGCTTGACCAGCTGCAACAGCGACTGGGCCAGCTGGAGCAACACAGGGGTAACCTGGGTGCAGATGAAAGCCGCCTGTTGTCCGGCTTGCAGGAGCGTGAAGCCCAGATCCGAACGTTACTGCAGGAGCAGTACCGGTTGGGGCGGCAGCCGGGCGTTCAGCTGATCCTGTCACAGCAGGACCCACAACAGCTGGCTCGTATGCTGCGCTATTATGATAGTGTCAGTTCAGGGCTGGCCAGCCAGCTGGAGCAGTTCAGGCAGCAGCTTGAGCAGCTGGAGCAAACTCGCAGCGAGATTGCGCGTGCCGACACCGATCTGATCAGTACCCGTGACGCGCTGGTGCAGCGGCGGGAAAAACTGAAACAGGCCCGTGCCGGGCAGGCTGATGTGCTGGCTCGATTGCAGCGAAACCAACAGCAGGATCAGTCAAAACTGAGCCAGCTGCAGCAGGATCAGAAGCAGCTGGAATCGGTACTGGCCGAGATTCGTCGCTCACTGGAGAAGATCAGGCTGCAGACAGACGGCCTTCAGTTCAGTCAGCGCAAGGGCAAACTGGACTGGCCGATCAGCGGTTCGGTGAGGAGGGCCTTTGGCAGTCAGGTTGACAATGTCAGCTACGAGGGCATGCTGATTGCTGCTCAGGCAGGTACTCGGGTCAAGGCGGTACACCATGGCCGAGTTGTATTTGCAGACTGGTTGCGCGGTTATGGGCTGGTCTTGATCCTAGACCACGGAGGTGGTTATCTGTCCCTTTACGGTCACAACGATAGCCTGTTGCGAGAGCCGGGGGAATGGGTTGGCACCGGAGAAGCGGTTGCTCTGGCCGGCAGCAGCGGGGGCAGCGGGGAAACGGGACTCTATTTTGCCATCCGACATCAGGGCCGCTCGATCGATCCGATCAGCTGGCTTGGCAAACGCTAATTCACCATGCAGGGAACACACTTATGAAGCTCTATGGGCGTACACCGCTGGCAACTGCCACAGCCATCACAGCGCTGAGTTTGCTGCCTTACTTTGGTCCGTTGGCCCAGCAGGCGTCAACTGAATCCAGTGCTGTAGCGGAAACGGCAGAGAAGACGCTGCCGCTGGAAGAGCTGCGGATGTTTGCCGATGTGTTTGACCGCATCAAACAGGCCTATGTAGAGCCTGTGGATGACCGTCAGTTGCTTGAGGATGCCATCCGCGGAATGCTGGCAGGTCTTGATCCGCATTCAGCCTATCTTGAGCCTGAGGCGTTTGAGAGCCTGCAGGTTCATACCCGTGGCGAGTTTGGCGGCCTTGGCATCGAGGTGGGGCAGGAGGATGGCTTCATTCGAGTGATTGCCCCGATTGATGACACCCCGGCTCAGAGAGCGGGTGTGCGCGCCGGTGATCTGATCATCAAGCTGGATGACATGCCGGTACAGGGCATGGATCTGAGCCAGGCTGTTGACCTGATGCGCGGAGAGGTGGGTACGGCCATTCGCCTTACCATCCTGCGTGATGGTGAAGACAAGCCGTTCGAGTTGAAGATTGTGCGCGATGTGATCAAGGTGACCAGCGTGCGTCATGAGCTGCTTGAGCCGGGTTACGGTTACCTGCGGGTATCCCAGTTCCAGGCCCATACCGGTGAAGACCTGGTCAAGGCGATTGCAGAGATGCAGCGGGTGGCTCCATTGCAGGGGCTGGTACTGGATCTGCGCAATAACCCCGGCGGGGTATTGCAGGCAGCGGTTGAAGTCAGCAATGCTTTCCTTGATTCCGGGTTGATTGTCTACACCGAAGGCCGACTGCCGAACTCTGAGCTGCGATTCAACGCGAATACTCAAACAGCGGCAGCCAATACTCCGCTGGTCGTGCTGATCAACGGCGGCTCCGCTTCGGCATCGGAAATCGTGGCCGGTGCTCTGCAGGATCACAAACGTGCCATCATCATGGGGACGGACAGCTTCGGCAAGGGTTCTGTGCAGACAGTGCTGCCCCTGGGAGGTGAGCGTGCCATCAAGCTGACAACCGCACGTTACTATACCCCTGGTGGGCGCTCCATTCAGGCGCAGGGTATCAAGCCAGACCTGCGAGTGGACGAGGGCAAACTCACGGGTATCCGGACGGAGGTGGGTGTAAAAGAGCGCAATCTGGCAGGGCATCTGGAAAACGGAGATGCGGATAAGGCAAATTCCGAGCAGAGCCCGCGCAGTCGAGATCTGGCCGAACGCGATTATCAGTTGTACGAGGCGCTGAATCTGCTCAAGGCGATGCACATTCTCAAGCGAGAGCCCGTGAAGACGGGCTCAGAGGGCTGACGGCAGGGCGATTGCACCTGCCGCCCATGATTACGTGGCAGGTGCAATGCGGTAAATACCAGAGCCCAGTCGCGCCCACTGCTCGGGCCAGAACTCGGTTGGCCGGCGCTTGAATTCACTGCGTACAAACTGACGAATACGCCCCTCGGCAGTCGCCAACATCAGATTGGCCGCCGAGCCGGCCGGGATCTCCGTGCGCAGCCCCTCCCGTACCTCTGCCTCACGCATGATCTGCTTCAGCTGAGTTTCCAGTCGCTCGAACAGCTGGTTGATGCGCACCCGCAGACGCTCGGTTTCACCTGACAGTGCATCCCCGGTCAGAATGCGAGCCATGCCCGGGTTCTTTTCCACGAACGCCAGCAGCAGGGTCAGGATCTGCTCGCACTGCCGCACGCCGCCCACATCTGACTGGGTGATCAGCGTGATGCGTGAGAACAGCGTCTCTTCGATAAAGCCGATCAGTCCCTCGAACATGCGTGCCTTGCTGGGGAAGTGACGGTAGAGGGCCGCCTCGGACACGCCGACTTCACGTGCCAGGGCCGCGGTGGTGATCCGCTGCCCCGGGTTGTTTTCCAACATCTGTGCCAGCGCCTGCAGAATTTGCTCGCGGCGTGAAATTTTCTGTTCCTTGTCGTTCATCATCCGCCTGTCACTGTGCCTTGTTGGTGATCAGGGTACCGACACCTTCATCGGTGAAGATCTCCAGCATGCAGGCGTGCTCCACCCGACCGTCGATGATGTGCGCACTGCGAACACCACTTTTCACCGCGCCAAGGGCACAGTCGATCTTGGGCAGCATGCCGCCGTAGATGGTGCCATCGGCGATCAGCTCGTCCACCTGTGCAGTGGTCAGGCCGGTCAGTACCTTGCCGTTCTTGTCCAGCAGGCCCGCGATATTGGTCAGCAGCATCAACTTTTCCGCCATCAGCACTTCCGCCACCTTGCCGGCCACCAGGTCCGCATTGATGTTGTAGGCATGGCCATCTTCACCCACGCCGATCGGTGCGATGACCGGGATGAAGTCGGAGTTTTCCAGCATCTCCAGCACCTTGACGTTGACACTCTCGACCTCGCCCACATGGCCGATATCGATGATCTCGGGCGCTTCCATCTCTGGTGTCTTGTGCTTCACCTTCAGCTTGCGTGCGCGCAGCAGTTCGCCATCCTTGCCGGTCAGGCCGATCGCCTTGCCGCCGGCGGAGTTGATCAGGCCCACAATTTCCTTGTTGACCATGCCGCCCAGCACCATCTCAACCACGTCCATGGTCTTGGAGTCGGTGACACGCATGCCGTTGATGAAGTGGGATTCGATTTTCAGCTGTTCCAGCAGGCTGCCGATCTGCGGGCCGCCACCGTGGACCACGATCGGGTTGATGCCGATCAGCTTCATCATCACGATGTCGCGGGCAAAGCTGGCCTTGAGCTTTTCGTCGATCATGGCGTTGCCGCCGTATTTGATGACGATGGTCTTGCCGACAAACTGCTGAATGTAGGGCAGGGCGACCGACAGAATGTGGGCGGTCGACATGGCTTGTTCACGGGACAGAGGCATATTCTCTCCTTGCATATATAAGTGCCGGTCAGGCATCGGGAATCAGCAGACCGGGATCGATCGCGCTCAGGCGCGACTGGAATTCATGCTTGATACGTGCCAGCGCGGCATCATTTTCCGCCTCAAAGCGCAGCACCAGTACCGGTGTGGTGTTGGACGCGCGCATCAGGCCCCAGCCATCAGCATAGTCCACACGCACGCCATCAATGTGGCTCACTCTGCCACCCGGGAACTCTACCTGCTGCAGCGCTTCAACCAGGGCGAACTTGTTGTCTTCACGCACCTCGATGTTGATCTCCGGGGTGCTGAGATCTTCCGGATAGGCGCTGAAGATGGCATCGGCATCTTCGTCACGGCCAGACAGAATCTCCAGCAGACGAGCGGCACTGTAGAGGCCGTCATCAAAGCCGTACCAGCGCTCCTTGAAGAAGATGTGGCCGCTCATCTCACCCGCCAGCAGGGCGCCGCACGCCTTCATCTGCCGCTTGATCAGCGAGTGGCCGGTTTTCCACATGGTGGCCTTGCCGCCGGCCTGCTCGATCACTTGTGGCAACAGGCGAGAACACTTCACATCGAACAGAATTTCGGCCCCCGGGTTGCGGCTTAAAACGTCCTCGGCGAACAGCATCATCACCCGATCCGGGTAGACCACATGGCCGGATGGCGTAATCACGCCCACGCGGTCGCCGTCACCGTCAAACGCCAGCCCCAGATCGGCCTGATGTTCCTTAACCGCCGCAATGGCATCCTGCAGGTTCTTTAGCTTGCCGGGATCGGGATGATGGTTGGGAAAGGTGCCATCCACCTCACAGAACAGCGGAATCACCTCGCAGCCCAGCTGCTCCAGCAGTTCGGGCGCGATGCCACCGGCGATGCCGTTGCCGCAGTCTACCACCACCTTCATCGGGCGCTTGAGGTTGATATCCTTCAGGATGCGCTCACTGTAGGCGCGCTCGATCGCCAGCGGTTCGGCGGCACCGGTGCCGTCCACGTATGCCTGCCGCTCGATGCAGCGAGCCAGATCCTGAATCTGATCGCCGGACAGGGTTTCGCCACCGAGCATCATCTTGAAGCCGTTATAGTCAGCCGGGTTGTGGCTGCCGGTGATCATGATGCCGGTCTGGTCGTCACGCTGGTGCGCGGCAAAATACAGTACCGGTGTGGGTTCATAGCCGATATCCAGCACCTGACAGCCGCTGTCGGTCAGTCCCTGAATCAGAATCTGCTTCAGTGACGGGCCGGAAAGGCGACCGTCGGCGGCAACAACGACCTCACGAATGTTGCGCGCCGCGGCTGCAGCGGCAAAGGCGCGGCCAATGTGATACACGGTTGCATCGGTCAGCGACTGACCAACGATGCCGCGGATATCGTAGGCCCGAAAAATGTCACGGTCGAACTGCTCTAACGGATAGGGCATTGATACTGTTCCCTGTCGTGAGTAAGTGTTTACTGATTGACTCAGTGGCGACCGGAAGAGCCGAAGCCACCCGCGCCGCGTTCAGAGTCGCTGAATTCGTCGACAATCTCGAATTCGGCCTGCATCACCGGTACCAGAACCATCTGAGCGATACGCTCACCCGGCTCGATGGTGAAGGTGGTCTGGCCCCGGTTCCAGCAGGACACAAACAGCTGGCCCTGATAGTCGGAGTCGATCAGCCCCACCAGGTTGCCCAATACGATGCCGTGCTTGTGGCCAAGGCCCGAGCGCGGCAGGATCATGGCGCACAGGCCAGGATCCGCGATATGAATCGCCAGTCCGGTGGGGATCAGCTCGGTCTGCCCCGGCTCCAGTGTCAGTGCCTGATCAAGGCAGGCGCGCAGATCGAGACCGGCGGAGCCTTCGGTGGCGTAGGCGGGCAGGGGAATGTCACGACCGATGCGGTCACTCAGAATCTTGACTTGCAGTGCTTTCATTTTGTTCTCTGACGGTTGCGGTGAAAATGCTCGGCGATCTGCTCAATCAGCTGACGTGCCAGCAGCCGCTTGGGGCCCTGCGGCAGGCTGACAGTGGCGGCGGTGCTGACCAGGGTGACGGCGTTGTCATCGCTGTTGAAGCCGATTTCGGGATTGGACACATCGTTGGCGATGATCAGATCCAGCCCCTTGCGTTCCAGCTTGTTGCGGGCATATTCGATCACGTCGCGGGTTTCGGCGGCAAATCCCACGGTGAAGGGGCGTTGCCGTTCCAGCCCGGCAACGGTGGCAACGATATCCGGATTCTTGATCAGGCGCAGCTCCATAATCTCTTCGCTGCCCTTTTTGATCTTGTGCTCGGCGACCGCCACCGGGCGATAGTCGGCCACGGCAGCGGCGGCGATAAAAATGTCGCACTGTTCAACGCCGTCAAGCGAAGCGGCCAGCATCTGCTCGGCGCTTTCAACCTGAACACACTCCACCCGCGGGGGCGGCGGCAGGTTGACGGGACCGCTGATCAGGCGCACATCGGCACCGGCATCGGCGGCGGCTTCTGCCAGCGCATAGCCCATCTTGCCGGAGCTGTGGTTGGAGATGAAGCGGACCGGGTCCAGAGGCTCCCGGGTGGGACCTGCGGTGATGAACACACGCTGGCCGCTGAGAGTGCCGTGCTGAAACTGCTCGGCGGTCAGTTCGGCCAGTTCTTCCGGCTCCAGCATGCGGCCGGGGCCGGTATCGCCACAGGCCTGAGCACCAACCCCAGGACCAAACACCTTGACAGCCTGATGGCTCAGCTGCTGGATATTGTGCTGGGTACGGGGGTCGCGCCACATCGCCTGGTTCATCGCGGGCGCCAGACAGATGGGCGCGTCGGTGGCCAGGCACAGGGTAGTCAGCAGGTCATCGCCCATGCCGGCGCTGAAACGGGCGATGAAGTCCGCACTGGCCGGGGCGATCAGAATCAGATCGGCCCATTTGGCCAGTTCGATATGGCCCATGCCCGCCTCGGCTTCGGGGTCGAGCAGGTGTTGATGCACCGGATGCCCGGACAGTGCCTGCAGTGTCAGTGGCGTGATGAATTCGGTCGCAGCGGCGGTCATGACAATGCGTACATCGGCCCCGGCGCCCTTGAGCAGGCGGGTCAGTTCGGCACTTTTGTAGGCGGCAATGCCACCGGTGATCCCGAGCAGAATCTGTCGGTTAGTGAGTCTGTGCATACCCTGAATGTCCGATAGTTTCTCATTCTGGTTTGGGGCGTTAAGATACCACTTCAGACGGGCAATGCGTAGACGATTCAGCCCGGATTCACACTCACAGGGAGGTGAGCATGGCGATCAGTGACTGGCCTGCAGAGGAGCGGCCACGGGAAAAGTTGTTGGCGCGGGGGGCTGCCGCGCTGTCGGATGCAGAGCTGCTGGCGATATTTCTGCGCACTGGCGTGCAGGGCTGCAGTGCCGTTGATCTGGCACGGCAACTGCTGGAGCATTTTGGCGGCCTGAGACCGTTGCTGGAGTGCAGTGAGGCTGACTTCTGCACGGCCCATGGTCTGGGGCCGGCCAAATATGTGCAGCTGCAGGCGGTGCTGGAGATGTCGCGGCGCCATCTGGAAGCCCAGCTGGTGCGCGAGTCGGCGCTGGAAAGCCCGTCCATGGTGCGCCAGTATCTGGCCAGTCGCCTGCGGCATGAGCCGCGTGAAGTGTTCGCCTGTCTGTTGCTGGACAACCGCCACCGGGTGATCCGCTACGAGGCGCTGTTCTATGGCACCATCAATGCCGCCAGCGTGCATCCGCGCGAGGTGGTCAAGCTGGCGCTGGCACATAATGCCGCGGCGGTGATTCTGGCACACAACCACCCGTCCGGTGTGGCTGAGCCGTCGCAGGCGGACCGACAGATCACTGACCGGCTGGTGCAATCGCTGGGGCTGGTCGATATTCGGGTACTGGACCATATGGTGATCGGTGACGGCGAGACGGTTTCGTTCGCCGAGCGTGGGCTGCTGTGACCGCTGGTGAAAAATTCAACAATTCACTGGCGTGACGGGGGTTGCTTCTGTATGATATGCGGCCTTCTGTTCCTTAATGGTACGGTATTCTGTCCGGCTCATTCGTATGGGACGCTCCGCCTGAGGCCGCACCGGTTGTGCAGCCAATAAACATCGAACGGAAGTAAACATAACCCTTGTTAGAAAGGTTTAGTCACTATGTCTCGAGTTTGCATGGTAACGGGCAAAGGCCCGGTAACCGGGAACAACGTTTCCCACTCAAACCGTAAAACGCGTCGTCGTTTCCTGCCGAACCTGCATTGGCACCGTTTCTGGGTAGAAAGCGAAAACCGTTTCGTACGTCTGCGTGTTTCCTCCAAGGGCATGCGTATCATCGACAAGAAGGGTATCGATTCGGTTCTGACCGAACTGCGTGCCCGTGGCGAGAAAGTCTGAGGAGATTTGAATCATGGCTAAAGGCGCACGCGAGAAGATCCGTCTGGTTTCCTCTGCAGGAACCGGTCACTTCTACACCACCGACAAGAACAAGCGTAACACCCCGGACAAGTTCGAATTCAAGAAATACGACCCGGTTGTTCGCAAGCACGTGATCTACAAGGAAGCCAAGATCAAGTAATTGGTTCTGGACCGGAGATCCCGGAACCCCGCAGTGCTGAATGTGCTGCGGGGTTTTTTATTTTCTGGCATGCTGTATATCCGACCGTTGTTGTAAGGTTTGTTTCCTGTGCAGAAGGCCCCTGAATGTTTGTCCCGCCCTCGCTGATTCGTTTTGTACCGCTGGCGTTTGTGCTGCTCTGGAGTACCGGTTTTATCGGTGCGCGTTTTGCTCTGCCCTACATTGAGCCATTCAACCTGCTGCTGATTCGCATGCTGCTGACGCTGGGTGTGTTCTTTGCCCTGATACTGGTGTTCCGTGCACGCTGGCCATCACCGGCACAGGCGATGCATCAACTGGTCGCCGGGGCACTGGTGCATGGCTGCTATCTGGGCGGTGTGTTTGCCGCCATCAAGTGGCAGCTTCCGGCTGGCGTCACCTCCATTCTGGTCGGACTGCAACCGGTGCTGACAGCGGTTCTGGCCTGGATGATGACCGGCCAGACCCTGCGCCGACCCCAGTGGGGCGGTCTGCTGCTGGGACTGCTGGGTGTGGTGCTGGTGTTGGGCAGTGGCCTTCAGCCGGGCAGCTTTGAAGTGCGTACCGAAGCTGTACTCGCCGCGATGGTGGCACTGGCAGGCATCTCGGTCGGTACGCTGTACCAGAAGCGTTTTGGCGCGGGGACGGATCTGCTGACGGGCTCCTTTTTTCAGTATCTGTCTACAGCACTTATGATGGCGCTGCTGAGCTTCAGTCTGGAAACCCAGACGATCGAGTGGCATCCGGAGTTGATCGGTGCGCTGCTCTGGCTGGTGTTTGGCCTGTCGGTCAGCGCCATTCTGCTGTTGATGCTGATGATCCGCGAAGGCGAGGTGGCACGGGTGGCCAGCTATTTCTATCTGGTGCCGCCCGTGACGGCACTGGAGGCCTGGTGGCTGTTCGGTGAAAAGCTTTCGGCACTGGCGCTGGGCGGGATGGCGCTGGCGGTGATCGGGGTCTATCTGGTGCTGCGCCCGGCCAGGCCTTTACAGGAGAAAGCCAATGCCTGAGCTGCCGGAAGTTGAAACCACGCGACGAGGCATTGCGCCCCATATCGAACATCAGCGCGTGACGCGACTGGATGTGCGTCAGCCGATGCTGCGCTGGCCGGTGCCTGCGCAGCTGGCGCAATGGATTGAGGGTGACGTGGTGCAACAGGTGGAGCGACGCGCCAAATATCTGCTGTTGCGCTTCGGTCGTGGTCAGCTGATCCTCCACCTGGGGATGTCAGGCAGTCTGCGTATTTTGCCGCAGGGCACAGCCCCCGGTAAGCATGACCATGTGGATTTTGTACTGGCATCCGGCCAGCTGCTGCGCCTGACCGATCCGCGCCGCTTTGGTGCCGTACTCTGGCAGGAAAACGGCACCGAGCACAGCCTGCTGGCCCATCTTGGACCGGAGCCACTGAGCGAGGATTTTACCGCCGAGTATTTGCAGACCGCCTGCAAGGGGCGCAGAACAGCGATCAAGGCACTGATCATGAATGCGCAGGTTGTGGTTGGGGTCGGTAATATTTATGCCAATGAGGCCCTGTATCGTGCCGGAATCGATCCACGCCGAGCGGCGGGCCGTATCTCTGCAGAGAGGCTGGCCACACTGGTGGATACCATCAAGTCCGTTTTGGCCGCAGCCATTGAGCAAGGGGGAACCACCCTGCGTGATTTTGTCGGTGGTGATGGCAAGCCTGGCTACTTCAGTCAGGTGTTGGATGTATATGGCCGTGGAGGCCAGCCCTGTCATGGCTGTGGCGAGCCGCTTACCGAAATAAGGCTGGGTCAGCGCAGTACCGTGTACTGTCGCCGCTGCCAGCGTTGAGGAGTTGCATGAACAGTTGCTATAACCCGCCCGTTGATCTTCAACGCACCGAGCTGCGCCGCAAGCTGGGTATTGAGCCTCGGCTGGAGCAGCGCCGGTGTGTCCGCATCGGTACGCTGCCACTGCATACCGAGCTGTATCCCTGCGCAGATGAGGAAGCTCCGCTGCTGCTGTTCATTCCCGGCATCGGCACCTACTCCGAGCTCTATGCCGAGCTGTTGTCTGACCTGTCTGCCCAGGGGTTCAATGTGGTCGGTGTGGACCTGCGAGGTCACGGCTACTCCGGTGGCGAGCGTGGCCTGTATACAGTGGACCAGGTCTGCTCTGATGTGAGTGAGATCATTGACCACTATCGGCAGACTTTCAGCGGCCCCGTCTATCTCTACGGCTACTCCATCGGAGCCTTGCTGGCGCTGGCCTGTGCCGAGAAGGAACCACGTATCGAACGGTTGATCTGCGGAACGCTGCTGGTGCCCGAAATGGCACCGGACATGCTGCACCAGATCGGCTGGTCATGGATCTGGAGCAGTGCGTTACTGTTGCCCGGTGTACAACTGCCGATGAAGAATTTCATCGACTATGATCGTCTGTTGGCCGGCCACCCCGCTGGTGAAGAGATCAACAGCGACCCTCTGATTGTATTCGACTATCCGCTCCGCACCCTGTCCAGCCTGTTTACACACCGTGTTGGCAGCCTGTCACAGACGTTTGATTTCCGCGGGCTGATCATCCACGGCAGTGAGGATGAGGTATTGCCGCTGAGTTATTCCGAGCGGGTACGAGACTGGCTGCAGCAACCGTTTGAGCTAATCGGGGTTGAAGGGGAAGGGCACATGCTGCCCTGGGACAACCCGGCACGGCTGACACAACTGATTACTGAATGGCTGCAGCGCTGATCGGGCTGTCATCAAAGCTTCAACCACATGTAACGGCCCCGTCACCGCTCTGAACGAAAAATGACCACTTGAGTACCAACAAGGGGTGGTCGCCATGAACCGTCTGCAGAAGCTTAATGCCTTCGATACTCGCGCTTTCTTCTGGTGCAACGGCTACGGTCAGCATGCACCGGTGATGGCTGGCAGCCGCTGGGTTTCCCGGTTGGGAGATGGCGGTCTCTATCTTGTGCTGGGCCTGACGCTGGCACTGTGGGAGTCGGAAGATGGTCAGGCCTTTCTGCTGGTCGGGATACTGGCCTACGGCATTGAGTTGCCGCTCTATCTGCTGCTGAAAAACACCATCCGGCGTGACCGGCCCTGTCACCGTCTGCAGGGGTTTCGCGCTGCCATTGAGCCCTCCGACAAGTTCAGCTTTCCATCCGGTCATACAGCTGCAGCCTTTGTGTTTGCCATGTTGCTGGCGCAATTCTATCCTTCACTGCTGTTGCCCGGTTTTATTCTGGCTCTGTTGATCGGCAGTTCGCGCGTGCTGCTGGGCGTTCACTACCCAACGGATATCGCCGCCGGAGCCCTGCTCGGTATTGCCTCGGCCGTGTTGGCGCTGGGCCTGTGGGAGTGGCTCTGATGCGTATTCTGTACGGTGTTCAGGCCACCGGGAATGGACATATAACCCGCGCACGGGTGCTGCTGCCGGCGTTGCAGGCGGCCGGGGTTGAGGTCGATGTTCTGCTGAGTGGAAGGGCGCCACAGCAACTGTTCAACATGGAGTGTTTCGGGCGCTTCGAAGCCCGCCAAGGCTTTACCTTCGTGACCTCGGCCGGACGGGTCAGTTGGCTGAAAACGCTGGCGCAAAGCCGTCCGCTGGAGTTCTTGCACGATTATCGCCAGCTGGATCTGAGTCGCTACGATCTGGTGCTGAGTGACTTTGAACCGGTAACCGCCTGGGCGGCGCGGCATCAGGGTGTGCCGTCACTGGGCGTTGCCCACCAATATGCCTTCCACCACCCCATCCCCGGGACCGGGTTCAAGCCCTGGTTGAAACCATCACTCAAGTTGTTCGCCCCGGTGGATGAGGCGGTGGGCGTACACTGGCACCACTTCGATGCCCCCATACTGCCGCCTTTGATCGCCCCTCCATCCTATCCACTGAGTGAAGAGCCGGACAAGATTCTGGTGTATCTGCCGTTCGAATCCATGGATGAGGTGATCTACTGGCTGGGCGCCTTTCCGAGGTATCGCTTTCGTATTTATTGCAATATCGCAACACCCCAGCGGCGAGGGCATCTGGAACTGCAGCCATTCTCTCGTGAAGGGTTCCAGCGTGATCTGTGCAGCTGTGCCGGCGTAATCAGCAATGCCGGTTTTGGCCTCTGCAGCGAGGCGATCCAGGCAGGCAAGAAGCTGCTGGTCAAGCCGCTGCACAGTCAGGTGGAGCAGCGCTCCAACGCCGTGGTACTGGAACAGATGGCGCTGGCCATGACCATGTCGGAACTGACGCTGGAGTCGGTAGAGGCGTGGCTGGCACAACCGTCAGGCAGTCCATCGCCCTGGCCGGATGTGGCAACTGCTCTGGCACAGTGGATCGCCTCGGGCCGTCAGCAGCCGCTGGATGCACTGGGGCGAGAACTCTGGCAGCAGGGGCAAATCCGACAGTTTTCATCCTGCCAGGCCAGGCTGCGCCAACCCCTGCTATAGTTATCTGCACTCATCTGAAATGCCTGCTCAGGGCTGTGGAAAAGGAGAGAGCAGATGCGTGTACTGATCACGGGTGCCGGCAGTGGCATTGGCAAGGGGCTTGCACTGGCGCTGGCCGCTGAAGGCCACAGCATTCTGGTAACGGATCTCAGGCAGCAGGCCGCCGCCGAGGTTGCCAGTGAGATAGAGGCCTCAGGCGGAGATGCTCGGGCGCTGGCACTGGATGTGTCTGACCACGGCAGCATCGAGATGCTGGCCGGCGAACGAGTTGATGTGCTGATCAACAATGCAGGGCTGCAGCATGTGGCGCCGCTGGAGGACTTTCCGCCGGAAAAATTCGATCAGCTGATTCAGGTGATGCTGACGGGGGCTGCCATGCTGACCCGCGCCCTGATGCCCGGTATGCGGCAGCAGGGGTTTGGTCGCATCATCAATATCGGCTCCATCCATGCGCTGGTCGCATCACCCTACAAAAGCGCTTATGTAGCGGCCAAGCATGGCCTGCTGGGCTTTTCAAAAGTCGTGGCGCTGGAAACGGCCGATACCGACATTACCATCAACACCGTCTGTCCCTCCTATGTATTGACTCCGCTTGTTGAGCAACAGATCGCGGCACAGGCCAAGGCCAACGGGATTTCAGAACAGAGTGTGGTCGACGAGATCATGCTAAAGCCGATGCCCAAGGGCGCGTTCATCAGTATTGAGGAGCTGGCGGGGGTGTGTCAGTTTCTGATCAGTCCGGCGGCACGCAACATGACCGGTCAGACCATGACACTGGACGGGGGCTGGACGGCACGCTGAACGACGCTTGCCGTGAACAGTTTCAGTGTCCATAAAAAGCGAAAGGAGCCGATGATCCGTCATCAGGCTCCTCTCTCTGGCATCCGTATCCCTGCAGTTGTAAAAGCGGCCTCTTGCCTGTGCACTCCGTGCGTCCTGAACTGCTCCGTGGCCATCCTTGTATTCGTTCCCTGAACAGGAGATCCACAAGACCCATTATGCCGGGCCAGAAATTTATGGATATAGGAATTTTTCCTAATTTTGCCTGTCAGGCCATTTTTACTATTTCATCCACCAGGCGATTGATGCCGGAGGCCGCCTGAGAGATGGAGCCGGCCAGCATATAGGCCGGAGTGGTGACAACCCGGTTGTCGCTATCGATCACGATCTGATCCACCGGGCAGTTTTCATGCAGGCCGCCCATGCTGTTGATCGCCCCGGCCACGCCTTCATCGTTGCCGACGGTACAGCGGATACCGGTGCCGAGCAGTTTCGGCGTCATCGCCGGCGCGATGCAGATCAGGCCGACCGGTTTGCCGGCATCATGGATGGCACGGGCAAAGTTGACCAGCTGCGGGTTGACCGTGCAGTCGGCACCCTTGACGGCAAAATCACTCAGGTTTTTGGCGGCACCAAAGCCACCGGGAATGATCAGGGCATCAAACTCGTCAGGGTTGGCCTCGGCCAGATCCTTGATTTCACCGCGCGCCAGACGCGCCGCTTCAACCAGTACGTTGCGGCTTTCTCCCTCGGCCACTTCGCCGGTCAGGTGGTTGATCACGTGCATCTGCTCCACATTGGGGGCGAAGCACTGATACGCCACGCCATTATGCTCAAGGCGCAGAAAGGTAAGAACCGATTCGTAGATTTCGGAGCCATCAAATACACCACTTCCGGACAGAATCACCGCGATCTTTTTCATGGGCTGAACTCCTTTTGACTGTAACCATCGATGCAATTGAAAGTTTTCCACACTTGCCCCACAGGGGTCGTGTCGCAGTGGTCACAGATTACGTTAAGATGAGGCCAATACCAAACAGGTGGCAAAGCGTCATCAGCAATCCCGTCATCTGTCTGTCATCTTTTTGTCGTCCAATGCACCTGAAAAAGGAATCGAGCCGTGGCTTTTACCAACAGTCAGCGTTTCTACCCCGAAACCCGCATGCGCCGGATGCGTGCTGACGATTTTTCACGCCGTCTGATGCGTGAAAATGTCCTCACCACCGATGACCTGATCTATCCGGTATTCGTGCTGGAAGGCGAGAATCAGGTGGAAGCGGTGGCATCGATGCCCGGCGTGGAGCGTTACAGCATTGATCTGCTGGTTGAGAAGGCCAGATACTGGAGCCAGCTGGGGATTCCGATGTTGGCGCTGTTTCCGGTGACACCGGCCGAGGCCAAGAGCGAGTTTGCCGAAGAGGCCTACAACCCGGACGGACTGGTGCAGCGGGCGGTGCGCGCGTTGAAGGCCGCTGTGCCGGAACTGGGCATCATGACCGATGTGGCACTGGATCCGTATACCACCCACGGGCAGGACGGCATCATCGATGAGACCGGCTATGTACTCAATGACCGCACGGTGGATACGCTGGTTCAGCAAGCGGTATCCCATGCCGAAGCCGGTGCCGATGTGGTGGCGCCCAGCGACATGATGGATGGCCGTATCGGCGTGATCCGTGACGAGCTGGAAAGCAACGGCTTCGTCAACACGCGCATCATGGCCTATTCTGCCAAGTATGCAAGTGCCTACTATGGCCCTTTCCGTGATGCGGTGGGTTCGGCGGGCAATCTGGGCAAGGGCAACAAGTTCAGCTACCAGATGGATCCGGCCAACAGCGATGAAGCACTGCATGAAGTCGCGATGGACCTGGCCGAAGGGGCCGATATGGTGATGGTAAAGCCGGGGATGCCCTACCTGGATATCGTGCACCGTGTGAAAACCGAACTGAAAGTGCCGACCTTTGTCTATCAGGTCAGTGGCGAGTATGCCATGCACATGGCTGCGTTCCAGAACGGCTGGCTCGATGAAGAGTCGGTAATTCTGGAGAGCCTGACATGCATAAAACGCGCGGGCGCCGATGGCATTCTGACCTACTTTGCGGTCAGGGCGGCGGAACTGTTACAGCGATAAACGAGAGAATCCGATCGAATGGACGACAGTATCAACCCGGGAGAAATCGTAATGAATGATATCAGTCAGGATGTGACTGTGACGCTGGAGCAAAGTGAGGCGACGGCCGCACTGCTGGAGAGCCGGGAGATACTGCCGACCATTGATCCGATCGAAGAGCTGCCGGTGGATCTGAAGGCACCGGAGCTCTACATCAATCGTGAGCTGAGCCATCTGCAGTTCAACGTGCGGGTTCTGGAGCAGGCGCTGGATGAAAGCTATCCGCTGCTGGAACGGTTGATGTTCCTGCTGATCTTCTCCAGCAACCTGGATGAATTTTTCGAAATTCGGGTGGCCGAACAGCTGCGCCAGCTCAAGTACGGCCGCGAGGCGGTAGGACCGGATGCGATGCATCCGCAGAAGGTGCTCGACAAGATTGCCGAGATCTGTGCCATCAACGTGGAACGCCAGTACAAGATCCTGAACGACATTATGTTCCCGGCACTGGAAGCGGAAAATATCCACTTCCGCCGCCGAGCCGACTGGACAGCGGAGCAGCTGGCCTGGGTGCGGGACTACTTTGAAGAGAAGATCGTACCGGTGATCAGCCCGATCGGGCTGGACCCGTCTCACCCCTTCCCGCGGCTGGTGAACAAGAGCCTCAATTTCATTGTTGAACTGGACGGCAAAGATGCCTTCGGCCGCGAGACCGGCATGGCGATCATCCCGGCGCCGCGCTCCCTGCCAAGATTGATCCGACTGCCGGATGAGCTGTGTGAGGGCGGTGACAACCTGATCTTCCTGTCGTCGATCATCCATGAGTTTGCCGAGGAGCTGTTCCCGGGGATGAAGGTGGACGGCTGCTACCAGTTCCGCATTACCCGTAACGCCGACCTCAGCTTTGACTTCGAGGAGATCGAGGATCTGGCCCGCGCACTGCGCGGTGAGCTGCACTCACGCAAGTTCGGTGATGCCGTACGGCTTGAGGTGGACAGCCGCACGCCGGAAAATCTGATCAGCTTCCTGCAGGCGGAGTTCAACCTGCCCGACAGCCATGTGTACCGCGTTAACGGCCCGGTCAACCTGACCCGCCTGATGGCGGTACGGGATCTGGTGGAGCGGCCGGAGCTGCGCTGGAAAACCTTCACCCCGAACCTGCCCAACAAGCTGAAGAACAACGAAGATATCTTCAGTGCATTGCGCAAGAACGATCAGCTGCTGCTGCATCCGTTCCAGTCCTTTACGCCGGTGGTGGACCTGCTGCGTCAGGCGGCGAAGGACAACGACGTGATTGCGATCAAGCAGACCCTGTACCGTACCGGGGTCAAGTCCGATATCGTCAACGCGTTGGTGGAAGCGGCACGAAACGGCAAGGAAGTGACCGTTGTGATTGAGCTGCGGGCGCGCTTCGACGAGGAGAGCAACCTGCAGCTGGCCAGCCGTCTGCAGGAAGCGGGCTGTCTGGTGGTGTATGGCGTGGTGGGTTACAAGACCCACGCCAAGATGATGCTGATCGTGCGCCGTGAAGGCAGCGAACTGGTGCGCTACTGCCATCTCGGCACGGGCAACTACCATTCCGGCACGGCACGGCTCTACACCGACTACAGTTACATGACCGCCGACAACGAGGTGGGTGAAGACGTCCACAAGATCTTCCAGCAGCTTACCGGCATGGGCAAGATTCAGAAGCTGCAGAAGCTCTACAACGCGCCATTCACGCTGCATGCCAAAATGTTGGAGCTGATTCAGAACGAGATTCGCAACGTCAAGGCGGGCAAGCAGGGGCACATCATCATCAAGGTGAACGGTCTGACCGAGCCCAAGCTGATCCGTGCCTTGTACGAGGCCTCTCAGGCCGGCGTGCAGATCGATCTGATTATCCGCGGCATGTGCCGCCTGCGCCCTGGGCTGGAAGGGATCTCCGAGAATATTCGTGTGCGCTCCATCATCGGTCGCTTCCTTGAACACACCCGTATCTACTGGTTTGCCAATAACGGTGGCAAGCCGGTGGTGATCGGCTCAAGCGCCGACTGGATGGAGCGCAACATGCTCAACCGGGTGGAAACCGGCTTCGAGCTGTTCGGCAAGAACGCCGAGCGCATCCGCAAGGAGCTGGACTACTATCTGCAGGACAACGCCCAGGCCTGGGAGCTGCACTCGGATGGCAGCTACACTCTGGTACAGCCGAAAGAGGGCGAAGAGCGTTTCAGTGCGCAGCAGAAACTGCTGGATGAGCTGGCGGTCTGATCACACCTTTCGCAGCAGCTCAGTGTAGCCACTTCGAAAATCCGGATAACGAAAGCGGTAGCCGCTGGCCCTGAGCCGGCGGTTGCTGCAGCGCTTGCTGCCGCCCCGGCGCCCCGGCTGGCGCTCACGAATCTCGATTCCCAGCTCAGCCGCCAGCCACTCCATCACTTCATGAATCGGTGTCGGGCTGTCATCACTGGCCAGATACAGCGGTTTCAATGTCTGTTCCTGCAATGCCAGTTGCAGCAAGTGCCCAAGTACACCGGCACAATCCGCACTGTGGATGCGGTTGCTGTAATGCACCGGCTCGCTGGGTGCCGCGATGCCCGATTCGACCAGCCGTTGCAGATGGTTGCGTCCGGGACCGTAAATACCGCTGAACCGCACCACCGTTGCCGGTATGCCGCTGTTCAGGGCCAGCTGCTCGCTGGCCAGCAGAATACGGCCGCTCTCGCTTTCAGGCTCGGTGACGGACTGCTCATCCACCCACTCATGCTCGGATTGGGAATAGACCCCGCTGCTGCTGGTCAGGAACAGGTGCCTGGGGGGCCTGGGCAGCGCCTCCAGTACATGGCGCAGTCCGTCCACATAGGTGCGGCGATAGACCTCGGGGTCACGGCTCTTGGCCGCAGCGGTATAGAACACCCAGTCGCATGCCGGCAGCTCACTCAGCGTGGTCGGATCGGTCATGTCGGCAGCAATGCCATGGATGCCGGCGGGCAGCTGGTTTATAGTACGGCGAAGCCCGAACACCTGTGCCCTCTGTGCACTCAGCCTGACTCCCAGCTGGGTTCCGACATCGCCGCAGCCCGCGATCAGCACTCGTTGTTCCCGCATGGTTACCCCGACTCATTGTTTTACGTTCATCCTAACAGAGGTACGCGCCGATGACGCTGACGGAGCTTCGATATATTGTCACCCTGGCCCAGGAGCAGCATTTCGGCCATGCCGCCGAGCGCTGTTTTGTCAGCCAGCCGACACTGTCGATTGCGGTCAAGAAGCTGGAAGAGGAGCTGGGAGTCGCTCTGTTCGAGCGCAGCAAGAACGCGGTACGTGTGACCCCTGTGGGTGAAAAGGTGGTGCGCCAGGCGCAAACCGTACTGGAGCAGGCCGAAGCCGTGCGCGAGCTGGCACGGGAGGGCAAGGATCAGCTGGCTAGCCCCTTGCGCATCGGTGCCATCTACACCATTGGCCCCTATCTGTTCCCGCAGCTGATCCCGCAGATTCAGCGGTTGGCACCCAATATGCCGCTGTACATCGAAGAGAATTTCACCGAAAACCTGCGCACTAAGATTCGTAACGGCGAGCTGGATGCGATCATTATCGCGCTGCCGTTTCATGAGTCGGATGTGCTGACGCGTCCGCTCTATGATGAGCCCTTCATGATGGTGATGCCCAAGGGGCACGAGCTGGCACAGCAGCAGGAGATCGACTCTCGGCAGATGAACGAAATTCGCATGCTGCTGCTGGGCGAAGGACACTGCTTCCGTGATCAGGTGCTCGAAGCCTGCCCGACGCTTAACCAGTCCTTCCATGATCAGCATACGGTCACCGAAGGCAGCTCGCTGGAAACGATTCGCATGATGGTTGCATCAGGGCTGGGGACCAGCGTATTGCCGCTGTCTGCAATCGAGAACCATCCCACCACCGAACTGATCGAGGTTCGCCCCTTCAAGCAACCTCAGCCCATGCGCACGGTAGCGGTAGCCTGGCGCGCCAGTTTCCCGCGGCCTCAGGCGATCGATGTATTGGTAGAGGCAATCAACCATTGCAGCGTCAAGGTCAGCAAGGACAAGGGTAAAGCGTGAGTGTGACAGGCGGTGTGCCGGTTACTGAGCTGAAGGGCGTCGGCACCGCACTGGAGTTGAAACTGGAGCGGTTGGGCATCCGTACGGTGCAGGACCTGATTCTGCACTTGCCCAGTCGCTATCAGGATCGTACCCGCATTCTGCCGATCGGTTCATTGCGTCCCGGTGACGAGGGCGTGGTGGAAGGCACGATTCGTGCCTCCGATGTGGTGCAGGGGCGTCGCCGCAGTTTGTTGTGTCGGCTGCAGGATGGTACCGGCACATTGACCCTGCGTTTTTTTCATTTCAATGCGGCGCAGAAAAACAGCCTGTCGACAGGCAAACGACTGCTCTGCTTTGGTGAGGCCCGTCCCGGCCCCGCCGGGCTGGAAATGGTACACCCGGAATACAAGCTGCAAAAGACCGAAGCTGCGGCGGTGATGGCCGAGAGCCTGACACCGGTATATCCACTGACCGAAGGCATGACCCAGAACCGCATCCGCTCATTGATAACATTGGCTTTGGAATGGATGGACAGGGAAGGGCTTGATGATCTGTTGCCGGATACCCTGCGCCAGCGCTGGCAGTTGCCTGACCTGCAGCACTCGATTCGTTACCTGCACCATCCGCCGGTGGATGCAAATCAGACATTGCTTCTGGAAGGTAAGCATCCGGCACAGCGTCGACTGGCCCTGGAAGAACTGTTGGCGCACCACCTTTCGCTACAGAAAATCCGCCTGCAGGTGCAGCAGCAGGGGGCTCCACAGCTGCGCGCCAGCGGTGAGCTGAGTCGCCCCTTTCTTGACCAGCTGCCGTTTTCACTCACAGCCGCGCAGCTGAGAGTGGCCCGTGAGGTTGCCCGCGATCTGCAAAAACCGATTCCCATGCTGCGACTGGTGCAGGGGGATGTGGGCTCCGGCAAGACCGTCGTGGCCGTGCTGGCGGCACTCCAGGCGGTGGAAAACGGCCTGCAGGCGGCGGTGATGGCTCCCACCGAAATTCTGGCCGAGCAGCATCATCTCAATTTCAGCAGTTGGCTGGAGCCTCTTGGAATCAGGGTGGCTTGGCTGGCAGGCAAGGTAAAAGGCAAGGCGCGCACGGCGCAGCTGGCGGCCATCCGCAGTGGTGAAGCACAGATTACCGTCGGCACCCACGCCCTGTTTCAGGAAGAGGTGGTGTTTGCCGATCTGGGGGTAGTTGTGATCGATGAGCAGCACCGTTTCGGCGTGCACCAGCGGCTCAGCCTGCGTGAAAAGGGTCGTAACGGTGAGCGCAGTCCGCATCAGCTGATCATGACGGCTACGCCCATTCCACGGACTCTGACCATGAGCGCCTATGCCGATCTGGATTGCTCCATCATCGATGAGCTGCCACCGGGGCGCACACCGGTGCAGACCGTTGTGATTGCCGACTCGCGCCGGGATCAGGTGGTCGAACGGGTGCGTCAGGCCTGTGAAGAGGGGCGGCAGGCCTACTGGGTCTGCACGCTGATTGAAGAGTCGGAGGCGCTTCAGTGTCAGGCGGCGGAGGTGGCGGCCGAGAGCCTGAAGCAAGCCCTGCCACAGCTGCGCATCGGTCTGGTACATGGCCGCATGAAGCCGGCCGAGAAGGCCGATATCATGGCACGTTTCAAGGCTGCGGAGCTGGATCTGCTGGTGGCGACCACCGTGATTGAGGTCGGGGTGGATGTACCCAACGCCAGCCTGATGATCATCGAAAACCCTGAACGGCTGGGGCTGGCGCAGCTGCACCAGCTGCGTGGGCGGGTGGGGCGCGGCAGTGTCGAAAGCTTCTGTGTCCTGATGTACCATGCGCCGCTGTCGAAACAGGGGCGTGAGCGGCTGGCCGTGATGCGTGAAACCACTGATGGTTTTCGCATTGCCGAAAAGGATCTGGAGCTGCGCGGGCCCGGCGAAGTGCTGGGTACGCGGCAGACCGGCATGATGCAGTTTCGCATCGCGGACCTGCAGCGCGACGCCGACCTGTTGCCCAAAATACACCAGCTGGCAGCTGATCTGGAACAGCTGCCAGCACTGAATGAAAGCCTGATCCGGCGCTGGCTGGGCAGCGGAGAAGACTATGCACAGGTTTGATACCACCCGAACGCAACCCACCCCGGAACAGCTGCTGCTGATTGAACGCCAGATCGGACGCACACCGCGTGGGATCGAGGCGATCGCCTGCCAGACAGAAGAGGGTATTCCACTTGTATTGCAGATGCGCAGCCTGTTGGGGGATACGCCCTTTCCTACGCTCTACTGGCTCAGCTCAAAGGACCTGGATGTGGCGATCAGTCGTATTGAGGCGAACGGTTGGGTCAAGCAGATCGAGGAAGAGCTGCAGCAGAATGAAGCGCTGCGCGAGGCATTTTACGCCCAGCAGCAGCGCTATGTGGAACGTCGGCAGGCGTTGATGCGACCGGAAGATCGGGCGCGCATAGAAGAAAAGGGGCTTGCCGAGCTGTATACCCGTTATGGCATTGGTGGTATTGCACAGTGGGACAAGGTTCGCTGCCTGCACATGCAGTATGCACACTGGCTGGCGGAAGGGGACAACGTAATCGGCGAGAGGCTGGAGCAGGAGTTTGAACTCAGCCGGACCGAAATCCGGCTGTAAAAAACGCTGCGGGCGTGTATGCGTACCACGCCCGCCACCTGACCTCAGTTGCCGGTCAGCTTGTGGTACTTGTCCATCAGCATCTCTTCGGTTTCGACGTGATCCGGGTCTTTCGGGATACAGTCAACCGGACATACCTCAACACACTGCGGCGTATCATAGTGACCGACACACTCGGTGCACTTGTTGGGGTCAATCTCGTAAATCTCATCTCCCGGAGAGATTGCCTCATTGGGGCATTCCGGCTCGCATACATCACAGTTGATGCATTCGTCAGTAATCATCAATGCCATGACTGGCTACCTCACTCGCTCTGACAGGTTCGTTATTTCTGGCTCAGGTGCTGCCTCAGTGCACTGGCAACCGCCGGGTGTACGAACTGATCCACATCGCCACCCAGTGCCGCAATCTCGCGGATCAAGGTAGAGGAGATGTAGGACAGGTGCTCCGCCGGTGTCAGGAACAGGCTTTCTGCCTGAGGGGCCAGCTTGCGGTTCATGTTGGCCAGCTGAAACTCGTATTCGAAGTCGGACACGGCTCGCAGTCCGCGCAGGATAATGTTGGCCTGTTGATCGCGGACCAGGTTTGCCAGCAGACAGTCGAAGCCGATCACCTCCACATTGGGCAGGTGGGACAACGCGGTTTTGGCCAGTTCAACCCGCTCATCCAGAGACAGCAACGGTTTTTTCTTGGGGCTGGCGGCAACTGCCACTACAACCCGGTCAAACAGACGCGAAGCACGGCCGACCAGATCGGAGTGGCCGTTTGTGATCGGGTCGAAGGTGCCTGGGTAGATCGCCGTATTCATTTCGGTTGCTGACCTTTGCATCATGTGGCAACACTGTTCGAGCGGATGTTAGCCCAATTGCCGGGGGGGCACAAATAGATTAGAGGAATGAAAGATAATAAAAAGGTTATTAGAAATTACCTTTTTATTTTTAAGGGTTATATGTATTCATGTCAATTATGACGCTTTTGTTAAACGAGCCGTAACCTGCTTGCGTGCGGATACGACTACACTTAGGTTAGTTTGTTATCCATACTCACTCAAATGTAAAAGCGGCAGGGAGCGGTTCAACACCATGGCCAGGCGTACACGGGAAGAAGCGGAGCAGACACGGCAACTGCTGTTGGTTACGGGGCTGAGGCTGTTCAGTGAGCAGGGGATTGAAGCCACGACCCTGAAGCAGATCGCACAGGTAGCGGGCGTTACCCACGGAGCCCTGTACTGGCACTTCCGCAACCGAGCTGATCTGCTGCAGCAGATCCACCATGGCTGGATGCTGCCATTCGAGCCGGTCTGGCTGGAGCAGTGTCAGGCGGTACAGCAGGATGCACTGGCTGCGCTGAAGCTTTACCTGCTCGGCGTGCTGGACGGATTTGAGCGAGACCCCGAGGCATGTGCCCTGTATCGAGTGTTCTATCAACCTGCAGTGCTGTGCCATGACCTGCAGCCGTTGTCCGACTCACTGGAGCAGAACCGTGCACTCTGGCTGGATCAGTTGCGCCGATTCCTGAAGCAGGCGCGCAAGCAGAAGCAGCTCAGGAAAAAGCCTGATCCAGTCGAGCTGGCCTTCACTCTGCAGCAGGCTCTTAACGGCCTGCTGCATGAGTGGTTGAGAACCAATCGCAGCTTTGGCCTCAAGGCGCAGGGAGAGCGGCTGGTTGAGCTGTTATTCGCTGGGTTGCCTTACAAATAGACGATAGGCGACCTGACCGGCGGTTTTTTCCCGGTGAAGGGTCCAGTTGGCCGGCAATGTATCCAGTGTCAGCGAATGTTCGGTCTCGATATAGATCATCGCTTCTTCACGCAACAGGTTGCGACGCTCCAGCATTTCGCAGATCGGTGCAGCCAGTCCCTTGTGAAAAGGCGGGTCCATGAATACCAGATCGTAGCGTGCTTCCTGATCCGGCTGGCGGTTATCGAGCCAGTCGAGGGCCGAGGCGGCGATGATCTCGGCGTTCTGTGCCTTGAGCAGGTTGATATTACTTCTGAGTTGACTCACCACTTCTGAAGCCTGATCCACGAAGGTCACCGAGGCGGCGCCTCGAGACAGAGCCTCGATACCCAGAGCACCACTGCCGCTGAACAGGTCCAAACATCGAGCCCCCGGCAGGTAACTTTGCAGCCAGTTGAACAGGGTTTCTCTGACCCGGTCCGGTGTTGGCCTCAGGCCCTCGATTTCAGGAAAGCTCAGCTTGCGTCCGCGCCATTCACCGCCAATGATTCGCACCGTGGAGGTCTCGGCGGCTTTGGGTTTTTGTGGGCGGTGGTTGTTGCGGCGCGGCATGGGCAGAGTCCTTGATACTTAGTGCGGCAAAGAAAGGGTGTGATAGTAATCAGACAGCAGCTGTGACTGCAACCACTGCTGCATGGCGGACAACTCCAGTGCTTCCAGCTGTGCGGGCAAGCGCTGCAGGCTGTCCGGAGGCAGTTGATACAGGGCCAGCAGATCCATCCATTGTTGCCGACCGGTATCGCCTTCCAGCTGTGTCAGCAGAGCCTGGCGCGCTGTTTCCACATTTTCCGGCTGTAACTGCTGTGGCAGCCAGGCAGGGATCTCGGGCCACTGTTCGCCTTGCAGCAACAGTGACGCAAGTCCACCGCCTTGAGTCGCTTCCCAGCGCAGGCTGTAACCGGTCTGATGAGCGGGTGCGTCTGCCAGGCGCTGTTTCAGCCAGTGTGAAAGTGGTTGTACTACCAGCTCGCGGCCCAGCAACAATTGTGCAAAATCCTGTGCTGAATGGACCTGCGGCAGAGTCCAGCGGTGCAGCTGCAGCTGGGCGTCTGCGGTGGGCGTAACCGGTAGCGGCTTCAGGCTCAGCATCAGATTTTCTGATGGTGCTGGTGATGGTGCCGGGTCGAATATGACGGGCCCCAATGACTGGGGTTCAGGCCCTGTCAGGGTTATTCGCCAGCCTGACGGCTGCAGCTGCCGTGCATAATCAGCCAGCGGATCCAGCGAAGGGTGCTCATTGCTTGAAGGTGGACTGGTCAGCCAAACCTCTGCATTCTGCCGCATCATGTACTGCTCGGCCTGAGTACGCTGCAACAGCGCCGACCAGTCTACCCTGGGGGGTGTTTGCAGCTGCAGCAGCAGTTGTCGCACGTCATTATCGGCAAAGGGCCTGTCGCTTTTCAGCTGCAGCAGCCGGTAGCCGGTATTCGCCTGCACCTGCACCTCCCAGCCCTGAGCGGACAGCCAGTCACCCAGTTCATCCGTTTTTTGCAGGCGCATGATCCAGGCCTGTGTGATCAGGCGCTGCCGCAGCTGGATACTGGCGTCGAGTGCGGGTGGGTGCGGAGCGATCAGGTGCAGGCGAAACAGTGACTGCTGCGGGATCACCTGCTGATAGATACGTCGATCCGAGTCGGCACTGATGACAGCTTCCGGTTGTGATTCTGGTCCCAGCAGGGACAGCAACAGGATAACAACCGGCAGTACCCAGATCAGCAGTCGCAGCTGGCCCCGGCTTAACAGGGTCGGGCGGCGAGATTTGCTTTCCATCATGCAACTCCGGGTTTGTCAGCGTTGGCTCTGTGCTAAGATAGCCAGCCTTGTTGATTCGTTTCATTCATGCCCGTCAGACGGGCTGTTACGGTGGATATTACAGACTATGGAAGCGCTCTACACCTGGATGGCCGATCGCGGTCTTGACCCTGCCACTTTGCCCTGGATTGCCGGGGTTGTTCTGGTCGTTCTGGTACTGGTGATTGCACAGGTATCAAAACGCCGGGCGCAACGGCTGGAACAGCCGAAAACGCAGGCAGAGGCTCAGCCCAGTGTTGAAGAGAGCCGAGCTGCTGAAGCTACCGAAACGGCGCATGCCGAGGAGCGTGCGGCCGAAGCGGCTGAACAGCTGGCTGCAAAAGAAGCTGAGCAGCAGGCGGAAGAAGTTGGGCGTCAAAAAGCCGAACAGCAGGCGGCAACAGAGCAGGCGCGCCTGATTGAAGAGCAAGCGGCAACCGAGCGAAAGGCACAGGCCGATGCCGAGGCAGCCGCAGAAGCTGAGCGCCAGGCAGCCGAGAAGGCCGAAGCGGAAGCCAGGCGGCAGGCGGAGCAGGCTGCTGCAGAGGTGGCGCGCAAGGCAGAAGAAGAGGCCGCGTTACAGGCACAGGAAGCTGTACGCCGGAAAGAAGCTGAAGCGGTGGCCCGTCAGGCGGAAGAGGCTGCCCGGAAGGCTGCAGAAGCCGCCGCTGAGGCTGAGCGTCAGGCGGCAGCTGAACTGGCCGCGCAGGCGGAAAGGCAGGCTGAGGAAGAACGTGAGGCTGCTGCAGCTGAAAAGGCCGAACAGGAGCGCAAGGCTGCCGAGGCTGCAAAGCTGGCTGCAGAAGCACCCGAGCAGCAGAAAAAGCGCCTGTTTGATCGTATCAAGACCGGTCTGAGCCGTACCAAGGCGAACTTGACCGAGCAGCTGGGTGACCTGTTTCTCGGCGCCAAGGAGATTGATGACGACCTGCTCGAAGAGATCGAAACCACCCTGCTGATGGCCGACATCGGTGTTGAGGCCACCACCGAGATTATCGAACGCTTGACCGATCGTGTCGAGCGTAAACAGCTGAAAGATGCCGAAGCCCTGAAAGACGCGCTCAAGCAGGAGCTGGGCGACCTGCTTGGTGGTGTTGAACATCCATTGCATCTGCCAGAGAAAAAACCGGCTGTCATCCTGATGGTTGGCGTCAACGGCGTAGGCAAGACCACCACCATCGGCAAGCTGGCGAAAAAATATCAAACTGAAGGCAAGTCGGTGATGCTGGCCGCGGGCGATACCTTCCGTGCCGCTGCGGTGGAGCAGTTGCAGGTATGGGGTGAGCGCAACAATGTGCCCGTGGTCGCTCAGCACACCGGTGCCGATTCCGCGTCAGTGATCTTTGATGCGCTGCAGTCCGCTCAGTCCAAGGGGGTCGATGTGCTGATCGCGGATACGGCCGGTCGACTGCAAAACAAGGATAACCTGATGCAGGAGCTGCAGAAGGTGGTACGCGTCATGCAGAAACTCGATCCTGATGCGCCGCACGAAGTGATGCTGGTGCTGGATGCGGGTACCGGTCAGAACGCCATCAGCCAGGCGAAGCAGTTCAAGGAGTCGGTGGGCGTGACCGGCATCACGCTGACCAAACTTGATGGTACAGCCAAGGGCGGCATCATCTTCGCCATTGCCAAGCAGTTTGGCCTGCCGATCCGGTTTATTGGCGTGGGTGAGCAGGTCGATGATCTGCGCCCGTTTGAAGCGGACGAATTCGTACACGCTCTGTTCGATTGAGGCCTCGCGATGGCAGCTATCCGGTTCAGTAACGTCTCCAAGCGCTATGCCAGTGGCCAGGACGCACTGCTCAATCTGGACTTCGAACTGGAATCCGGCGAAATGGCGTTTCTCACCGGGCACTCGGGGGCGGGCAAAAGCACCCTGCTGAGGCTGATCATGCTGATGGAGCGGCCCAGTCGAGGTCAGGTCTGGGTGGGACAGCAGGATCTGTCCCGGCTGCACCGCTCGCAGATTCCCCATCTGCGTCGCCAGATCGGTGTGGTATTCCAGAATCACCAACTGCTGTTCGACCGCTCAATCTTCGACAATGTGGCATTGCCATTGCAGATCAGCGGTTATGACCCGGCCGATGCCGCCCGTCGTGTCAGGGCGGCACTGGACAAGGTTGGGCTGCTGGCGCGGGAAAAGCACAATCCGATCACGCTTTCGACCGGTGAGCAGCAGCGGGTGGGCATCGCCCGTGCCATCGTGCACAAGCCTCGATTGCTGCTGGCGGATGAGCCCACCGGTAACCTGGACCCGCAACTGTCGGAAGATATCATGCGGCTGTTTGGCCAGTTCAATCAGGTGGGAACGACTGTACTGATTGCCAGTCACGACCTGTCACTGATCAACCGGATGAAACATCGCATGCTCACACTCAGAAATGGCAGGCTGGTGGCAGATGGCTAGAAAAGAAACACCGGCTCAGCCTCCTCGGCGCGGCGCGCAGCAGCACCGTATACAGTTTGCCGACCGCAGCCGCAGCTGGCGGCGGCATCATGCGCTGGTGGCGCGGCAGGCATTGGTCCGCTTGCGACAGACACCGGTGGCCTCATTGATGACACTGGCGGTGCTGGCGATTGCACTGGCACTGCCGGGGTTTCTGTTTACGGCACTGAGCAACCTGCAGACGCTGACCTCGGGCTGGGACCCGGAGCCGCGCATCGCCCTGTACATGCAGACCGAGCTGAGCGATCAGTCGATCGACAGCTTCAGTCGTGAGCTGCTGTTGCGGGATGATTTGAGCTCGGTCGAGCTGATCAGCCGGGACAAGGGGCTGGAGGATTTCCGCCGTTATACCGCCTTTGCCGATCTGCTGGACTACTTTGATCATAACCCGTTGCCGGCGGTGATCATGGTGACTCCCCTGTCCAGCGATCCGGTCAGGTTGCCGCTGTTGCAGGCTGAGCTGCAGGCGCTGCCAGGTGTGAATGAAGCTCAGCTGGACATGGAGTGGGTGCAGCGGCTCAATGCAATTATTGCCTTGGCCAAACGCGGCAGCTATGTTCTTGGCGGGCTGCTGGCACTGGCGGTGCTGCTGGTGGTGGGCAATACCGTGCGCATGACCATCGAAAGCCGCCGTGATGAGATTATCGTCAGCAAACTGGTCGGGGCGACGGATGCCTGGGTACGTCGGCCTTTCCTGTACAGTGGTTTCTGGTACGGCCTGATCGGTGGTCTGCTGGCCTGGCTGCTGGTGCAGCTGGCGCTATTAATGCTGACCGAGCCGGCGCAGGCCCTTGCTGACCTCTATCTGAACCGGTTTGAGGTCAGCGGGCTGGGGCTGGTGGGTACACTGAGTCTGCTGGCAACGTCGGCCCTGCTGGGGCTGGTCGGCTCCTGGCTGGCGGTTGCACGCCATTTGAACGAGATCGAACCGGGCGAGAGCTGATCCCAGCTCCCTCCCAAGGCAGGCTTGCAGGGGTTGCTCTGTGGGCCGTTTCACGTTAAGTTTTTCGGTCCCCTGTTCGTGGCAGTGGCGCAGTGGAACTTTTGTGGCTATAAAAGGTCACTGTAACGAGCAATCAATCCTTGGGATTAACGTATTTTGCGAGGTCATTCCTTAATGGGCACAAGCTTGCAAGTTATTGAACATCTGTCACCTGGCCGTAATATCGATGCCTATGTTCAGACTGTGAGTGCGATTCCGATCCTCACTGCAGATGAGGAACGGGAGCTGGCAGAACGCCTCCATTACCAGAGCGATCTTGAAGCGGCGCGTCAGCTGGTCATGTCGCATCTGCGCTTTGTCGTACACATTGCACGCAGCTACTCCGGCTACGGCCTGCCGCTGGGCGATCTGGTGCAGGAAGGCAATGTAGGCCTTATGAAGGCCGTGAAACGTTTTGACCCCACCATGGGTGTGCGTCTGGTTTCCTTTGCGGTGCACTGGATCAAGGCCGAGATGCATGAGTTCATCCTGCGCAACTGGCGCATTGTCAAAGTGGCGACCACCAAGGCACAGCGCAAACTGTTCTTTAACCTGCGCTCGCAGAAGAAATCGCTGAGCTGGATGAATAACGAAGAAGTGGATGCCATCGCGGCTGATCTGGGCGTTGATGCCAAGGTTGTACGCCAGATGGAAGGTCGTATGGCTTCCAATGATACCGCCTTTGATGCACTGGCGAGCGAGGACGAAGACAGCCGCTATCTGGCCCCGTCCTCCTACCTGGAAGACCACTCGGCGGACCCTGCCATGCAGCTGGAAGAGTCCAACTGGGAACAGGAATCCCAGCGCCGGCTGATGAGCGCCATGGAAGGGCTGGATGAGCGCAGTCGCAATATTCTGGCTCGACGTTGGCTGGCTGACGAAAAGGCCACCCTGCACGAGCTGGCGGCCGAGTATGGCGTGTCGGCCGAGCGCATCCGTCAGCTGGAAAAAAATGCCATGAAGAAAATTCGCGGTGCGATGCTGGAGGCCTGAGCCCCGGTGTCGTCTCGACCTTAAAGCCGCCGCTGTGCGGCTTTTTTCATTTCAGGCAGGCGGAACTAAACCGTTATAATGCCTGCTCAGGAGAGTCCAATGTCCGCCCGCTTTACACTGACAACAGCTGCAGTACTGGGGGCTGTGGCTGTAGCACTGGGGGCCTTTGCCGCGCATGGCCTGCGCAGTCAGCTGAATGAGCGTCTGCTGGAGGTATTTCAGATCGGTGTGCAGTATCAGTTCTACCATGTGTTCGCACTGTTGCTGGTGGGGCTGCTGTTGCAGCGACGGAACAGCCGAGGTCTGCGCTGGGCCGCTGCGCTGTTCCTGCTGGGCATCCTGATTTTCAGTGGCAGTCTGTATGTGTTGGCATTGAGCGGCGTACACTGGCTGGGTGCCATCACCCCGATTGGCGGCAGCGCCTTCATTGCCGGCTGGCTGGTGCTGGCCTTTTCGGTCTTTCAACAGGGTAAAAACAATGCAGATTCAGGTGAACGGTGAGCCGCTTGAAGTGGCAGAACAGTCAAATCTGAGTGATCTGATCGCTCAACTGGAGCTGAGTGGCAAGCGTATCGCGATCGAGCTGAATCTGGAGATCATTCCGCGCAGCTCACATGCAGATACGCCACTTAAGGCGGGTGATCGGATCGAGATCGTGCACGCGATCGGCGGCGGCTGATGCAATAACCTTGCAACGGCACAGTACATAACCATTTTCATATCAGGGTACAGATGATGTCAGAACTGGAACACAACGATCCGCTGATCATTGCAGGACAATCCTTTAACTCTCGTTTGCTGGTTGGTACCGGCAAATACAAGGATATGGCTGAAACCGGTGCTGCCATCGAAGCCAGTGGTGCCGAGATCGTCACCATGGCCGTACGCCGCACCAATCTGGGCCAGAATCCGGACGAGCCCAACCTGCTCGACGTGATCAGTCCCGAACGCTACACCCTGCTGCCCAATACAGCCGGTTGCTATACCGCTGACGATGCCGTTCGCACCTGCCGTCTGGCCCGCGAGCTGCTGGATGGCCATGATCTGGTCAAGCTGGAAGTGTTGGGTGATCAGAAAACGCTCTACCCCAACATCATCGAAACGGTGAAAGCGGCCGAGACTCTGGTCAAGGACGGCTTCAAGGTGATGGTCTACACGAATGATGATCCGATTGTGGCCAAGCGCCTGGAAGAGATCGGCTGTGTGGCGGTGATGCCGCTGGGCTCGCTGATCGGCTCCGGCCTGGGGATCCAGAACCCGCATAATATCCGTCTGATCATGGAGGAGGCGCGGGTGCCGATCCTGGTCGATGCCGGCATCGGTACACCTTCGGAAGCGGCCATGGCGATGGAGATGGGGTGCGCAGGCGTGCTGGTCAACTCCGCCATTGCCGGTGCGCAGAACCCGGTACTGATGGCAAAAGCGATGCAGAAAGCGGTGCAGGCCGGTCGTGAAGCCCATCTGGCCGTGCGCATGCCGCGTCGAGCCTACGCCAGTGCTTCATCACCGCTGGATGGCGTGATCAGCAACTGATACCGAATCCGGGTGCCCGTTGGGGGCCCGCAACAGACAGATACAAGATGACTGAAGAACAGAAACCACTGCGCCGAGTGCGCAGCTTTGTGGTACGTGCCGGGCGCATGACCGAAGGCCAGCAGCGTTCACTGGATCAAAACTGGCCCCGGTACGGGCTGGAGCTGGCTGGCGGTCGCCTGAACTATGCCGAAGTGTTTGGTCGCGAGGCCCCGGTGGTGCTGGAGATCGGCTTTGGCATGGGGGATTCTCTGATTGAAATGGCGCGCCGGGCTCCGGAAAAGGACTTCATCGGCATTGAGGTGCATCCGCCGGGTGTGGGACGCCTGCTGGCTCGTGCGGCCGAAGAGGGGCTGAGCAATATTCGCGTGTACTGCGATGATGCGATTGAGGTGCTGGAGCGCTGTATCCCCGATGCCAGTCTCGACACACTGCAGCTGTTCTTCCCCGACCCCTGGCCGAAAAAGCGTCACCACAAACGTCGTATTGTACAACCTGAGTTTGCGCAGAAGATCCGTCAGAAGCTGACCATCGGAGGCTGTTTTCACATGGCCACTGACTGGGAAAACTACGCTGAGCACATGATGGAAGTGATGAGTGCAGCGGATGGATATCGCAATGCCGCCGGGGCAGGGCAGTATTCACCTCAGCCGCAGTGGCGTCCGGTCACCAAGTTCCAGAGCCGCGGCGAGCGGCTGGGTCATGGTGTCTGGGATCTGATCTTTGAACGCATCAACTGAGCGCAGAACAGGAAAAGCATGATGAGTGAGAATCTGACCATTAATCGCGCGACACTGGACTATCGTGCGGCATTGAAGGCTGTTGCGGCCGCTGCCGAGCAGGCCGAAGTGCTGGGCGTGAATGTGAGCATTGCGCTGGTAGGGCGTTCCGGCCAGCCGCTGGCGCAGCTGAGCCTGAACGATGCACCGCCGCAGACTTCATTGCTGGCGCTGCGCAAGGCGAGAACATCCGCCGGCTTCAAGGTTCCAAGCAATTTTTTCCGTGACAACAACTCGGATGATGTACATCTGCTGGCGGCACTGGATACCCACCCTGATCTGCTGATGCTGGGTGGCGGTCTGCCGATCATCCTCAATGGCGAATGTGTCGGTGCCGTGGGTGTATCGGGAGCCTCTCAGGCAGAGGACATCGCCTGTGCCGAAGCGGCGCTGGCGATGCTCGGAGCGAACGCCGACTGAGGTCGGCTTCGCCCTCATCAGGGGGGGGGCTTATTCAGCTCCCCGGTCGTGATACCCCTTGCCCTTGTGCCGATCACTCCGATCACGCATCTGCTCCAGTTTCTGCTCCTGCTCCGGGGTCAGAATGTCATACAGTGCTGCCTTGTGATCAGCGCGAGCCTGCATGTGCTGCGCCATCTGCTGCTGTGCCTGCTCAATATGCCGCTGCACCTGGCGGCCATAGTCTTCCGCATTCGGATCCAGCCCTTGCAGCCCGTTGCGTGACATCGCTGAACGTTCCGGTTTGGTCTGCTGCTGCCAAAGGGTTTTGATGGCGGCCTGCTGATCAGGCGTAAGCGCGAGCTTTTCGGTCATTCGCTCAAGCCGTTTTTCCGCCCGCTGCTCCTGCCGACTGTCACGGTCGCAGTTGGCCTTCTGTCCGGCAAACACCGCAGCACTGCTGCCCAGCACCAGAGAGCCGGCGATCAGGCTGGTCATCAAGGAACGTGTTTTCATGCTTGTTCTCCACTTGTTGCATTCAGATGGCTGCAGTATGGCGCCGTAACGGGCAAAGTTGTGTGCCTGAAGCGTAAAGTTGGGTAAAGCTTTTCCGGCTGGTCGGTCGGGGCATTATGATGTCAGCTGGAGGAAGGATGATGCAGTCAAAACAGATATTGCTGGTTGATGATGATGTCGAGCTGTGCGAGCTGCTGGCGGACTACCTGCGCCACGAAGGCTTTGAACTGGAGTCGGTGCATGATGCCGAGGCGGCGCTGGCCAGGCTGGCACAGGGGGGGGCTGATCTGATGGTGCTCGACATCATGATGCCCGGCCAGAGTGGGCTGGAGTTGCTGCAGCAGATGCGGCCACGGTTCAAACTGCCGGTGATCATGCTGACCGGGCGCGGCGATGATATCGACCGCATTGTAGGGCTGGAGATGGGCGCCGATGACTATCTGGCAAAGCCCTGCAATCCGCGTGAGTTGCTGGCACGCATACGGGCTGTTCTGCGGCGCAGCCAGGGCAGCAGCGCGCCGGGCAGCATGCCGCAGCATGTGCTGTTGCTGCAGGGAATCAGCCTGGACCCGGGTCTGCGTGAAGTGCGAATCAATGATGAGCCACTGGAGCTGACCAGCACCGAATTCAATCTGCTGGCGTTGCTGATGCAAAACGCCGGGCAGGTACTGAGCAAGGAACTGCTGACCGAGCGCGTGCTGCACCGAAAACTGACCGCTTATGATCGAGCGATGGATGTGCACGTCAGCCGCATTCGACAGAAACTGGCAACAGCCGTTGGTGAGGAGTGTGATCTGATCAAGACCGTACGCGGGCAGGGGTACCAGTTTGTGCGGGAGGATACGTGACAACTGTACTTCAGCGGCTGCAGTCTGGCCTGTCACGGGCGCTGGGCAAGGGCTGGTATCGGCAGCTGTTCTGGAAAATGTTTCTGGTGATCTGGCTGGTGAGTGCCATCGGCATGACCAGCGTGTTTCTTTACCTCAGTAGCCGGGTGGACTCGGTGCATCGGCTGGAGGTACTGGAAGCCCGTGCCCGGGGGCAGGCGCAGCTGATGCTGGAGCGGTATGAAGAGGAGGATCCGCGCTGGCTGCGGGAGGGGCGGGACCACCACCGTGTGCGGCTGTGGATCTATCCGCAGGGCAGTGATCAGCCGATCACACCCTGGCGGCGTGACCCGCCAGCGGATGCCCATGTTTTCAACCTGACAACGGATGCCGGCGCGGAGTACCGCGTGCATGTGCCGCGCCCTCCCGAGGGAGTCTTCGCTGACCGTTTGCTGGGACGACTGTTTTCGCTGCAGATGGGGCTGATACTGGTGGTCTCCACACTCTCCGGACTGCTGCTGAGTGCGCTGGTGGTGCGACCGATTCGGCAACTGAGCCGACATGTGCGCAATCTGCACCAGCAACAGGATCTGAGCCTCAGGGCCGATGACCGGCTCAGTCGACGCCGTGACGAGCTGGGCGAATTGAGTCGCGAGTTTGATCAGATGGCGGAGTATGTGGAAACGACACTGCTGAACCAGCAACGACTGTTGCAGGACGTATCACATGAGTTGCGTGCACCGCTGGCCCGGCTGCAGGTTGCGGCAGGGCTGGCTGAACAGCGTCTGGGCGATGACAACCCGCTGTCACGGCGCATCAACCGTGAATGTGAGCGACTGAATGGTCTTATTGCGGAAATTGTCGGCTACACTCGACTGCAACAGGCCGGCGGCAGTGCCGATGCAGAGGTGTTCGATGTTGAGCAGCTGTTTGCCGAGCTGGCGGCTGATGTGCGTTTTCGACAGCCTCAACGGTCCGTGCGTGCTGAGGTGCAGCCCCCGCAGATGAGATTGCGCCTGCAGCGCCCCCTGCTGCAGCGGGCCCTGCACAACGGGATTGATAATGCGCTCAGGCACACCCCTGAAATGGCGGCGCTGAATATCAACGCCTGTCTCGAGGAAAATGCGGTCGCAATTCGGTTGCGGGATCGGGGGCCGGGTGTCAGCCCCGAGCTGCTGCCGAAACTGTTTGATCCCTTTGTGCGAGGGAGTGGTGGTCATGGAGAGGGCTATGGACTGGGGATGAGCATTGCCCAGCGTGCCATCATTCAACTGGGCGGGCAGCTGGAGGCACACAACCACCCGGACGGAGGTCTGGAACTGGTTATCCGCCTGCCGCTGAGTGTGCTGGCAAGCTGACCAGTCGCACGGTTTCACCGGCTTCTACCTCCAGGCACGCGGCCAGCTCGGGGGTGATGCGGACGCGGTTCAGGCTGGGATTAAGACGTGCCTGGGTACAACGAAAACCCTGGCAGCGTGTATTGCTGATCAGGTAGTCACGGGCATCCGGGGGCACCGGAGCCGTGTCGATCACCACCTCGGCTCGGCGGCTGCGGCGGATGGCTCGTACTTCATCGGGCCTGGCTGCCAGTGTAGGACCGGCGTCAAAAATATCCACGTAGTTTTCGTAACGGAACCCCTCCGAACGCAGCAGGCGACAGGCAGGTTCCGTGTTGGGGTGTACCCGGCCGATCACTGCCTGAGCCTCGGCAGGCAGCAGGTGGATATAGATCGGGTGCTTCGGCATCAACTCCGCGATCACCACCTTGTTGCCCGAGCCGGTCAGGAAGTCTGCCTGCTGGTACTGCATGGAGAAAAAGTGCTGCCCCAGCCCCTCCCAGAAGGGGTTGCTGTCGTGCTGGTCGGTAAAACCGCGCATCTCGGCAATGATGCGATCGGCAAAGCGTTGCGGGTGCTCGGCCATGAACAGAAAACGGGATCGAGACAATAGCCCGCCACCCCCCTGGCCCCGGTAACCCGGTCGCAGAAACAGTGAACACAGCTCGCTGCTGCCGGTGTAGTCGTTGCACAGATAGAGGGTCTGGAACTCGTTGTGGATGTTGAACTGGTGTGACGCATGCACAATGGTACCAATGTGATAGTGATACCAGGGCGCGTCCAGACCAACAGCTGCGGTGACGCCACAGGTACCGAGCACCTCGCCGGTGTCGGTTTCCTCCATCACGAACAGGTAGGTGACCGGCAGCGGCTTTTTCTCCGGGCTGCGCAGTGCCTCGACCGAGCGTTCGATTTTTTGTGCCAGCAGGTCAGTGTCATTGGGCAACGAGGTGAATCCCGTGCCTGACTCGGTTGCCACGGTCTGCAGCAGCGCATGGTCATCCATGTCGATGGGTCTGATTCTGAGCATCAAGCCTCCAGCGGTATGCCGTTCAGCCTGAGTATAGTCAGGCTGGACACAATGGTCAGGTCCCGGCATGGCGTGAGGATAAAAGCGGGGGTATCATAAACACGGTTTTCTGAAGAGGATTCGGATATGCGCAAGCGATTCTTAGGCATGTTATTCAGTATGCTGCTGGTTCTTACAGGCGCCAGCGGCCTGACCGCGTGCAGTACCATTGAGGGTGCAGGCAAGGACATTGAAAAGGCCGGTTCAGCGATCAAGGACGCCGCACGCAAGTCCCAGTAACTGCCTGGGCTGTCAGACTCAGGGTGACCAGCGCTGCTGCAGTTGGCTGAAGGGCACTGGGCGGCTGAAATAGAAGCCCTGTCCGGTGCGGCAGCCCTGCTGCAGTAGGAACTGTTGCTGCTGTTCGGTCTCGATACCCTCTGCAATCACATCCAGCCCCAGCTGGCGAGCCATCAGGATGATGGTGGAGGTGATGGCCACGTCATCTCGGTCACCGGGAATATCCTGCACGAACGAGCGGTCGATCTTGAGCTGGTTCACTTCAAGCTTTTTCAAATAGTTGAGTGATGAGTAGCCGGTGCCGAAATCGTCCACCGCGATGGTAATACCACGGCGGCGCAGTTGGCGCAGAATATCGTTGATATGGCCGAAATTGTTGACCAACAGGCTTTCGGTAATCTCCAGTTCAAGATAATTCCCGGGCAGACCCGTATCAGCCAGGATCTGGTCGACCTGCAAGATCAGTTCAGAGTCTTCAAACTGCCGTGCCGAGAGGTTCACTGCCATGCGGAAGGGGCGAGTGTATATACGGCGGATGCGCGCGGCGGTCTGGCAAGCCTGCTCCAGTACCCAGCGTCCGATGGGCAGAATCATGCCGGTCTCTTCAGCAATGGGAATGAACTCGTCCGGGGGGATGTTGCCATCGATCGGGTGTTGCCAGCGCAGCAGTGCTTCCATGCCGATGATCTGCCCACTGCCCAGATCAACCTGCGGCTGATAGTGCAGGTGCAGCTCGCCCTGTTCCAGCGCGTGGCGCAGATCATGCTCCAGCGTCAGCGTGCGGCGTGCCTCCGTATTCATGCTGTGATTGAAAAAGGCAAAGGTGTTGCGGCCAGCGCGCTTGGCCCGGTACATGGCCAGATCGGCGTTGCGCAGCAGGCCGCTGTTATCGCAGGCATCGATACCGATCAGGGTGATGCCGATACTGGCACTGGTCTGCAGTTCGTGGGTACCGATATCCATCGGCTGAGACAGCAGGGCGATCATTTCATTGACCCGCTCACGCAGGGTGTCAAGGCTGTCCAGATCATCAAGCAGAATGGAAAATTCGTCGCCGCCAAGGCGGAACACCCGGTCCTGCCCGGGAATGCAGAAGCGCAATCGATTGGCCACGGTTTTCAGCATCAGATCGCCTGCCTCGTGGCCCATGGTGTCGTTGACCTTCTTGAAGTGGTCAAGATCGATCAGCAGCAGGGCACGATACTGCTCTGAGGGCTGTTCCAGCAGCTGGTCAAGATGCTGGCGAAATGCGCGGCGGTTGCCCAGCTCTGTCAGCGGGTCAAAGTAGGCCAGCTGTTCCAGCTGACTCTGGTACTCCTTCAGCTGGGTGATGTCATCCCCCACGGAAACCAGATGCGTAATACAGCCCTTTTCATTGCTGATGGGGGCAATCGATTGCAGCGACCAGTACAGCGAGCCATCCTTGCGTCGGTTGCGCAGGGTGCCGCGCCACTTGCGATTGGCGCCAATGGTGCGCCACAGGTCACGGTAGGTGCTGGGGTCGGTTTCGCCGGAGCGGAGCAGTGCCGGCGTCTGGCCCAGCACTTCCTGCAGGCTGTAGCCGGTGATGTCACAGAAACGGGAATTGACGTACTCGATGCGGCCGCTGATATCGGTAATGACCACGGCACTGCCGCTGTTCTCGACCGCACTGGACAGCTTGCGCAGCTCCAGCTCACGCTGATGATACTGCTGCTCGTCAATGGCCAGAATCAGACAGCCACACACCTTGTCCTGTTCGTCATACAGGACTGACGCGTTGAGTTGCAGAGAGAAGGTATGGTGCTGATGTTGACCGCGGAACTGTGACAGGGAGAAGGCGTGCTGCTGGCCGCTGGCCAGATGGGCCAGATTCTTTTTCAGCAACGCTCCCAGCGGTGCCTGCAGAAACAGTTCCTGTGGCAGTTCACCCTCGGTCTGGTGCAGCAGACGTCGCAGTGTACGATTGCTGTAGTGGCAACGGCCGTCGAGACCCAGCAGGCAGATCCCGGCTGGTGAGTGCTCCAGAGCAGGCAGTAGCTGTGCGACAAGCGCCGAGTTACAAGGTAGCGTGTTGGCCATGACAGGGCGCCATTTGCTGCTGATCCATCAGAATACCCCTACTATGCGTATTAGAAATACATCATGGCAGGAGAAATCGGGGTTGGCAATGTCTTAATTGGTACTGAATGGAGACGATGGAGGGGGGGCAGATTAGTATATTGAACGCCCGACCGGATAGCCGGGCGTTTGCTATCAGAGTGCGTCCGGGCCCGCTTCGCCGGTACGGATGCGGATTACCTGCTCAAGCGGCATGACAAAGATCTTGCCGTCGCCAATCTTGCCGGTGTTGGCGGTTTTGCTGACCGCTTCGATCACCTGATCCAGCATGTCGTCATCGATGGCCACTTCAATCTTGACCTTGGGCAGGAAGTCGACCACGTATTCGGCGCCTCGGTAAAGCTCGGTGTGGCCCTTCTGGCGGCCAAAGCCCTTGACCTCGGTGACAGTCACGCCCTGAATGCCGATATCGGACAGGGCTTCACGAACGTCATCCAGTTTGAACGGCTTGATGACCGCGGTGACGAGTTTCATCATTCAAGTCCTCATGATCTGTGGTAATCCCACGGAGCTCCGGCCGAAAGGTCGGCGGAGAAACCAGTGGCGTCAGTATACCCATAATCAAAAGGCCGCGCATATCGGCGCAGCCTGAAAAACACGCGGGAGGCATGTCTGCCTCCCGGAGTGTTGATCTTACTTCTTGCCACCGGAGAACTCGGGGTAGGCTTCCATGCCGCACTCGGCCAAGTCGACCCCTTCGTACTCTTCCTCTTCGCTGACACGGATGCCCATGATCGCCTTGATGATGAACCATACCACCAGACTGGCGATGAAGACCCAGCCGAAGATGGAAACGATACCCAGCAGCTGTGCACCGTAGCTGGCATCAGCGTTGCTCAGCGGTACCGCCAGCAGACCCCAGATACCGACCACACCGTGAACGGAGATGGCACCGACTGGATCGTCGATACGCAGCTTGTCCAGGGTCACGATGGAGAACACCACCAGTGCACCACCGACCGCACCGATCAGACTGGATGCGAGAGCGGATGGGCTCAAAGGATCAGCCGTGATTGCGACCAGACCTGCCAGTGCACCGTTCAGCGCCATGGTCAGGTCCGCCTTGCGGAACCACAGGCGGGCCAGGATCAGGGCTGCAATCACACCGCCGGCAGCGGCGGCGTTGGTGTTCACGAAGACCTGAGCGACCGCGTTGGCTTCACCCACATCGGACAGCTTCAACTCGGAACCGCCGTTGAAACCGAACCAGCCCAGCCAGAGGATGAATGTACCCAGAGTGGCCAGCGGCAGGTTGGCGCCCGGGATCGCGTTGATCTCGCCATTCTTGCCGTATTTGCCCTTACGCGCGCCCAGTACCAGTACACCGGCCAGTGCAGCGGAAGCACCCGCCATGTGGACGATACCGGAGCCGGCGAAGTCGAAGAAGCCCGCTTCACTCAGGAAACCGCCACCCCAGGTCCAGTAGCCGGACGTCGGGTAGATGAAACCGGTCATGACCACGGCGAAAGCCAGGAAGGCCCACAGCTTCATGCGCTCGGCCACAGCACCGGAGACGATGGACATGGCGGTTGCCACGAACACCACCTGGAAGAAGAAGTCGGAGCGGGCTGAGTAGTAGGGCGCATCATCGCCACCGGCCAGCACCGCATCAACACCGTTCTCACCGCCGATCAGGGCGCCAAGGCTGGGGATGATGCCGCCTTCGTCAGAGCTGTACATCAGGTAGTAGCCACACAGCAGGTACATGGTACAGGCGATGGCATACAGAGCGATGTTCTTGGTCAGGATCTCGGTGGTGTTCTTGGCACGCACCAGACCCGCTTCGAGCATCGCGAAACCGGCCGCCATCCACATCACCAGTGCACCGCACATGAGGAAGTAGAAAGTATCGACCGCATATTTCAGCTGGGTCAGATCCCCGGCTGTCGCATTAAGTAGTTCTTCCATTGTTTTATCCTCCAGAGAGATAAAAAACGTCGATTGTCAGTCAGGTTCAGAGCGCGTCGTGACCGGACTCGCCGGTGCGGATGCGGATCACCTGCTCCAGACTGGTGACGAAGATCTTGCCGTCACCGATCTTGCCGGTTTGGGCAGCCTTGGAGATCGCCTCAAGTACCTGATCGACAATATCATCCGCCACGGCTGCATCAATGCGAACTTTGGGCAGGAAGTCGACCACATACTCGGCTCCGCGGTAGAGTTCGGTATGACCTTTCTGACGGCCGAAGCCTTTCACTTCGGTGACGGTAATGCCCTGCACACCGATTTCCGAAAGTGCTTCACGAACATCATCGAGCTTGAACGGTTTGATGATGGCTGAGATCAGTTTCATTGTTTGGGTCCTCTTCTCAGTACTCATAAGGCCTGCGTCCTCGGGAGCGGGTTGTCAGGCCGTGTGCACTGACTAAGCGAAGCTTGTGCCAATTTGTTTTTATCTTTTTAAAACAGTAGGTTGTGATTTTTGTTGATGGCAGAGTGGGTATTTGGCGAATGATATGCGGGTGATACGGGCCGGTTTGGTGCACTAATTTGGTGCGAGTGCTCTTTTGGTGCACGTTATGGAATCTGACGCCGAGGCCGTTCTGGTTTATAGTGGCGGAACTGAGATGCAACCTTGTGCAGGAGCCCCGGATGATCCACCAGAAATTGATCGATAGCCTTTCCGGCCAGTTCAGCCAGCTGCTGGCCGGGCGCCCAGACCTTCCCGGTCAGCAGGAGCTGCAGAGCCAGGTGCGCAGCATGCTGCAGGGCACCTTTGCCAAACTGGATCTGGTTACCCGGGACGAGTTTGAAGCACAGCAGGCGGTGCTGATGCGTACCCGCGAGAAGCTTGAGCAGCTTGAGCAGCGTCTGGCGGCACTTGAACCATCGGCAGAGAACCCTGCTCCGGCAGCCACGGATAACGACACTCAACTCTGAGCCCTCTCCAACGACACAAGGATAGTGTCATGTCACTTGCAATTATTCATACCCGAGCCCAGCTCGGAATCGAGGCTCCGGCGGTCACCGTTGAGGTGCACCTGTCGGGTGGCCTGCCCTCCATGTCGATCGTTGGCTTGCCGGAAACGGCGGTCAAGGAAAGCCGTGAGAGGGTGCGCAGTGCCCTGATCACGGCCGGATTCGACTTTCCTCAGCGCCGCATCACCATCAACCTGGCACCGGCTGATCTGCCCAAGGAAGGTGGCCGTTATGATCTGGCGATTGCCGTGGGTATCCTGCTGGCATCCGGTCAGTTGAAGCGCTGGAAGGGCAGTGAAGCGACCGAAATGATCGGTGAGCTGGCGCTGTCCGGTGCGGTGCGACCGGTACGGGGAGTGCTGCCTGCCGCCGTGGCGGCAGGTCGCTGCGCTCGCAGCCTGATAGTGGCACTCGATAATGCGGCTGAAGCGGTGATGGCACAGCGCACGGAAGTCTTTGCGGTTGGGCATTTGCTGGAACTGGTGGCGCATCTTACCGGCAAGCAGCGGCTGGAGCCGGTACTGGGCTCGCTCTCTGCGGCCTCCGTTGAGGAGGGGCCAGATCTGGCCGATGTGAAAGGCCAGCTGCAGGCGCGTCGCGCACTGGAGGTAGCGGCTGCAGGGGGACATAACCTGCTGTTTTCAGGGCCGCCTGGCAGTGGCAAAAGCATGCTGGCAGCACGATTGCCGGGATTATTGCCGCCTCTGGAGACCGAACAGCAGCTGGAGGTTGCCGCGATCTGCTCCGTTGCCGGGCATGACGTGCGACCTGCCTGCCATGGTGTGCGCAGTTTCAGGGCACCGCACCATACGGCGTCGGCAATTGCGCTGGTGGGCGGCGGCAGCCACCCCCGCCCCGGCGAAATATCACTGGCACATCAGGGGGTGCTGTTTCTGGATGAGTTGCCCGAGTATCCGCGCCGTGTACTGGAGGTCTTGCGTGAGCCACTGGAAACAGGAGAAATCTTGATCTCCCGTGCGGCCCGCCAGACCCGTTACCCGGCCCGATTTCAGCTGGTGGCCGCGATGAACCCCTGCCCCTGTGGCTATTATGATGATGGTACAGACCGCTGTATCTGCACCCCCGATCAGATTCGGCGCTATCAGCAGAAGATCTCGGGTCCGCTGCTTGACCGGATCGACCTGCAGCTGCAGGTGCCGGCGCTGCCGCCTGAGGCGTTGCTGCAGCCGGACCAGCCGGGGGAGTCCAGTGCTCGGGTGCGTCAGCGGGTGGTGGAGGCCCACGCACGGCAGCTGGAGCGGCAGGGCTGTATGAACCGGGAACTGGGTGGCCGTGATCTGGAAGCGTACTGTGCACTGGATGATGCGACCCGCACCTTGCTGGTCAGGGTGATGCAGCAGAGTCAGCTGTCGGCTCGGGCATGTCATCGTCTTTTGCGGGTGGCCAGGACGTTGGCGGATCTGGCGGGCGAAGCGCGAGTCGGTCAGGAGCAACTTCTGGAGGCACTGGCCTTCAGGGGGCTTGCTGGCGCTGACTGTGGCTGAGCAGAGCCAGAAACTGCTCTTCGCAGATGGGGCGGCTGAAGAAATAGCCCTGAACCTGATCGCAGTCATGCCGAATCAGAAACTCCAGCTGGTCGCGATTTTCCACCCCCTCGGCGATCACCTGTTTGTTCAGGTTGTGGGCCAGGCTGATCATGGCGCGAACGATCTCTTCATCGTCCGCATTGCCGGGTATGCCGGCAACAAAAGACTTGTCGATCTTGAGTGTGGCCACCGGCAGCTTCTGCAGCAGGCTGAAGGAAGAGTACCCGGTACCGAAGTCATCCAGTGAAAACTCCACACCCAGTGCACTGAGCTGGGTAATCGATTCACGCACATGTTCTTCGTCACTGCACAGCGCCGTTTCAGTCAACTCGAATTCCAGGGTGCGGGTGTCGATCAGGTGCTGCTTGATCAGACGCTCAATGGTGGTCGCGAGAAAACGATCCTGAAACTGTCGGAATGACAGGTTGATACCGATACGGCCATTCAGTCCTGACGCCAGCATGTTCGGCAACGACTTGCCCACCTGTTGAATGACCCAGTAGCCCAGTGGTACCACCAGTCCCGAGGCTTCGCAGTCGGGGATGAAATGATCCGGCGTGAGCAGGCCGCGCTCCGGATGCTGCCAGCGAATCAGCGCTTCGGCCCCACAGATGTTGCCTTCGCGCAGATCGATGCGTGGCTGATAGAACAGCACGAATTCTTCCCGCTGCAGGGCGCGCCAGAGTTCGGGATCATAGCCGGATGAGGGCTCAGGGTTCTGCAACTGCTGTAACTGCTCCAGCTTACGCAGCCGATCATGGCACAGCAGCAGGTGACTGCAGTAGCGAAGCACTCGACGCAGAGTGGTGTCACACGCTTCACCGGGCAGAAAATAGTCGTTGCAGGGGTCCGTCAGCAGTGCCTGCCAGCGCTGGTCAGGCTGTTGTGTCAGCAGCAGCACGGAGGGGGCTGTGGGGCAGTGCTTGCGAAGCCGACTCAGCGTGCTGCTGGCATGTTCTGGGCAGGCGGTTTCCAGCAGGATGATCAGAGCAGAAAACTGTTGCAGGATGGGGACGGCGGCTTCAGGGGAGCGACAGCGAAACAGGTGCCCCTGCCACCAGGGTTCCAGCCAGCTTCGCCAGCTCGCTTCCAGCTCATCGGATGCACTGATCAGCATCAGAGCAGGATGTCCGGGTTCTGTCGGGTTTAGCGGCTCATCATCTGCCAGCATGGTACTGCTTCCCCTTTACACCTGAATAATACCTCCGCAGAGGGTCTGAATTTCATCAGGGGGCCATGTCATAATAGGCAACTGCCATGATCGACGTTCGAGGTTATCACGCTTTGGTGATGTCCAGAAGCACGCGATCCTGCCTTCTGCATGTAGTACTGCATCAAACGGTTGTATCAGATAAATATCGGCCGGTATCGAGCCGGGTTTAATTTTTTTCGAGGTGACATGAGCAGACTCAATCCACGCCAGCGCGAGGCGGTGCATTACATCGGCGGTCCCCTGCTGGTGCTGGCCGGTGCCGGCTCCGGCAAAACCAGTGTGATCACGCGGAAAATTGCCTGGATGGTGCAGGAGGCCGGTATTGAGGCGCGCCGCATAGCCGCCGTCACCTTTACCAACAAGGCGGCGCGCGAGATGAAGGAAAGGGTGAGCCAGCTGCTGCAGGGGAAGGAGGGGCGCGGGCTCACGGTTTCCACCTTCCATACGCTGGGGCTGTCGATCATCCGTCGTGAGCGCAAGTATCTGGGGCTGAAGTCCGGGTTTTCGCTGTTTGATGATCAGGACAGCAAGGCGCTGCTGCGCGATTTGATGCTGCAGAACGATGAGGATACCGACCAGCTCAATGAGGTGCAGCACCGAATCTCCAACTGGAAAAACGACATGCTGACGCCGGATCAGGCGCTGGCAGAGGCGCAGCTGCCACAGGATATTCTGGCCGCCCGTGCCTACGAAGCCTATGACCGCCACCTGCGCGCCTATAATGCGGTGGACTTTGATGACCTGATCCTGCTGCCGGTGCAGCTGTTCGGCAACCATCCCGATGTGCTGGAACGCTGGCAGCGCCGTATTCAGTACCTGCTGGTGGATGAATATCAGGACACCAACCTGTCCCAGTACCGTCTGGTACGCCTGCTGGTGGGGCATCGCAGCGGTCTTACCGTGGTGGGCGACGATGACCAGTCGATCTACGCCTGGCGCGGTGCCCGGCCGGAGAACCTGGCCCAGCTGCAGACCGACTTTCCCAGTCTCAAGGTGGTCAAGCTGGAGCAGAACTACCGCTCCACCAGCCGCATTCTGAAAGCGGCCAATACCCTGATCGCCAACAACCCGCATGTGTTCGAGAAAACCCTGTGGAGCGAAATGGGCTACGGCGACCCGATCCGGGTGATCCACACCCGCAACGATGATGCCGAGGCCGAGCGGATCGCCACCGAAATCCTCGACCGTCATCTGCGTGAACGGATCGGCTTCCGGGATTTTGCCGTGCTCTATCGTGGTAACCATCAGGCACGTCTGATTGAGATGAAGCTGCAGCACTATCAGGTGCCTTACAAGCTCAGTGGCGGCACTTCCTTCTTCGCCCGGGCCGAGATCAAGGACTTGATGAGCTACTTCAAGGTGTTGATCAACCGCGATGATGACAACGCTTTCCTGCGCATCATTAACCTGCCGCGGCGTGAAATCGGTCCCAGCACACTGCACCGACTGGGCGAGTACGCCTCCGGGCGTGAAGTCAGCCTGTTCGACGCCTGTGGCGAGCTGGGACTGGAGCAGGCCTTGCCCGCACAGGCGGTTGATCGTCTGCGCCGCTTCTGCGATCTGATCGATCGGCTGTATCAGCGTTGCCGTGATGGAGACCCCATCGCCGCCATCCATGAACTGATGGACGAGATCGACTACCCCGGCTGGATCCGGCAAAACGCCTCCAGCGAGGTGGTGGCCGAGAAGCGGATGCAGAATGTCTATTTTCTGATCGAGTCACTGCAGTCCACGCTGGAGCGGCTGCAGGAAGAAGACGAAGGCGCCGGTATCGAGGATGCGATTGCCCGACTGGTGTTGCTGGACATGCTCAACCGGCAGGAGGAAGAAGACGATTCTGATCGGGTACAGCTGATGACCCTGCACGCCTCCAAGGGTCTGGAGTTCCCCCATGTATTTCTGCTCGGCATGGAGGAGGAACTGCTGCCGCACCGTAACAGCATCGAAATGGATACCATTGAGGAAGAACGGCGGCTGGCCTACGTGGGTATCACCCGGGCGCAGAAAACCCTCACCATGACGCTGGCAAAACAGCGGCGGCAGTTTGGCGAATGGATGGACTGCACACCCAGTCGATTCATCGATGAATTGCCGCAGGAAGATCTGGAACGTGAGGGGCTGGGGGAGGCGAGCCCGGAACAGAACCGGGCCCGCGGTCGTGCGACGCTGAACGGGCTCAAGGGGTTGCTGGATGACCTCTGAGCAGCCCCTCTGCGTCAGCCGTAAACGGCGTGGGGCAGCCATGTGGCCAGCCCGCTTTGCCAGGCGATCAGCGCCAGTACCAGCAACTGAATCATGATGAACGGCACCACACCCTTGTAGATCTGTCCGGTGGACACGCTGTCGGGTGCCACCCCGCGCAGATAGAACAGGGCAAAGCCGAACGGCGGTGTCAGGAACGAGGTCTGCAGGTTGATCGCCAGCATGACGCCCAGCCAGATCGGATCCAGCCCCATGCTCAGCAGAATCGGCGCCACAATCGGCACCACCACAAAAGTGATCTCGATGAAGTCGAGAAAGAAACCGAGCAGGAACACGATCAGCATCACCACCGCCATGGCGCCGACAACGCCGCCGGGCAGGTCGGTGAGGAAGTCGCTGACCATCTCGTCACCGCCGTAGCCGCGGAACACCAGCGAAAAAATCGATGCACCGATCAGGATCATGAACACCATGGAACTGACCTGAGTGGTGGAGCGCATCACTGCATGCAGCGTCTTGAGGCTGAACGCCCTTCGCATCATTGCCAGCAGAATGGAACCCACAGCACCCACCGAGGCCGCCTCTGTGGGCGTCGCAAAGCCGCCCAGAATGGACCCGAGCACCAGCCCGATCAGCAGCACAGGCGGCAGCAGAGCCTTCAGCGCACGCATCCAGAGGTTGGTGATCTGGCTCAATTCTTCAGCGGGAATGGCCGGCACCGCCTTGGGGCGGGTAATTGCTACAAACACCATGTAGCTGATATAGGCGATCACCAGCAGCAGGCCCGGAATCAGCGCGCCAAGGAACAGATCCCCCACGGTGACGGTATCCGGCGAGAAAATGCCCCGATCGATCTGCGACTGTTGATAGGCGGACGAGATCACATCCCCCAGCAGTACCAGTACGATTGAAGGCGGAATGATCTGGCCCAGTGTGCCCGAGGCGCAGATGGTGCCGGTGGCAACGGCCGGATCGTAACCACGGCGCAGCATGGTCGGCAGTGACAGCAGCCCCATGGTGACAACGGTGGCACCGACGATACCGGTACTGGCCGCCAGCAGCATCCCCACCAGCGTGACCGAGATACCAAGACCGCCGCGCATGGAGCCGAACAGCGCCGCCATGGTATCCAGCAGTTCTTCGGCAATCTTCGATTTCTCCAGCATGACCCCCATGAATACGAACAGGGGCACCGCAATCAAAACCTCGTTGTACATCACGCCGAAAATGCGGTTGGGCACCGCCTGCAGGAAGACGGCGTCAAAGTGGCCGGTCAGAATTCCCACGCCGGCAAACAGCAGGCCGGTGCCGGCCAGCGCAAATGCTACGGAATAGCCCATCAGCAAAATGAAAATGGCGCCGACAAACAGCAACAGGGGCAAATATTCGATCACAGCGCGTGCTCCTCTTCAGCAGCGGGCAGATGGGCGTTGCCGCTGATCACCAGCAGGCTGCGCAGCAGCTCTGCCAGCCCCTGCAGGATCATCATGGCGGGCATGACAAGCAGCGCGGTTTTGAGCAGATAGCGGTAGGCCAGGCCGCCTGATTCCTGCGAGGCTTCCTTCATGGACCAGGACGCGGCCACATAGTCCCAGGACATCCAGAAAATGAAAATGCACACCGGCATAAGCAGAAACAGGGTGCCGAACAGGTTGACCCAGGCCTTGCCCTTTTCGCCCAGCGGGCGGTAGATGATGTCCACACGCACATGGCCATCATGTTTGAGGGTATAGGCAGCCCCCAGCAGGAACACCAGACTGTGCATGTAGATGATCGATTCCTGCAGCGCCGTATTGCCCTGATTGAACACATAGCGCTGGATGACGACAACGAAGGTACCCAGCACCATCAGCAGGGTCATCCAGGCAACCGTGCGCCCGGTCCATTCGCTGAAGCAGTCCAGCCAGCGCATCAGCGCTGCAACGGGATGAGATTGGCTCATTTGAGTTCTCGATTCTGTTATTGTGATGACGGCGTGAAAGTATATCAGCAAAGTCTGGTATGACATTACCGTCGATGCAGATGACTACAGCTTGAGCCGGCTGTGCCGTACAATAGGTTTTACTTCATCCCAAGCGGAGACACCGATGAGCGAAATGCTGAACCTGGAGCGCGAGCTGGAGACGTTTGAACCCTGGCAGTTGACCGCCTTTTCTGCGGCTCTGACGGAGCGCATGTTCCCCAACTTTGCCCTCTTTGCCCGGCTGGTCAACTTTGGTGACCCGGCTCGAATGCGTCTGCTGCTGGATGGTGTCTGGGACAGCCTGGCCGGCACCGGTGCCAAGGTGAATTTTGAGGTCCAGCTTGATCAGGTTGAGGCCAACATGCCGGACCTGGATGAGTACGACATGTATGGTGCCCTGCCGGCGCTGGATGCGATCGTGGCACTCAATGCCACCATAAACTGCCTGCTGGAAAAGGACCGTTCCGAGGCCGCCAACGTGGGGCAGTTGTCCCGCGAGAGTGTGGCGACCTTTATCGAAGTCACCGAAAGTGATGACGAGCTGTCTGACGAGGATCTGGTCAGGCTGATCAATACCCATGAGCTGATGCAGGCCGAAGATGGCTTTCGTGACGAAGTGATCGAACGGCTGCAGAATCAAAAGCAGCCGAGCGCTGCATTTGTACGCGAGTTGCGTGAGCTGGCGCGCAATGAGGGTGTCAGCAACATCGGCATCAGCGACGAAGACGACTGAGTATGCTCAAGCTTGGTCTGTTATTGCTGGTGTTGCCGGGCGTGCTGCTGATGGGCGGCTACCTGTATGACCTGTCGCTGGCCGAGGCCTGCCTCGACAGCGGCGGTTCCTGGGATTACCTCGAAGCGCGCTGTGATACCGAGCGTCAGCACGCCTTTGTACCCTATATCGCGCGTCATCCACTGTTGGTGAACGGCGGCATGCTGCTTTCGGTGCTGGGGTTGCTGCTGTGCATCGCTGGCCTGTACCGGCGTCGTTAACCGCTCAGGAGCTGTTTCAATGTTGAAAAAAATTCTGCTGGCACTGATCCTGTTGCCACTGCTGTTCATTCTGTTTTTGTGGCAGGTCAACCCGAGCTGGTGGCAATCGATGAAGTCCGAGTGGCTGGCCGAGTTCAACGCCGAACGTGCAGAGGCGGCAGCCAGCTGGCGCAACGATGGGCTGGCATTCGGCCGTCTGAATGATCAGCAGAGCTGTCTGGAACACAGTCTGAGCAACTTTGACGGCTGTACCGGGTTTGACTGCACCGTCAACTATGGCCGCTTTCTCAGGGCCTGTCTGGAAACCGCACAGCCCAGCGAGGGCTTCTGCGAAGCGGTACCGGGGTTTCGTGAAGAGCCGACCGAGGATGACAAGGCCTGGGCCAAGGATGAGTGCTGGGAACGTAATATTCGGGGTGAAGGCTGCCGCCTGCTGATGCGTCAGCAGCAGCTGTTCTGTGGCCCGGCAGAAGATGAAACGACGGCATCCCTGCCGACATCCGAGTCAGATGGTTAACACCAGCTTGCCGCGCACATGGCCGGTGGCGCTCAGACGGTGCGCCTCGGCCGCCTGATCCAACGGCAGATTGTCGGTCAGGTTCAGCATCACCTTGCCGCTGGACGCCAGCATTGCCAGTTCATGCAGCTGCTCGGCATCAGGGCGGGCGCGAATGCCGCTCACCTTCAGCCCCTTTGCCTCACCGGCCGCGATCACCTCGGCAGCCGTGACGGAGGGCAGGGTGATCATTTTGCCATGGGGCTGCAGGCAATCGAGTGCACGAATCGCTGTATCGCCGCCCACGCCATCAATGATCAGGTCAGCATCATGGATCAGGTTTTCCACCTGCTGGCGTTGGTAATCGATCACGTCATCACAACCCAGACTTTGCAAAAACGCCTTGTTGCCATGGGAGGCGGTACCGATCACATAGGCGCCTTTCCACTTCGCCAGCTGTACCGCCAGATGGCCTACACCGCCCGCTGCCGCGAGTACCAGAACTGACTGACCACTTTTCAGATCGCCGGCTTCAAACAGTGCCTGCCAGGCGGTCAGGCCGGCCAGCCCGAGGCCTGCGGCGGTTACTGGGTCCAGTGCGCTGGGGCGTTGGCTGACCTGATCAGCCGGGGCGATCAGATACTCGGCATAGCAGCCGGCCGGCTGCGGAAAGCGGATAAACCCCATTACTTCATCACCCTGACGCACGTTGTTGACGCCGTCACCCAGGGCTTCAACACGGCCGGCGAACTCCCAGCCGGGGCAAAAGGGCAGCGCGTCGATGAAACTGCTGGCACCGCCACCGGAACAGGTTTTCCAGTCGATTGGATTGACCCCGGCAGCGCGGTTGTGGATCAGTACCTCACCCGGCCCCGGTTGTGGCTGTTCCAGCTCCTCGAGCTGCAGATTTTCAGGCCCGCCAAAGGCATGGATACGGATCGCTTTCATGTGTACTCTCCCCGGATTGTGCGGCTGGCTTAATCGGCCGTCATCAAACGTTAACTGATACCAAGAGTAAAGTGATCCTGCCATGTCTGGCAAACTCTGTGTGATCATCCTCGGGAGGCAAGATGAAGGGAAACCCCGTACGTGGTGGCAGCTACCTGCTGCGTGGAGCGGCAATGTTGCCGCAACCGGGTATTCGGCGTTTTGTGCTGGTACCGCTGCTGATCAACCTGCTGCTGTTCATTGCCGCCATCTGGCTGCTGACGAAGCAGTTCACCCATTGGGTCGAATATGGACTCGGATACATGCCGGACTGGGCCGGCTTTCTCTACTGGCTGTTCTGGCCCCTGTTTGCACTGGTGGTGATGGTCGGTGTCTATTACGGCTTCTCCATTGTGGCCAACTTGATCGCCGCGCCCTTTAACGGCTTTCTGGCCGAAAAGGTGGAACAACAGCTGCGAGGGTCTCCGCTGGTGGATGAGGGCTGGGGGGCGGTGCTGGCAATGATTCCGCGGGCGCTGCAGCGGGAGCTGCAGAAACTTGCCTATTATCTGCCGCGTTTTCTGCTGTTGCTGTTGATTACGTTTATTCCGGGCCTGAATCTGCTTGCGCCACTGCTCTGGTTTCTGTTCGGGGCCTGGATGATGTCGATTCAGTACTGCGATTACCCGATGGACAACAACAGGGTCAGCTTTCCACAGATGAAGCAGTTGATGAAGGCGCGTCGAGTAACGTCGATAGGCTTTGGCGGGCTGGTTCAGCTGGGTATGCTGGTGCCGGTGCTGAATCTGTTTCTGATGCCGGCGGCCGTTGTGGGCGCAACGATTTTCTGGGTGGAAGAGTATGCCGCCGAAGCCAGGGAGCTCAATCCCGGGGCGGCACCACCAGCTCAATGGGGAAATGGCAGCTGAAGCAGCTGCCCTTTCCGGGCTTGCTTTCGATCTCCAGTCGGGCACCCAGGCGCATCAGGACATGCTTGACGATGGCCAGTCCCAGCCCGGTGCCGCCGCTGGCGGATGAACGGCTGTCGTCGACACGGTAGAAGCGTTCGGTCAGGTGGGGAATGTGGCGTGCCTCGATGCCGATCCCGCTGTCGGTCACACTGAAGTGTCCGCCCTTGGCATCGGCCCACCAGCGAATCAGAATGCGGCCCTTGTCGGGCGTGTAGCGAACGGCGTTGAACACCAGGTTGGACAGTGCGCTCTGCAGCTCTGCCGGCACACCCAGCAGGTCATGCTGCGGGTCGATCTGCAGCTCGAACTGGTGCTCACGCTCGGCCGACAGGGTGACGGCATCTTCATGGATATGGCTGATCAGGCTCTGGATCAGCACCGGCTTGAAGGCGGTAGCCTGACGCGAGGTGGCTTCCAGCCGTGACAGCAGCAACAGGTCCTGCACCAGATTTTCCATCCGCCGTGCCTGCTGCTGCATCTGACTCATGCCGCGCATCAGCGGTTTGGGCAGGTCCTGATCGAGAAAGGTTTCAAGATAACCGCGGATAACGGTCAGCGGCGTGCGCAGCTCATGTGAGGCGTTGGCAACGAAGTTTTGTCGGGTCTGCTCCAGCTGGGTCAGACGGGTGATGTCACGTGCCACCAGCAGGCGATCATCGGCGCCAAACAGGCTGATCTGATACTGCAGCCGGGTATCGCCGCCCAGCGGCGAGGGCAGCTCCAGCGGCTCCTGATAGCGCCCCTTGCGGTAGTAGTCCACAAATACCGGATCGCGCAGCAGATTGAGCAGCGGCTTGCCGCGGTCGGTCGCATGGCGCAGCCCCAGCAGTCGCTCGGCAGCCAGATTCCACCATTCAAGATTGTTGTTGCGGTCAATGATGATCACCGCATCGGGCAGTGCGGCGGAGGATTGCTGGAAGCGCGAGATGATGCTGCGCAGCGATGCTTCACGGGCCTGAGTGCGCTTCTGCATCCGAGCCAGTGCGTCCAGGATCTCGCCCCAGGCGCCGGGCAGCTCGGGTGGTTCCTGGGTCGTGTCGCCCATCAGCCATTCGCGCAGCACATTGAAGCGGCGTATCTGGATGAAGGTGAACACGATCAGGCCGAGGGTGATGCCGGCCAGCGGGTAGCCCAGCACGGCACCCAGAACCAGGCCCAGACCGGCGCTCAGCAGCAGACTGATCAGCAGCGAGTGCCGCGCTATGTGCATGGAGTCACTCCATTGCGCTCCCGTTTGGGCGGTGACCGATCTCGATCACGCCACCTGAGCCGAAAAACGGTAACCGGTGCCGCGCACCGTCTGGACCAGGTAGTCGTGACGCTCACCCAGGGCCTTGCGCAGGCGGCGGATATGCACATCGACGGTACGCTCTTCCACATATACGTTGCCGCCCCACACCATGTCCAGCAGCTGGCTGCGGGTATAGGCCCGATCCGGGTGGGTCATGAAAAACTGCAGCAGGCGGAACTCGGTCGGTCCCAGCTCCACCGGACGGTTATCCGCCGTCACGCGATGCGAAACCGGATCCAGCGTCAGGTTGTCCACCGTGACCGGCTCCTCGACCCCCTTGGGCGTGGCACGGCGCAGTACGGCCTTGAGGCGCGCTACCAGCTCGCGTGGCGAGAACGGCTTGGTGATGTAGTCGTCCACTCCGGCTTCCAGCCCCTGGATCTTGTTGTCCTCATCGGCCTTGGCGGTCAACATGATGATCGGAATACCGGCGGTGACCTCATCCTTGCGCAGGCGGCGAGCGAACTCAATGCCGCTGGTACCGGGCATCATCCAGTCCAGCAGCAGCATATCGGGCTTGTTATCGACGATACGGGCATGGGCGGACTGGGCGCTGTCGGCCTCGTCACATTCGTAACCTGCCATCTCCAGTGCTACCGCGATCATCTCGCGGATCGGCGCTTCGTCATCAACGATCAGTACGCGTTTGGACGCAGACATGTTTCTGCCTCTTTTACAGACATTTAATCAGAGTCTGGTATTACAAGACGTTTTGGTTACACAAATATGACATTGGCAGATTTTATTGCCGTTGTCAGTCCTGAATCAGCTGCGCAGCGCGTATTCCAGAATCAGACCGAGCAGCACCAGCAGCTCGGCATAGTGGTTGTTGAGAAAGGCACGGAAGCAGGGCATCCGCTCGCGGGCGCGGATCAGCCAGTGCTGGTAGACGAACAGGGCGGCGGCACCGGCAAGGCCCAGCATATACCAGAGCCCCAACTGCTCGATCCGAGCTACCCAGAGCAGCACCGCCAGCGTGGCCAGCTGCAGCAGAGCGATGATGAGTCGGTCATGGCGACCAAACAGCACCGCGGTGGATTTGACACCGATTTTCAGGTCATCGTCACGGTCCACCATGGCGTACTGCGTATCATAGGCCACGGTCCAGAGCAGTTTGGCCAGATACAGCAGCCATGCGGTCAGCGGCAGCGCTTCCTGAGTGGCGGTAAAGGCCATCGGGATCGCCCAGCCAAAGGCCGCCCCTAGCACCAGCTGAGGCAGGTGGGTATAGCGCTTCATGAAGGGGTAGATGAACGCCAGTGCAAGGCCACCGAAGGACATCAGGATGGTCATGCCGTTGGTCAGCAGTACCAGCAGGAAGGACACCAGCATCAGGCCGCAGAACAGGTAGATCGCTTCCCGTTCGCTGACGCGGCCCGAGGGCAGCGGGCGGTTGACGGTGCGTTTGACGTGGCCGTCGATATGGCGATCGGCAAAATCGTTGATGACGCAGCCGGCGGAGCGGGTCAGAAACACGCCGAGACAGAAGATCAGCAGCAGGTCCCAACGGGGCAAACCTTCGGACGCGATCCAAAGCGCCCAGAGCGTGGGCCAGAGCAGCAGATAGGTGCCGATGGGGCGGTCGGCTCGCATCAAATGGATGTAAGCCTGCAGCCGCTGTTTCAATGGCTGCGGTGACGGTTTGGTTGCCTGCATGATCCCTCCTGAGCGGTCAGAGCGGGTATTGTACGTGCTCCATGGCCGGTAGAAAAACTTCGCATACCAGCAGGGGTTTGCCGTGCAGGTGGAATACGGAACGGCGGGCCCAGTAATGCTGACCGCCGCGGCCTTGCAGTCGACAGGCACGCAATGGGGCGCGCTCAAGACTGGGGTCACGGAACAGGTAGGAACCGAGCGAGCGCGAGCCCAGACGCAGCAGGCGGCGTTCGACGCCGGTCAGTGTGGTGGCGGGAATCACCGTGCGGGCGAAGACCCAGGGCTCGGCATCGCGGCCCAGCAGTTCGACTTCCCGGATCAGGGCACGGTGCCGATGGCTGATGCCCAGTGCACGGGCTTCATCTGGCGTCGGACACTGCCAGCGCTCACTCAGCACCCGGACACCGAACTCGCCGCCGGCGGCCCGCTGCAGACGCCGACTCAGGGAGCCGGCATCGTACAGCCAGGGGCGCCATTGGGCGGGCACGCGAAAGCTGCTGCTGCCCGCAAGCAGCCAGTGCCGGTGGGGAGAGCGTTGAAGCAGAGAATCGCGTGCAGACACCTGGGGAGCTTCCGTTAATGAGACGGGCACCAGTCTAGCATTTTCACCCCGCCAAGTGGGCTGCAGCGATGGCGGTTTATTCTTCGGTGCTGTTGTCGTCGCCCAGCAGGGTGTCGGCTTCGTCTTCCACCGTTTGACGGATCTGTTTCAGGCTGCGGTGGCGCACATCGGTGCCACTGACCTGATAGATCAGGTGTTCTGCCAGGTTGCGGGCATGGTCACCGATCCGCTCCAGGCTGCGCAGGGCCCAGATGACGCTCAGTACCGAAGAGATCGCACGCGGATCTTCCATCATGTAGGTGACCAGCGAGCGCATGGCGGTGCGGTATTCGCGGTCCACCTCCTTGTCCTGTTTGGCAACCTGATAGGCCATCTCGATATCGTTGCGGGCAAAGGCGGTGAGGACATTGCGGACCATGTCACGCACCAGGCTGCCGATATGGCGGACTTCCTGATGGCCGCGCTGGGACGCGCCGCTCTGGGCTTGCTCGATCGCCTGACCGCAGATGCGGGTAGCTTCGTCACCGATCCGCTCCAGATCCGATACCGCACGGCTGATCGATACGATCAGACGCAGATCGCTGGCAGCGGGCTGGCGTCGCGCAATGGTGGTGGTACACAGGTCGTCGATCATCAGTTCCATGGCGTTGGTCTGCTGGTCGACCTTGCGTGAAGCTTCGGCACGATCCACGTCCGCGGTCAGCAGTGCCTCGATGGCATCGCTGACCTGCTGCTCCACCATGCCGCCCATGGTCAACATCTGAGTACGGATGGTCTCCAGCTCTTCGTTGAACTGCTGGGAGATGTGGGTCGAATAGCTGTCTTTTTCCAGTTCCACAGTGTGTGTCTCCGTTTCGGGCGCAGGTCTAGCCGTAGCGTCCGGTGATGTAATCTTCCGTCTGGCGTCGTGTCGGCCGAGTAAACAGTCGCTCGGTATCGCCGAACTCGATCAGACGGCCCTGATGCAGAAACGCGGTGTAATCCGATACACGGGCGGCCTGCTGCATGTTGTGCGTGACGATCAGAATGGTGAAATCCCGCTTCAGCTCGTGGATCAGCTCCTCGATTTTCAGCGTCGAGATCGGATCCAGTGCCGAGGCCGGTTCATCCAGCAGCAGAACCTCGGGGCGAATGGCGATGGTGCGTGCGATCACCAGTCGCTGTTGTTGTCCCCCGGACAGCCCCAATGCACTCTCGTGCAGCCGGTCCTTGACCTCGTCCCAAAGTGCTGCCGAACGCAGCGCCCATTCAACGGTCTCGTCCACCACCCGCTTTTTGCGGATGCCCTGAATCTTGAGGCCGAAGCTGACATTCTCGTACACCGAGGCCGGAAACGGATTGGGTTTCTGGAACACCATGCCCACGCGGCGCCTCAGCTCGGCCACATTCACGGATCGAGCGTAAATATCTTCATTATCCAGCAGAATTGTTCCAGAAATATTACAGTCGGCTGCCAGCTCACTCATGCGGTTGAAACAGCGCAGCAGAGTCGACTTGCCACAGCCGGAAGGCCCGATAAAGGCGGTTACGCGGTTGCCGGGCAGGTCCAGGTTTATATTGCTCAATGCCCGGCTGCCGCCATAGCTGAGGCTCAGGTCACGCACCTGCAGCCGGGTGTCCGGGAAGTCAGATTCAGGGCTGGTGGCGGCCGGGTCGACCGATATCTGTGTGTCCAGGCGTATCAAGACATAGCTCCGTTGGTGAAGGTTGCACGCTAGAGTTCCGGTTCCAGTGTTCTGAATCGGGCCCGCAGATGGTTGCGCATCAGGATTGCTGACAGGTTCAGCAGCAGGATCACCAGCAACAACAGCAAGGCGGTAGCATAGACCAGTGGCTGAGCAGCTTCGGTGTTGGCGCTGTGGAAGCCGACATCATAGATGTGGAAGCCAAGGTGCATGAATTTCTGATCCAGGTGCAGATAGGGGAAGTGTCCGTCCACGGGCAGCTGGGGGACCAGCTTGACCACGCCCACCAGCATCAGTGGTGCGACTTCACCAGCGGCACGGGCGATCGCCAGAATCACTCCGGTCATCATTGCCGGGCTGGCCATGGGCAGCACCACTCTCCACAGGGTTTCCGCCCGGGTTGCACCCAGCGCCAGGGCGCCTTCGCGCAGGCTGGCTGGAATAGTGCGCAATCCCTCTTCGGTGGCCACGATCACCACCGGCAGTGTCAGCAGGGCCAGGGTGGCCGATGCCCATAGCAGGCCGCCAGTGCCGAAGGTCGGTGCTGGCAGGGCTTCCGGGAAAAACAGCGCATCGATACTGCCCCCCAGAAAGTAGACGAAAAAGCCGAGCCCGAAAATGCCGTATACGATGGAGGGTACCCCGGCCAGATTGTTGACCGCAATACGGATGAGTCGGGTGAGTCGCCCCTGATAGGCGTATTCGTGCAGGTACACGGCAGCCAGCACGCCGAACGGTGTGACCAGCAGTGACATCAGCAACACCATCAGAACGGTGCCGAACAGGGCAGGGAAAACGCCGCCCTCGGTATTGCCCTCGCGTGGCGAGTCGGACAGAAACTCCCACAGCTTGATGCCAAAGTGTTCCAGCCTGTCGACAAGGCTCATGTCGTTCGGGCGGTAGGCGCGAATGACGTCCGCCACGGCGAATTCCAGCACCCGCCCATCAGCCACTTCAACGTGGAAGTGGTCACGGGTGACCTGCTGCTGCAGGCGGGTCAGCCGTTTCTGCAGCAGATGATAGTCCTGCTCCAAGTCGGTACGTTTGCGGGCCAGAACTTCCAGTTGAGGTGCCTGCAGCGGGCCGAGCAGTTCAAGTCGGCGCTGCTCCAGACGCAACTGTTCCAGCGTGCGGTTGATCTGCCCCAGCATGTTGCTTTCGATGCGATCAATTTCCTGCTGCAGTGCCTCGGTACGCTGCCGGCGCTGCTCGAATTCATGCCACAGCGCTTCCTGGTCAATGTCCGGGCCCTGATGCAGCAGGGTGCCGTTCTCGCTCAATCCACGCAGATAGCCATACAGCTGGCCCCAACGAGCGCGCTCGAATACGGCCAGATGACCGGGATAGTGCCGCTCTGACAGGGCGCTCTCCAGTACCCAAAAGTAGTCGCTGTCGCTGAACTCCCGGTTACCGTTGCGGATCAGGGTGCGCTGCACTTCGGTCTGATCAGTAACGAGTGAAATGCCGGCTTCCTGCAGCTGACGTACGGGCACCTGCTCATGGCGGATGACTGCGCCAATGACGCGCCGACTCTGGCTGTCGGCCGTCACCTGTGCCTGCAGCAGGTCTTTGGGCCAGAAGTGAGCCAGCCCCTGAACACTGATCAGCAGCAGAATACCCAGCAGGGTGAGCAGGCACAGTGCAACGGCACCGGCATTGAGCCAAACCCAGGGGGTATCGGTATGAAACCATCGCATCAACCGGTTATCAGAGCGCACGGTATTTCCTCCGCAGCTGCTGACGGATCAATTCGGCGATGGTGTTGACGACCAGTGTGAACAGGAACAGCAGCAGCGCAGTCAGGAACAGGACGCGGTAATGGCTGCTGCCGACGCTGGACTCAGGCATCTCGATGGCGATATTGGCGGCCAGTGTTCGCATCCCCTCGAAGATGTTCATCTCCATGATCGGGGTGTTGCCGGTGACCATCAGAACGATCATGGTTTCACCGATGGCACGACCGAAGCCGATCATCAGGGCCGAAAAAATACCGGCGCTGGCAGCGGGCAGGATCATCCAGGTCAGTGCCTGCCAAGGGGTGGCCCCCAGTGCGAGAGCACCGTTGCTGAGGTGGCGTGGTACGGCATGAATGGCATCTTCGGTGAGGGAAAACAGGGTGGGAATAATGGCAAACCCCATTGCAATACCGACGATCAGTGCGTTGCGTTGGTCATAACTGATACCCACCTGGTTGCCGAGCCAGAGTACCAGCTGACCATCAAAAAGCCATGCCTCAATGGGCGCTGCCAGTGGGAAAGCCAGCCAGGCCACCAGCGGGATCACCCCCAGCAGCAGGATCACGTCCCAGCCTTCAGGTAACAGGAAACGGATGCGCTGCGGCATTTTTTCCCAGCCGAAGGCGAACAGCAGAATGCTGATCGGCAGCAGAAGGACCAGTAACAGGATGGCGGTCAGATGAGCCTGCATGAACGGCGCCAGCCAGAGACCGGCGAGAAAACCCAAGACCACAGAAGGAACGGCGGCCATCATTTCGATCATCGGCTTGATTTTGCGGCGCAGGGCCGGCGCCATGAAGTAGGCGGTATAGATGGCGCCGCAGATCGCCATGGGGGTCGCCATCAGCATGGCATAGAGTGCGGCCTTGAGCGTACCGAATACCAGCGGCACCAAGCTGTATTTGGCGGCCGAGTCAGTGCCATTGGTGGATGACTGCCAGATGTAGCCCGGCTCATCATAGTCTTCGTGCCAGATTTTGCCCCACAGGCTGCTCAGCGTGATTTCGGCGTGGGGTGCCTGTAGCTGCCAGCTGCTGACCCGATGGTCGTGCTCAAGCAGCAGTTGCCCGTTGTGTGGTGACAAGGCCAGGGTATTGGGCTTGCCGCCCAGCAGGTTGGAGCGCAGCAGTACGCGGCTGGAGGTCAGGTTGTACAGGCTCAGCGTGCCGTTGTGCTCCAGCGTAACAAAGCTGTTGTCCTGATCCCGGCCGGCCAACAGCAGGGGTGCCGAGGACAGGGGGTCATACTGACGAATCTGTTGCAGTTTCGGGGTGTTATATTCATCCGGCACGAAAAACCACTGTGACAGTGCGCCCGAGCGGTCACCCAGCATCAGGCTGCGCCGTCCCGGCAACAACTCGAACAGTGTGATCTCCTCTCGACTGGCGCGGATCACCTCGTAGGTTTGTCCCGCCCCGTGCAGGGGGATCACGCCGATACGGCCCTCGGGGCCCAGTGCCAGCAGCCGGGACTGTTGCGGCATCAACAGCAGTTTGCGTGGTTCAAAGCCCGGCGTAGGCAGACTGACCGACTGCAGAGGAGCAGACTCGGGTTGGCTCAGGTCAAAGCGGAACTGGTGCAGCTGGCCGGCATGGAAGCTGATCAACAGCAACTGTTTCCGGCTAACGACCGCCGCCAGCGGGCCGGCGGGTGCCGAGTGCAGGCTCAGGGGTTCGGTACCCAGTGGGTAGTGCAAAACCGGCTGAAGATTGTCCGCGCCTGTGTACTGTCGCTGCACCGGCAACACACGTCCGTCACTCAGTGCCAGCACCATCAAGCCGTCACCGGCATCGGCCAGATCGGTAATGTGGCTGTTGTCGGGCAGGTCAAGACTCTGCTGCTGCAGGAGCGTGCCGCTGGAGGACTGGAAAAACTGCAGTGTACCCTCTCGCGTGAGCCGTACGCCGACCTGACCTTCGGCGTCCAGAGCCATAAACAGGCTCTGCCCCGGCAAGGGCTGGTCGATCTGCTGTTCAAGCGGGACGATACGGGCAGATGTCAGCAGAGGGACCACCTGATACAACAGATAGAACAGGATCATCAATACTGACAGGATCACGCCCAGCCCGCCGAGCATGATGAACAGCGTGGCCAGTCGATCCTTGTAGCGACGCAGCTGCAGCCAGCGCTTGCGCAATGGTGTGGACAGCTGCAAATCCGGTGGCGGCGGCAGGGGACTAGTCGACATCGGAGATCATCCTCAGCTGACGAGCGATTGCGCGGGCGGGAAGTGGCGTATAACCCTCTTTCAATACCATTTCCTGACCTTCCCGTGACAGTACCAGATGGAGAAATTCGCGCACCAGTGGGGACAGTGGCTGCCCCGGTGGCCGGTTGATGTATATGTGCAACGGCCGCGCCAGCGGATAGCGGCCATCGATAAAGGTGTCAGGCTCGGGTGCGATATAATTGCTGCCCAGCCGCGCCAGTGGCAGCACGCGCACGGAGGCGTTGCGATAGTTGATGCTGGAATAGCCGATCGCGTTCAGTGCCGTTGCCACTGACTGAACCACCGAGGCCGACCCCGGCTGTTCGTTGACTCGGCTGTGGAAGTCACCGCGGCACAACGCCTGCTCACGGAAGAAGCCATAGGTACCGGACATGGCATTGCGGCCGTACAACAGCAGTGGCTGGGCTGCGAGCTGTCCCTCCACACCCAGCTGCTGCCAGCGATCAATCCGGAGCTCCCCGTTGCAGCGGCGGGTGGCTGAAAAGATCGCATCCAGCTGCTGCAGGTTCAGCCCTGCCACCGGATTGTCGCGGTGCACGAAAATCGCCAGTGCGTCCACCGCCACGGTAATCGCGGTAGGAGGGTAACCATGTCGGCGCTCAAATGCCCGCAACTCTCGCTCCAGCATGGGGCGGCTCATGGGGGCCAGGCTGGCGGTCCCCTCGATCAGAGCCACCGGAGCCGTTGACGAGCCCGGCGCCTGCAGCTGGATATTCACATTGGGGTACAGACGGTTGAATTCCTGCGACCAGAGCAGCATCAGGCTGGCCATGGTGTCGGAGCCAATACTGGACAGGTTGCCGGAAATGCCGGCAACACGCTGGTAAGGCTGCAACTCGGTGGCCGTATCGCTCACGTCCGCGCGGGCTCCTGTCGCCAGCAACAGCAGGCCCAACAACAGTAAGAGTCCGGTGTGCTTCAATGTCTGAATCCTGGCTGGGTCAAGTCAGTGGCTGATTGTACAGCACTGGCGATAGGCAGCCAGGCTGTACACTGAGCGGCACCGCCGGATCAGCCGAAACGACCGGTGATATAGGCTTCGGTCATGTGATGCTCCGGTGCGGTGAACACCTTGACAGTATCGTTGACCTCGACCAGATGGCCAAGATGGAAGTAAGCCGTACGGTCAGAAACACGTGATGCCTGCTGCATGGAGTGGGTCACGATCACGATGGTGTAGCTTTCGGACAGCTCCGATATCAGCTCTTCCACCTTCGCCGTGGCGATCGGGTCCAGTGCCGAGCAGGGCTCATCCATCAGTACGACTTCCGGGTTGACCGCAATGGTACGGGCGATGCACAGGCGTTGCTGCTGACCGCCGGACATGCCGGTGGCGGTGGAGTCCAGACGGTCCTTCACCTCGTCCCACAGGCCCGCCTTGCGCAGGCTGTTCTCGACGATTTCGTCCAGATCCGACTTGCGGTTGGCAAGACCATGAATACGCGGGCCATAAGCCACGTTGTCATAGATCGACTTGGGGAAGGGGTTGGGTTTCTGGAACACCATGCCGACACGGGCACGCAGCTCAACCACGTCCTGACGCGGATCGTAGATGTCCTGATCATCCAGCTGCAGGCTGCCCTTTACCTTGCAGATGTCGATGCTGTCATTCATCCGGTTCAGACAGCGCAGGAAGGTGGATTTGCCACAGCCGGACGGGCCGATAAAGGCAATTACTTCATTCTTGCCGATATCCAGGCTTACGTTCTTGATCGCCCGGTCTTCGCCGTAGAATACCTCCACGTCACGCAGCTTGAACTTGGGTTCTTTGGCAGCGTAGGGCTTGCCAACGGTCTTGCCCTCTTCGATACCGGCATCCGAGCTGCTCTCGATGGCAGTGGACTCGGTGGCCGTGGCTGTAGTCTTGGTCATGGCTGCGTTATCACTCAGAGTTGCGGTCATGTTCATATCTGTTCTCCTTACCAACGGCGCTCAAGACGCTTGCGCAGCCAGATGGCCAATGCATTCATTCCGATCAGAAAGCTCAGCAGTACCATGATGGCGGCTGAGGCACGTTCAATAAAGGCCAGTTCGGGGCTGCCTGCCCACAGGAAGACCTGCACCGGCAATACGGTGGCCGAGTCGAAGAAACCACCGGGTACGTCGACAATGAAGGCGACCATGCCGATCAGCAGCAGCGGGGCGGTCTCACCCAGCGCCTGTGCCATACCGATAATGGAGCCGGTCAGCATACCCGGCATCGCCAGCGGCAGCACATGGTGCAACACCACCTGCATTTTCGAGGCGCCGATCCCTTCCGCCGCTTCGCGGATCGAGGGCGGTACGCTCTTGATCGCGGCCCGGCTGGAGATGATGATGGTGGGCAGTGTCATCAGAGTCAGCACCATACCGCCCACCACCGGCACCGAGCGGGGCATACCGAACAGGTTGATGAATACAGCCAGACCCAGCAGACCAAAGATGATCGACGGCACTGCCGCCAGGTTATTGATGTTGACCTCAATAAAATCGGTCAGACGGTTTTTGGGGGCGAACTCTTCCAGATAGATGGCCGCGGCCACGCCGATCGGGAACGACAGCACCAGGGTGACGAACATGGTCAACAGGGAGCCAATCACCGCACCCATGATGCCTGCCTTGGCCGGGTCGCGAGAATCGCCCCCCTTGAAGAAGACATCGTTGAACGAGGTTTCGATCACGCCCTTGGCCTTCAGCATGTCGACCCACTCCCGCTGTTGTTGCGAGAGTTTGATGGAGTAGGCCTTGTCACCGGCATGCTTGGAATACACATCCACGTCGCTGTGGGCCAGGAAGCTCATCGTCCGGGTGGTGTTCAGCCAGTCGGGATTTTCCTTGAGAGCATCACGCAACTCTGCCGATGCATAGGGGTTGATCAGCTTGCGCACCGCTTCACGGTTGGCGTCGGTTGCGTCCGGAATTTCACGCATCAGGGCCTGAACCAGCGGCTCGACGAAGTCGGCCATTTTTACCTGGCGTGGATCGGTCGGATCATCCAGGTACATCACCTCGCCATCCAGCACGACTTCCAGATTCAGGCTGGTCTTCATGAAGCCGCTGTACCCCTTGCCGATGATATCGGTAAACAGGATCAGCAGGGCCGACAGGGCGATGGCGATCGCAAGAATGCCGTAGGCACGAAAGCGCTTTTCCTTGCGGTAGCGTTTTTTCAATGACTTGCGGACGATTTCCGCCTGTGTAAGTTGCTTAGTCATACTGTTCTCGATACTTGCGCACAATATGCAGGGCGATGATGTTGAGGACCAGTGTTACCAGGAACAACATGGCACCCAGCGCGAAAGCCGCCAGCGTCTTGGCGCTGTCGAACTCCTGGTCTCCGGTGAGCAGAGTGACGATCTGTACGGTCACGGTGGTCACGGTTTCCAGCGGATTGGCGGTCAGATTGGCCGCAAGGCCTGCCGCCATCACCACAATCATGGTTTCACCGATGGCGCGGGAAACGGCCAGCAGAATGCCACCCATAATGCCGGGAAGCGCCGCCGGAAATACCACCTTTTTCATTGTTTCGGACTGAGTCGCCCCCAGTGCCAGCGAACCGTCACGCAGCGACTGTGGTACGGCGTTGATCACATCGTCGGACAGGGATGAAACGAACGGAATGATCATGATCCCCATGACGGCCCCGGCGGCCAGTGCACTCTGTGATGAGGCTTCAATGCCAAAGGAGGCAGCCAGATCGCTGATGAACGGTGCTACGGTCAGGGCGGCAAAAAAGCCGTATACCACGGTCGGGATACCGGCCAGCATCTCCAGCAACGGTTTGACCACGCCGCGCACTTTCGGGTTGGCATATTCCGACAGATAGATGGCTGACATCAGCCCAACGGGTACCGCAACCAGCATGGCGATGCCTGAAATCAGCAGCGTACCGGTGAACAGGGGGATCATGCCGAACGCCCCTTGAGCTGCTACCTGATCTGCACGCAAGGCGGTTTGTGGGCTCCAATGAGAGCCGAAAATGAAATCGACAAATGAAACCTGCTGGAAAAAGCGCAGTGTTTCAAAGGCGACCGAGAAGATGATGCCAATGGTGGTCAGAATGGCCATACCCGCGCAGGTGAAGAAGAGCCATTTCAGAATGATCTCGACCTGCACTCGAGCGTTAAGCCGCGGATGGATACGCAGCCAAGCCAGAAAACCGGCCAGTACTGCAACGGCAACCACCAGCAGGCTCATGTACAGCCGGCTCTGCTCACGCAGCTGTACCAGGCGGTCTGCGGCCTCGACGATGGCGGGTTCGGCAAAGTTGCGCGGCAGGGCACCACTGGCGACGTTGCTGATCTGACTCAGCAACAGACTGGCCTGGCCGGCACTGTCCGGGATTATCTCCTGTGGCAACGAGCCGACGACCAGTGTCTGAATCACCTTGCCCTGAAAGCCGACCCAGAGCGCCAGAATGATCAGAGCGGGAATGCCGCACCAGAGTGCAGCGCGGGCGCCATAGTAGAACGGAAGTGACTTGAGGTGTCGAATCCCGCCCAGCGGCATGGCCAGCGTGCGCGAACGGGTATACCCCAGCCAGTAGGCGATCGCAGCGAATGCCAGCGTGAAAAGAAGCAGATTTGCCGGTTGCATGAGTGTTCCTGTCTGCGATTTTTCGGTAAATAAAACGAATGATGTCCAGACGTGCAAAAGGGCGCGACCCTGATTTCAGGACCGCACCCCGTGTTTTGCCTATGCGTCCTGCTTACTTGAGCTCGTCAATGGTCAGGTTCGGCATGTTTTCAGCCTTGTCCATCAGAACGGCCAGCTGGTCACGCGGCGGTACGATCAGGCCCACATCCTTGAGGTAACCGTTCTGGCCCAGCGCAGAGTTACTGGCAAACTCGCCCACGTATTCAGCGATGCCCGGAACAACACCTACGTGTGCCTTCTTGACGTAGAAGAACAGAGAGCGGGCCACCGGGTACTTGTCCGCCGCAATATCTTCAGCGGTCGGTACCATGCCATCGAGTGTAGCGGCCTGCAGGCGGTCAGCATTTTCTTCCAGGAAGCTGAAACCGAACACGCCGTACATGCCGGTATCGCTGATCAGTTTCTGCACGATCAGGTTGTCATTCTCGCCTGCTTCAATGAAGGCACCGTCTTCACGAATGCTTTCGCAGGTAGCCTTGTGCTCGTCCTTGCTCAGGTCCTTGGCTTCCGGCAGTTTGTCACAGCCGGCTGCGAGTGCCAGTTCATTGAAGGAGTCACGGGTGCCGGAAGTCGGCGGCGGGCCCATTACGCGGATCGGCTTGTTCGGCAGGCCAGCGTCGATGTCACTCCAGTTCTTGTTCGGGTTGGCAACCCATTTGCCATCGACCGGTACCTTTTCGCCCAGCGCCAGGAACAGCTGCTGCAGGGTCAGGTTCAGGTTTTCGGCATCCTTGGAGCTGGCGATAACGATGCCGTCAGAACCGATGCGGAATTCAGTGATATCGGTCACGCCGTTCTTCTGGCACAGCTCAAACTCGGAAGTCTTCATGCGACGAGATGCGTTTGAGATATCCGGGTGCTGAGTGCCGATGCCCTGGCAGAACAGTTTCATACCGCCGCCGGAACCGGTGGATTCCAGCTTCGGAGTGTTGAATTCGGTGTTGCTGCCGAAACGTTCGGCAACCACAGTCGCGAACGGGTACACGGTTGAAGAGCCCACGATGCTGATGGTGTCACGGGCGGCAGCCGGAGCGGCCAGGCTGATGCCGGCAGCGGCGGTCATGGCAAGTGCAAGAGCTTTGGTGCGCAATTTCATTGAGTTACCCTCTCTGAACTGATCGTTTTTTGATGTGGCTCACTATAGGGGGCAAAGATGACTGATTTATGACAGTTGTCACAAAGCGTAAAAAAGTTTTCCAGAGGGCGGGAGCTAGTGCCGTTTGCGGGCAGATTCTCTATTATGTGCACTGCAGCAAAGAGCGTTCGGTTCGCTCGACCCAATAATAAAAGGAGAGATGCATGAGTTGCAGTGATGACACAGAGGTGCTGAAACCCGCAGGAGAGCTGACACTGCAGCTGCCCGCCGGTCAGGAAGCGGTCAACATGTTTGGTGATGTGTATGGCGGTTGGGTAGCCTCTCAGCTGGTGCTCGCCAGTGAGATCCGTGCCGGGCAGGAGGCGCAGGGCCGTATCGCCACGGTATCGGTTGGTCGGATGAGTTTCATGTCACCGGTCATGTGTGGGACGGTGCTGAGTTTTTACACCCGGGTGGTGGAGCGGGGTAACAGCTCGTTGCGGATTCAGGTAGAGGTGTGGGGGCGCTGTCCGGATGGCAGTGAACTGCGCAAGGTGACCAGTGCCGAGTGTGTACAGGTTGCCATCGACCGTCAGGGCCATATCCGCAGTCTGCCGCAGCAGGAGTGAGGCGGTATCCGGCTGCCACTGCGGCAGCCGGATATGACAGATCAGATCAGGAAGCTGGCACCGCTGGCGATAATCGCGATCATCATCACGTTGAGTACCATGCCGGCGCGCATCATCTGACCCTGTGGCAGGAAGCCCGAGCCATACACGATGGCGTTGGGTGGCGTCGCCACCGGCAGCATGAAGGCGCAGGATGCCGCCACGGCGATCACCACCGCCATGATTTCGGTAGACAGACCCATGGTGCCGGCAATGCCAACGAAAATGGGTACCAGCAGTGCGGCGCTGGCGGTATTGCTGGCGATTTCGGTCAGCATCACGACAAATGCCGCAACAACCAGAATGAACAGCGGGGCGGATGCACCACTCATCAGATCGCTGACGGTCTCGGCCAGGAACAGGCTTGCACCGGTGGTGGACAGCATGGCTGACAGGGTCAGTCCGCCCCCGAACAGCAATAGCACGCCCCAGTCGGCCGTTTTTTCGATCTGCTTCCAGTTCACCAACTGCAGCATGCACAGCAGCAGAATGGCGGTCATGGCGACAATTGAGTCGAAACCGCCCTTGACGCCCAGAAAGCCGGACACGGGCTTGCTGAACAGCCACAGGGTGACGGTCAGCGCAAATACGCCCAACGTCATCCACTGCTTGCTGGTGAGTGGTTCATGGCGGTGGATCGCCGGAAAACGGTGGCTCAGCTCAGGCCGCAACAGCGCCCACAGCACCACAATCATCAGCGGCAGTGACAGCGCAACGGTCGGAATACCGAACCGGAGCCAGTCGGCAAAGCTCAGGCCCACTTCGGCGGCGGCGATGGCGTTGGGCGGTGAGCCGACCAGGGTGCCGATACCGCCGATATTGGCGGAATAGGCTACGCCCAGCAGCACGAACCAGTAGGTACGTTCATGCCCTTCATAGGGCAGCTGGCGCAACAGGCCCAGTGCCAGCGGCAGCATCATCGCAGCGGTTGCCGTGTTGGAGATCCACATGGACAGCCCTGCTGACGTAATGAACAGCAGCACCGCGGCCATTCCCAGCTTGCCCTGCGCCAGACGGATCACATGGCCGGCGATGTACTTGTCCAACCCCTGCGCACTGAGCGCCGCGGCAAGCCCGAAGCCACCGAGAAACAGAAAGATGATCGGATTGGCGAAGCTCTTGAGCGCATCGGATACGCTGAACACGCCCGCCACCACGGTCAGCACCGGAATCAGCAGTGCCGTTACGGTAATGTTGAACGTCTCGGTCATCCACAGAATGGCGATGACAGCCAGAATGGCGAGGCCGGTACGCAGCTGAGGCTCAAGTGGCGCCAGCCACCAGATACCGGCACCGGCCAGTACCGCCAGCAGGAAGGTGATCCACTTTCCGGGCATGGGTGTCTCCAGGGTTGGTTGCAAAAGAGCGCGGATTTTACACAGTTGTCCATCAGTGGGCTACTTTAGTCGTAGCGCCCCGCTGGAAGTGTAGAAAAGCTCAACCAAAAAACCAGTAACCACAGGCGATGGCGGCTGTAATGCCCGCCAGATCAGCGCTCAAGCCACACAGTACGGCATGCCGCGTACGCCGAATGCCGACTGCACCGAAATAGACCGCCAGCACATAGAAGGTGGTTTCGGTTGAGCCCTGAACGATCGAGGCTACCTGTGCGGCGAACGAGTCGACCCCGTGGGTGTTCATCGTTTCCAGCATCATTGCGCGTGCCCCTGAGCCTGACAGGGGTTTCATCAGTGCCGTGGGCAGAGCGTCGGCAAAGCGGGTATCCAGCCCGAGCAGGGCAATTCCTTCACGCAGCAACCAGATGAATCCTTCCAGCGCACCGCTCTCGCGCAGGACCCCGATCGCCACCAGCATCGCCAGCAGGTAGGGGATGATCATGATGGCGGTCTCGAACCCCTGCTTGGCGCCTTCTATGAAGGTTTCATACACATTGACGCCGCGTCGCTGTGCCAGCAGCAGAAACAGAATGATGACACTGAACAGCAGCAGGTTGCCGGTCAGCGCCGACTGGCGCTGCAGCTCATCGGCGCTGAGCGTTGCAAAATAGCCCACAAAGGCCAGCAGAAGGGCTGCCCCGGCTCCGAACCAGAGCAGCAGGGTGCGCTGTAACAGGCTGATGCGTTGAACCCAGCAGGTCACCAGCAGTCCTACCAGCGTTGAACAGCTGGTGGCGATCAGAATGGGGATAAAGACTGCGGTGGGATCGGCTGAGCCCTGCTGCGCGCGGTAGAGAAAGATGGTGATCGGAAACAGCGTTACAGCCGAGGTGTTAAGCACCAGAAACAGGATCTGGGCGTTGCTGGCGGTCTCCTTGTCAGGGTTGAGGCTCTGCAGGTCCTGCATCGCCTTCAGCCCCAGCGGGGTGGCCGCGTTGTCGAGGCCGAGAAAGTTGGCCGACAGGTTCATGGTCATGGAGCCGATCGCCGGATGGCGCGGTGGTACCTCCGGCATCAGCCGGGTAAAGAGTGGCCCGAGCAGGTGAGCGATGCGATCCACCAGTCCCGATGCTTCGGCCAGTTTCATCATTCCCAGCCAGAAGGCCAGGGTGCCGATCAGTCCGATGGACAGCTCCACGGTCAGTTTCGACATGTCGAAGCTGCTCTGGATCAGGCGCTGGAACACAGCGGAGTCACCCATGACCAGCCACTGCCAGAGGGCGGCGACAAAGGCGATCAGAAAGAAACCGAGCCAGATCCGGTGCAGCATGGGGGACGTCCTGTGGAAAACTTGCCTCGATTCTAGCGAGGCAGCTGGCATCTGGCCACAGGAGCATGCAATGGGGCGGGGCAGAAGGTATCACGCGCATGTGACACGCTTTGCGTCATCCATGACCGCTCGACCGCCGCCATCCCTGGCGGCAGACGGTCACACACACGCGATATCTCCTGCCTTGCGGTGGTGGCGTGTCTGAGTGAGCTTACCCCCGTAACCGCCAGCAGGTCACTTCCGACAGGGTATGCTGGAACTTGCGCCGGGTTTCGCGGATCACGAAAGGCACGGCCTTAGGCCCGCGGATGAGTTCGAAGTGCTCGTCCAGCACTTCATGCAGGCCATCCAGCGTGGTGACATTTTCACCATCGCGTTTGAAGCCGCCCAGCCACTCCTCTTTGGGGGTGTGTTCCTCCAGCCAGGTGTAGGGCGAAGCGATCAGCAGCAGGCCGCCGGGGTTCAGACGGGTATGCACCTGCGACAGGAACTGACGCGGGCTGTAGAGACGGTCGATCAGGTTGGCGGCCAGAATCAGGTCATAGCCGCTCAGGATCGGTTTGAGATTACAGGCATCGCCCTGCATGAAACTGACGCGATCAGCCGTATCCGCCAGCCCCAGTGAGGCCAGGTCTCGCTCGTGATAGCTGACCAGCTCACCTTCGTCTGGCAATGTATAGCGAAGCCGGCCCTGTTGCTGCAGTTGGACGCCCAGATTGATCAGTCGGGCGGAGAAGTCGACGCCGTCTACCTGATCAAAATGGCGAGCCAGCTCAAGGCTGGCACGACCGGTGGCACAGCCCAGATCCAGCGCCTTGCCGCGACGGCCTTCACCCGTCAGTTCGATGGCCAGACAGGCCAGAGCCCTGGGGAAGTTGGCGACGCCGAAATGCTCGTCACCATAGTGGAACTCGGCGTACTGAGAGGCCAGAGCATCGCTTTCGTAGCGGGAAGAAGGGGTGTCCTTTGGCGCATCGGCGGCGATGTAGCGGAAACCGGCATGCTGAAAGAAGTGGCGGCGAAAGGCGTAGCGCGCACTGCGCAGGCTTTCGTTGCCACAGGAGATCCAGCTGCCACCCTTGATCAGATTGTGGCGGTCGTCAAAGGTTGGCGTGGTGAAGTCATCATAGTAGGGATGCACTTCAAACCCCTCAAAGGGGTAGATCGGTGTCTGTGTCCACTGCCAGACATTGCCGCTGACATCGTAGAAATCGCCTTGGGCAAAGCGGTACACCGAGCAGGATGAAGCAAAGTGATCCAGATGCAGGTTGGCATTGACCGGACCTGTATTATCCGGCTCGACCACGCGGGCCAGGTCGAAAAGGCGATACCATTCGTCCTCGCTGGGCAGGCGGATAAGCTCGCCGGTCTGCTCTGCTTTCCAGCGACAGAAGGCCTCGGCTTCGTGACAGTTGACCTCCACCGGCCAGTCCCAGGGCATATAGACCTGTTCGCACATGAGGCGCAGCTGCCAGCCGTCCTCCGATTCGACCCAGAAGGTCGGATGTACCGCACCGGTGAAGTCGCGCCAGTTCCAGCCTTCCTCGCTCCACCAGCGACGTTCGATGTAACCGCCCGCTTCAACAAAGGCCAGAAACTCCTGGTTGGAGGTCAGCATCTGTGCCGCCTTGAAGCTGTCCAGCATGATCTCGCGGTGGCCGTATTCGTTGTCCCAGCCGTAGCGGGAGTTTTCACGTGACTTGCCCAGAACCGTCTTGCCGGCCGGCACTTCAATCAGCTGGTTGGCAGGTGCAGGTCCCGAGTCGCGACACACCGGCCAGGCCGGGTGGGGCTGTACATACCTGAGTTCATGCTGACGGATCAGCACCGATGAGGTTTCCAGGTGGATACGCTCATGCTCGATCCCCATCACAATGGTCCACCAGGGGTGTTCCCAATTGATCGGGGATGATAGGGGAGCCTCGCGAATGATGCGGTCCAGTGTTTGGCGTACCTGATCACGGTAGGCCTTTACCTCAGCAACAGAAGGCCAGTTGTAGTGGTCATCGTTCAGGTCATCCCAGCTCATTTCATCGACGCCGATGGCGAAGATCGACTCGAAACGGGGGTTGATCCGCTGCTCCACCAGTCCGCTCAGCAGCAACTTGTTGATGAAGAAGGTAGCCGTGTGGCCATAGTAGAATATCAGCGGGTGGCGCAGGGCGATCGGCTTGACGGTGAACGCTTCGTCACAGGTCAACACTTCGAACAGCTGCTCGTAGCGATCAAAGGTGGTATGGAAATAGTCCAGTATCTCGCGACGCAGGGCGTCACTGTCCGGGTTGTCCAGCCGAGGGGTACGGTTAAGGCGTTCCATGTGCAGTCCTGATCCGGTTGGCGACGGTAACGTCAGTTCAGTATAGACAGCCGGATGAGGGTGGAGTAACAGGTACCGGCTGCAGGGTATGGGCTTGTTACTGCCGGCAGGAGGATTTGGATCAGTGATAAAAGTCGGCAGGCGGGCGCCTGCCGACAGATGCAGCGGGGTTTGGGCTCAGTCGAGCATGCTCAGATCACGTACGGCGCCCTTGTCGGCCGAAGTGGCCAGCAGGGCGTAGGCCTTCAGTGCCGTCGAAACCTTGCGCGGACGCTCTTCGGCCGGCTTCCAGCCCAGCTTGTCCTGCTCGGCGCGACGCATCGACAACTCTTCATCGGACACCAGCACGTTGATGGTGCGGTTCGGGATGTCGATACGGATGCGATCACCGTTATTCACCAGACCGATGGCACCACCGGCGGCGGCTTCCGGTGAAGCGTGGCCGATTGACAGGCCCGAGGTCCCGCCGGAGAAGCGGCCATCCGTGAGCAGGGCACATTCCTTGCCCATTCCCTTGGACTTGAGGTAAGAGGTCGGGTAGAGCATCTCCTGCATGCCCGGACCGCCTTTAGGACCTTCGTAGCGAATCACCACAACGTCACCGGCCTTGACCTCGTCGTTGAGGATTTTCTGCACCGCCTCGTCCTGTGATTCCATCACGTTGGCGTTGCCTTCGAACACCAGAATCGACTCATCAACGCCGGCACTCTTCACGACGCAGCCATCCAGTGCGATGTTGCCGTACAGCACCGCCAGTCCGCCTTCCAGCGAGAAGGCATGGTCCAGCGAGCGGATGCAGCCGTGTTCGCGGTCACCGTCCAGCGTCGGCCATCGGGTCGCCTGGCTGAACGCCTGCTGGGTCGGGATGCCGGCCGGGCCTGCCTTGTAGAACTCGACCACCTCGGGCGTTGGATTGCGCATGATATCCCACAGGTCCAGCGCATCCTTCATGGTGGCGGTATGTACCGTTGGCACATCAGTGTGCAGTTTGCCGGCGCGATCCAGCTCACCCAGGATACCCATGATGCCACCGGCACGGTGAACGTCTTCAATGTGGTATTTCGGCGTGTTCGGCGCCACTTTGCACAGCTGAGGTACAACGCGGGAGAGGCGGTCGATATCCTTCATGGTGAAGTCGATCTCCGCTTCCTGCGCGATCGCCAGCAGGTGCAGAATGGTGTTGGTGGAACCGCCCATGGCGATATCCAGCGTCATGGCGTTCTCGAAAGCCTTCATGCCCACGGCGCGGGGCAAAATGCGCTCGTCATTGCCTTCATAGTACTTTTTCGCCAGCTCAACGATCAGATGACCGGCACGCTTGAACAGCTGCTCGCGGTCGGCGTGTGTCGCCAGCATGGTGCCGTTGCCTGGCAGGGACAGGCCCAGCGCTTCGGTGAGGCAGTTCATGGAGTTGGCAGTGAACATGCCGGAGCAGGAGCCGCAGGTGGGGCAGGCGGAGCGCTCGACGGCATCGACTTCTTCGTCAGTCGCATTCGGGTCTGCCGCCAGTACCATGGCATCCACCAGATCCAGCTTGTGTTCGGACAGTTTGGTCTTGCCGGCTTCCATCGGGCCACCGGAGACGAAGATGACCGGAATGTTCAGGCGCATCGCTGCCATCAGCATTCCCGGGGTGATCTTGTCGCAGTTGGAGATGCACACCAGTGCGTCGGCGCAGTGGGCGTTGACCATGTACTCCACGGAGTCGGCAATGATATCGCGGCTCGGCAGCGAGTAGAGCATGCCGTCGTGGCCCATGGCGATACCGTCATCCACGGCGATGGTATTGAACTCCTTGGCTACACCGCCGGCCTTTTCGATCTCGCGGGCCACCAGTTGTCCCATGTCCTTCAGGTGGACGTGGCCGGGAACGAACTGAGTAAAGGAGTTGGCCACGGCAACGATCGGTTTGTGGAAATCTTCATCCGTCATGCCGGTGGCACGCCACAGTGCACGGGCACCCGCCATGTTGCGGCCGGCGGTGGAGGTCTTGGAACGATACTCAGGCATGGGGCTCCCCTCGGAATTCGGTTCTTCAAATAGGATTAAGTATATCAGATAAAAGCAGGCCGCCGAGGGGGGTAAAAGCCGAGTCTTTTCAGCTAGACTGAAGAGCAGAACTCAGTGCACAAAGGAGAGATGGCCATGCGAGTGGGCGTGCCGAAAGAGATCAAGAATCATGAGTATCGGGTGGGCATGACCCCGATGGGGGTGCGCGAGCTGGTCGAGCAGGGGCATCAGGTTCAGGTTGAACAGAATGCCGGAGCTGCGGTTGGCTTCAGTGATGCCGACTATGAACAGGCCGGCGCCGTGATTGTGGATGACCCGCGGGCCGTGTTCACCTGGGCCGATCTTATCGTCAAGGTGAAAGAGCCGCAGCCCGATGAGTGCAGCTGGCTCAGTGCCGATCAAGTGCTGTTTACCTACCTGCACCTTGCCGCAGACCGCCCGCTGACGGATGCTCTGCTGGCCAGTGGCTGTACCGCCATCGGCTATGAAACCGTAGAGGACCAGCATGGCGGCCTGCCGCTGTTGGCGCCAATGAGCGAGGTGGCCGGGCGAATGGCCGTGCAGGCGGGTGCTCACTGTCTTGAAAAGGCGCAGGGTGGACGCGGTGTGTTGCTCGGCGGTGTGCCGGGCGTGAACCCGGGGCGGGTGATGATCCTCGGTGGAGGTGTGGTGGGCGAAAACGCTGCCCGAATTGCGCTGGGCATGGGGGCGCAGGTCTGTCTGCTGGACAAGTCCATCGTCCGACTGCGTCAGCTTGATGAGCGTTTTAATGGCGAGCTTGCCACCCTGTACTCCACCCAGGAAAACATCGAGCAGCAGCTGGCACAGGCCGATCTGGTCATTGGCGCCGTGTTGTTGCCCGGCGCGGCAGCGCCGAAGCTGGTGACGCGCAGCATGCTGGGACTGATGCGGCCCGGTGCTGTGCTGGTGGATGTGGCGATCGATCAGGGCGGATGTTTCGAAACCAGCCGCCCGACAACCCACGCCGATCCGGTGTTCGAGGTGGATGGCATTATCCATTACTGTGTCGCCAACATGCCGGGGGCCGTGGCCCGTACCGCCACCCTGGCGCTGACCAACGCAACCCTGCCCTATATCGAGGCACTGGCGCAGCACGAGTGGCGTCGGGCACTGCAGGACATCCCGGGTTTTATTCACGGCTTGAACATCCATTCCGGTCGCGTTGCCTGTGCCGGGGTTGCCGAGGCTTTTGATCTGCCTTTCAATCCGCCCCAAACGGAGCTGGGCAGTGCTTGAACCAAATCGCCGGCGGCTCTATGCTCGACACAGATATAAGGAGTATCTGATGCAGGAAAATAACAGAATTGGCGCCGACATCTGGCTGCAGCGGTTGATGAAAACCGGCATTCCGTTGGCGTTGATCTGCATTCTCAGCCTGTGGCTGGGACAGACATTGGGCGTGCCGGCGCTGGGTTGGCTGTTTGTGCTGAGCGCACCGCTGGTGCTGCTGATCGGTTTTGCCTACAACCTGAGATACCTGCTGCTGGTACAGCGTCGCAAGCGTGCCCGGCAGAGCTGAAACATCATCGAGGAGACTGCAACATGGAACGCAATATCGGTGTACTGGATCAACTGGTGCGAGTCCTGATCGGCCTGGTGCTGATCGTACTGATCTTTTTCGGACCCCAGACATGGTGGGGCCTGGTCGGCGTGCCGATCATCGCAATCGCCATCTCCGGGACCTGCCCGCTTTACAGCCTGCTGGGCATGCGTACCTGCCGCAAGTGTGGCTGACATTCACGCGCGATTCAGATCAGGATCTTTAGCCTACGCATCCATTGACGGGTGAACTCGGTTGCGGCTCGGCCGCAACCGCACGCCGACCATAGAAGGTCGCATGAGGTAAAACCATGCCAGCCGAGCGCCATCACCGCTCTGTCCATACCGCTGTGATTACAGCCCTGTTGATTACGCTGCAGCTCTGGAGTGTAAGTCCGCTGTTGTCAGCGGAGCCCGCTAGGGACTCTGCTGAAGATACCGTTGAGCCGGTCAACCTGTTGCAGGCCTCGAAGCTTGTTCGGGATGAACTGGGTGGAGAGGTGATCAAGGCGGAGCTGACAGAGCATCAGGGTGAGCCGGTCTATACCATCCGTCTGCTGGAACAGGGACGTATCCGTGAAGTGCTGGTGGATGCTGCCAGCGGCAAGTTGTTACCTGAAGAGATAGCGGAGGCGGCTGACTGATGAAGGCCCTGATAGTTGAAGATGATACCGACCTGAGGCGCCAGCTGTGCAACCTGCTGGAGCAGCGCGGATACACCATTGAGCAAACCGGCAGTGGTCGTGAAGCGCTCTACCTCGGTCAGGAGTATGAATACGACATTGCGGTAGTTGATATCGGCCTGCCGGAGATGTCGGGGCTGGACCTGATTCGGCAGTGGCGGGAAGAGGGGCACACCATGCCCGTGCTGGTGCTGACAGCCCGCGGTGACTGGCAGGACAAGGTCGAGGGGCTGGAAGCCGGTGCCGACGACTATCTGGCCAAGCCCTTCCATACCGAAGAGCTGCTGGCGCGTCTGAATGCCTTGGTGCGACGTGCATCCGGCCATGCCAGCCCGGTACTGCGCTTTGGTCCACTGGAGCTGGATACGGCCGCCCGTGTGGTGAGTCTGAATGGTGACGAGGTCAGGCTCACCAGCTATGAGTACCGCACGCTTGAATACCTGATGCTCAATGCGGGCAAGACCATCTCCAAGGCAGAGCTGACAGAGCACCTTTATCATCAGGATTATGACCGCGACAGCAATGTGCTGGAGGTGTTTATCCGCCGCCTGCGCCAGAAGCTGGATCCGGACCAGAGCCTGCAGCCGATCACCACCGTGCGCGGTCTGGGCTATCGCTTTGCCCTTGGAGGCGGGCCCGCCGCGTGAGTCCCGAAGCCGCCGTACCCCTCTCACTGCGTGCCCGTTTGCTGCGGGCGTCGGCGGTTATCCTGCCGTTGGTGATCATTGTGGCCGGGGTGGCGCTGCTCAAAGCCTTTCATGGCAGCCTTGAAAATGCCGAGGCTTCACAGGCGCGGCTGCATGTCTATCTCCTGCTGGGTGCCGTTGAAGTGGATGGCAACCAGCTCAAACTCCCCAACACCTTGCTTGAGCCGGGCTTCAGCCGTGATGGCTCGGGTGTCTATGGCTTCATTCATGCCGCTGACGGCAGCCTGTTGTGGCGCTCCCGTTCCAGCCAGAGTATCGCTCCGGATGTGGTGCAACGGCTGCCCAGCTCGTTGCTGCAGCCCGGGCAGGCGCTGTTCAGTCATCTGCCGCAGCAGGGGCTGTATCTGTTCCAGTATCCGGTGATCTGGGAGGCGGATGGTACCGATATTCGCTTCCTGGTATCGGTTCTGCGCAGCGACAGTCATGTGGTCTCCGAGATGAAAGCCTTCAGCCTGCAGCTGCTGGGGTGGCTCAGCGGAGTTGGACTGGTCGCGCTGCTGGCACAGTATTTCATCATGCGCTGGGGGTTGCGGCCGCTGGATCTGCTGGCGGCTGACCTGCAGCGGATTGAGGCCGGCAGGACGGACCACCTGGACGGGCGTTACCCCGAGGAGGTGCAGGGCGTCACGCAGAGTCTGAACCGCCTGATCGAGTCGGAACGGCGCCAGCGTGAGCGGTATCGCAATACGCTGGCCGATCTTGCCCACAGTTTGAAAACACCACTGGCGGTGATACGTGGTGCCGGTGACGATTGTGCCGATCAGCACAGCTATCGCAGGCTGGTGGAGGAGCAAACCCAGCGCATGCAGCAGATTGTGCAGTATCAGCTGTCCAGGGCCGTCAAGAGTGAGGGGCGGGTGCTGGCACAGGCGGTGGCGGTCGCGCCCCTGCTGGAGCGGTTGGTGCGGGTGATGGAGAAAGTCTACGCTGCCCATCCGGCAGAGGTCAGCCTGTCGTTACAGCCGGATGCCGGTTTTGCCGGTGATGAGCGTGATCTGATGGAGCTGCTGGGAAATCTGCTGGATAACGCCTTCAAATATGGCAACGGGCGGGTGGCGGTCGAGGCGGGCCTTGAGGCAGGTCAGCTGGTGATCAGCATCAGTGACAACGGTGAAGGTGTGGCGCCGGCACAGCGGCAGGTGATCTTGCAGCGCGGCGCCCGTCTGGACAGCCAGACCCCGGGGCAGGGGATCGGGCTGGCGGTAGCGCTGGATATTGTCAGCAGCTATGACGGTGCGCTGGAGGTCAGCAGCTCAACTTTGGGTGGTGCCTGCTTTCGGGTTGAGCTGCCGGGTGGGCCGGTCAGCCAAGACGCTTGAAGAACACCTTGGAGTTGCGCTGGAAGTTGTAGAGGGCCTTTTTCTCGCCCGGCAGCTCGTCCAGCGGTGCATTGCCAAAGCCCCGTTCAAGGAACCAGTGCGCCGTACGGGTCGTGAGCACGAACAGTCGCTTCAGCCCCAACGCAATGGCCTGATCCTCGATCGCTTCCAGCAGCATGTCGCCACGCTGCCCGCCCCGGTAGGTCTGGTCGATGGCAACACAGGCCAGTTCTCCGATCGCTTCTTCCGGGAAGGGGTAGAGTGCGGCACAGCCAATGATGGCGCCATCACGCTCGACCACGGTAAAACGCTCGATCTCGGCTTCCAGGCGCTCGCGGGAGCGGCGCACCAGCACACCTTTCTCTTCCAGTGGGGCGATCAGCTCCAGAATACCCCCCACGTCTTCAATGTTGGCGGGGCGTACCTGCTCGTAGGAATGGCTGACTACCATGGTGCCCTGCCCGTCGCGGGTGAACAGCTCGGCCAGCAACGCACCGTCGTCGTGGTAACTGATCAGGTGGCAGCGGGGTACGCCCTGCTGGCAGGCGGTCGCGGCGGCTTCCAGCAGACAGGCGGTTTCACTGTAAGGCTGCTCGGGGTCATCCAGCTTGGCCAGATATTGCTGCACCAGACGAGCGGCGGTTGAGGCCAGCAGTTCGCTGCGCAGCTCACCCTGGCTGTCCTGAATGCCGGGACGGGAACCAAACAGAATCAGCTTGTCGGCCTTGAGGGCGATCGCGGCCTGAGTGGCGACCTCCTCTACCGACAGATTGAATACTTCGCCGGTGGGCGAGTAGCCCAAGTTGGACAGCAGTACGATCTGATTCAGGTCCAGCAGGCGGCGCACCCCCTCATGGTCAATTCGCCGCAGTTCGCCGGTGTGGCCCATGTCCACGCCATCCAGTACACCTACCGGTCGGGCCGTGACAAAGTTGCCGCTGCAGACACGGATACGCGCTCCGTGCATCGGCGTGTTGGCCAGCCCCATCGACAGCTGGGCCTCGATTTCGGTCCTGAGGCTGCCCACGGCCTCGATTACACACTCCAGAATTTCCGGTGTGGTGACGCGCAGGTCGTGGTGAAGGCGTGTCTCCACCCCGCGTGCCTGCAGGCGCTGCTCCGCCTGAGGACGAGCGCCGTGCACCAGTACCAGCCGCACGCCGAGGCTGTTGAGCAGGGCGATGTCATGTACCGTGTTGGCAAAGTTGGCATCGGCTATCGCCTCGCCCCCCAGCATCAGCACAAAGGTCTTGCCCCGGTGCGCATTGATATAGGGCGACGAGTGGCGAAACCAGTTAACGTATTCGGAAGTCACGGCGCTCAAGTCAGGCTCCTGCTGTTCTGTATTAAAGGCAGTAGTGGGCAATCAGGCTGCGCAACAGCTCCACCGTAGGGCGGATCTGATCCAGTGCCAGATATTCGTCCGGCTGGTGGGCCTGATCAATACTGCCCGGTCCCATCACTATGGTATCCATCCCCAACGATTGCAGGAAGGGGGCTTCAGTGCCAAAGGCCACCGCTTCGGCGCGATGGCCGGTCAAGCGTTCGGCCAGCCTTACCAGCTCCGAGTCGGCCGGCGTCTCGAAGGGTGGAATGCCCGGAAACTGGGAGTGGGTCTCGATCTTCACGCCAAAACGGTCATTCAGCGGTCGCAGCCGCTCACTGATGGCGTTGCGCAACCCGTCAATGGACATGCCGGGCAGTGGCCGCAGGTCATACTCCAGCTCACAGCGACCACAGATCCGGTTGGAGCTGTCGCCACCGTGGATACAGCCCAGATTAAGGGTGGGCACATCGACCCGGAACTGGGCGTTGCGGTGTTTCTGTTGCAGCTCGCCGCGCAGGGTCAGCAGTTCGCTCATCACTGCATGCATCGCTTCCAGTGCGTTGGCACCCAGCGAGGGATCGGAGGAGTGGCCTGATCGGCCCTGTATGCGCACCGATTCCATAATGATTCCCTTGTGCATCCGGATCGGCTGCAGGCGGGTGGGCTCGCCGATCACGGCAGCGCGGGCCATTGGACGACCGGCCTCGGCCAGTGCGCGGGCGCCGGACATGGAGCTTTCTTCGTCCGCCGTGGCCAGAATGATCAACGGCTGTTTCAGGGGCTGGTCGAGGAAGTGCTTGGCGGCCTCAATGGCGAGGGCGAAAAAGCCTTTCATGTCACAGGTGCCCAGCCCGTACAGCCGGTTGTCACGCTCAGTCAGAAAGAAGGGGTCCGAACGCCATAGCTCCGGATCACAGGGCACGGTATCGGTATGCCCTGACAGCACAAGCCCGCCCGGACCGCTGCCCAGTGTGGCGATCAGGTTGGCCTTTTCGGGATGTCCCGGTACCGGCATCACTTCAGCGTTAAAGCCAAGCGCCTCAAGCCACTCATGCAGCTGCTCGATGACAACCAGGTTGCTCTGATCGTGGTGTACGGAAGCGGAACTGATGGATGGCGCAGCGATCAGCCGGCGCATCATTTCAAGGGTATTGAGCGAGTGTGTGGTCATGATGGGCTCCACTGTTTGACCCATTTTGCTACCTTTGCGGTCGCGGGTCCATGTGTGTGAAGCGAGGGGTGGTCAGATTGACCACCCCGGGGCGGGCTGTCAGGTGAACATACCCTTGAGCATGAAGAAGAACATGATCGACAGGATGGCACCGGCCGGCAGCGTCACGATCCAGGAGACGAAGATGGTGCCCACAACGCGCAGGTTGAGCGCTGCCATGCCACGGGCCAGGCCCACGCCCAACACCGCACCCACCAGCGTATGAGTGGTGGAGATCGGCAACCCTGTACCTGAAGCCACAACGACAGTGCTGGCGGCTGCCAGCGTGGCGGCAAAACCGCGGCTAGGGGTCAGCTCGGTAATGTTCTGGCCGACGGTGGCGATCACCTTGTGGCCATACATCACCAGGCCGGCAACGATGCCGGCACCACCGAGCAGCAGAATCCAGGCGGGCATGGCGGCTTTCTGTGCCACTTCTCCGCCGGCGCTGACGATACCGACAATGGCGGCCAGCGGGCCAACGGCGTTGGCCACATCGTTGGAGCCGTGGGCAAAGGCCATGGCGCAGGCGGTGAACATCATCAGGACGCCGAATACCTTTTCCACGCTGGTGAAGTGGAAGTCGCGATTGGCTTCAGGGTCAAGCTTGATGCCGCGCTGCATGAATATGCCGATACCCATGGTGACCAAGCCGATCAACACCGAAACCGCAGCACTCTCGCCCCAGCTCAGGTGCAGGCCTACATGCTTGAGGCCCTTGGTGAAGGTCACCATGGCGATGATGAAGCCCACCAGGAAAATATACATGGGGACATAGCGTTTGGCATTGGCGAAGGGATTCTCGGTATCCAGAATCAACTTTTGTACACTGCGGAACAGGAAGAAGGCGATGACGCCGGCCGTGACGGGTGACACTACCCAGCTGGCCACAATATTGCCGACCTTGTTCCAGTGTACGGCCTCCATGGAGATACCAACGGCTGCAAAGCCGACAATGGCGCCGACAATGGAGTGAGTGGTGGAAACCGGCCAGCCAAAGTGGGTCGCAATCAGCAGCCAGATGCCCGCTGCCAGCAGCGAAGCCATCATGCCGAATACCAGAAGTTCCGGGTTGGCGCTGAGCATTGAGGGTTCGATAATACCCTTGCGGATCGTATCGGTTACGGCCCCGCCGGCCAGATAGGCGCCGGCGAATTCGAACAGAATAGCGATCAGAATGGCCTGTTTCAGGGTCAGAGCGCGGGACCCGACAGAAGTCCCCATCGCGTTGGCTACATCGTTGGCACCTACACCCCAGGCCATGAAGAAGCCGAAGATGCAGGCCATGACCACCATGATGGTGCCGTACTGAGCAATGATTTCCATAGGTTTAAGCCTTGGTCGTCTGTGTAGTTAACGGGCCAGCAGCAGCTGCAGTCGGCTGCCAACCTGCTGGGCGCGGTTGGCAAGATCGCCAACCCACTGGATGATCTGATAGAGAAACATGACATCGATCGGCCAGAGGTCGCGTTCAACACGGAACAGTGAGGCACGCAGCTCGCGCTCATGCTCGTCGGTCTTGTGCTCCAGTCGGTCCAACTCGGTGATCAGGCGTTCAACGATATCCACTTCATGGCCGCGGAAACCCGCTGCCAACAGCTCGTCCAGCTCACTCAGTGCCAGTACGGCCTGTTCAATCGTCTGCAGAGCGGTGCGCAGCAGTTCGCGCAGTTCGTCCTGGATCGGTTCCGGGATCTGCATCTGGCGACCCAGCATCAAACCGGCAATATCCTTGGCTCGGTTGGCGATCTTGTCCTGCATGCGCAGAAGATCAAGTAGATCGGTGCGGGGGACCGGCAGAAAAATGCTGGCGGGGAGGCGCTGGCGGATATCTCGCTTCATGTCATCCGCTTCACCTTCAATGACAGCGATACGGTGCTGACATTCAGCTGCCGTGTTCCAGTCGTTCGCGATCACCGCATCAAAGAAGGGGATCAGTTCTGCGGCGCTTGCCTGCGCCTTGATGATGTGCTCCTGCATCGGCTTGAACGGGGAACGGGCGAACATCTGCATAATTGGGCTATTAACCATGTTGCGTTCCTGTTGCAGGTGGAAAAAACTGGGCGCAAGTATACGTGCTGCTGTCACAGATCTGTAGTGATAGTGTCATAAAAAGTGTCACAAAATTTGCGCGATTCTGATGATGATCAGTGCTCTGGATTGGGTACACTGGTGGCAGATCAACAAGGTGTCTGAACGATGGCGACAGAAACAGAACTCAAGCTGCTGATCGAACCGGCAGCAATGGAACGGTTGAGCCGGCATTCACTGCTGTGCCATGCAACCGGGCAAGCGGCCCGTCTGCTGCATAACACCTACTATGACACAGCGGCCCTCGATCTGGCCCGAGCAAAGGTGGCACTGCGGGTCCGGCGTCAGGGGGAGCGGTTTATTCAGACGCTGAAAACACGGGGGCAGAGCATCGACGGTCTGCATCAGCGGGGTGAATGGGAGTGGGATCTGACCAGCGAACAGCTTGATCCCACTCTGCTTGGAGCCGACATCTGGCCCACCGAGCTGGCCGCACCGGATCAGATGACACTGATGCCGGTGTTTACCACCGACTTCACGCGCCGCCTCTGGTGGCTGACTTTTGAGGGTGCCGAGATCGAAGTGGCACTGGATCTGGGTGAAGTGGTGTGCGACTGCGCGGATGGTCTTCATCTGACCGATCCGATCAGTGAGCTGGAGCTGGAACTCAAATCAGGCCCTGCTGAAGCGCTGTTTGCACTGGCGCATCGGTTGGCTGAGCAGGTAGAACTGCAGCCTGGCGATATCAGCAAGGCACAGCGTGGCTATCGACTGTTCAGTCAGTGTGGCCAGCACTCAATGGATTGCAGGGGAGACGCATGAATGTCGATTGATGAACAGATGTTGCAGAACGTGCCGGAACAGCTGCGGCCTCTGCTGCAGGATAACCTTGCTCGCATCGAAGCTGCCCTCGGTGAGTTGCAGGGTCAGCCGGATTGGCTGACGGGCGAGTTGCAGCGCACCCTGATTGGCAGTGATTTTGTTGCCGAACAGCTGCAGCGTCACCCTGGCTGGCTGGCGCAGCTGATTCGAAGCGGCGACCTGCAACAGGCCTACGGCGAAACCGAGTATGCCGAACGACTGCAGGCGTTGCTGACACCGATTGAGGACGAGAAGGAGCTGCACCGCCAGTTGCGCCTGTTCCGTCAGCGCGAAATGATCCGCCTGATCTGGCGTGATCTCAACCGGCTCAGCGACATGCGCGGTAACACCCGCGAGCTGTCCTGGCTGGCGGATGCCTGCATTGATCGCACACTGGAGTGGTTGTACCAGCAGGCCTGTCAGCGCTGGGGCGTGCCACACTCGCGCCCGGATGCCAGCGGGCAGCGGCATCCGCAACGGATGGTGGTGCTCGGCATGGGCAAGCTGGGTGCGCATGAGTTGAACCTGTCATCCGATATTGATTTGATCTTTACCTTCCCGGCCAATGGCGAAACCGACGGTGATCGCAAGAATCTGGAAAATCAGGACTTTTTCATCCGGCTGGGGCAAAAGCTGATCCAGGCGCTGGATAACCTGACCATCGATGGATTTGTGTTTCGCGTCGACATGCGCCTGCGTCCATTCGGCTCGGCTGGCCCGCTGGCGTGCAGCTTTGGAGCCATGGAAAGCTATTACCAGGATCAGGGCCGTGACTGGGAGCGCTATGCCATGATCAAGGCTCGCGTTGTAGCCGGTGATCAGGAGGCCGGAGAGGAGCTGATCCAGCTGTTGCGTCCGTTTGTGTATCGCAAGTATATCGACTTCAGCGCATTCGAATCATTGCGCGACATGAAGGGCATGATCAACCGTGAAGTGCGCCGCAAAGGGTTGAGTCATAACGTGAAACTGGGTGCCGGTGGCATCCGCGAGGTGGAATTTATTGCACAGGCGTTTCAGTTAATCCGGGGCGGTCGCGATCATGAGTTGCAGCAGCGTGAACTGCTCAATATTCTGCCGCAGCTGCCGGAGAAGGTGGGTATGCCTGAAGCGGCCGTGGCCGAGCTGACTGATGCCTACACCTTCCTGCGCAATATAGAGCATGGTATTCAGGCGATCGCCGACAAACAGACGCAGGAATTGCCGGAAGATGAAATGGGCCGGGAGCGTCTGGCCTTTGCCCAGGGCTTTGCCGATTGGGATGCGTTGGACCAGGCGTTGCAAAAATGTCGGGCGGACGTGTCGCGTCACTTTGCAGATGTGATCGCTCCGGTGGATGAGGGAGAAGAACAACCTGATGACCTGCGCGGTGACTGGCTGGCGCTCTGGCAAGGGTTGATGGAGGATGCCAGTGCGCTGGAGTTTCTGGCCGAACAGGGCTATCAGGCTCCTGAGCAGGCATTGAAAGCGCTGCAGGATCTGAAGGGGTTGCGCACGGTACAGATGCTGCAAAAAGTGGCGCTGGAGCGACTGGAAGCGGTATTGCCGGCTCTGCTGGAGAATGTTGGGCAGTGCAGTAATCCGGAGATTACGCTGGAGCGGGTACTGGTGTTGATTCAGGCGGTATTGCGCCGGTCCGCCTATCTGGTGCTGTTGAACGAAAACCCTGCAGCGTTGAAACAGCTGGTTCAGCTCTGCTCCGCCAGTGCCTGGTTTGCCGAGCAGTTGTCGAAACAGCCTGTTCTGCTGGATGAGTTGATCGATCCACGCACACTTTACACGCCGCCGAACCTGACGGCTCTGCGTACCGAGCTGCGCCAGCAGTTGCTGCGTATCCCGGAAGATGACATCGAACAATTGATGGAAACCCTGCGTTACTTCAAGCATGCCCACATGTTGCGGGTGGCAGCGTCCGATATTACCGGAGTATTGCCGTTGATGCGGGTCAGTGATTACCTGACCTGGCTTGCGGAAGCCGTGCTTGAAGCGGTGCTGGATATCGCCTGGCGCAACCTCACTGAGAAACACGGCGTACCGCAGAAAAGCCCCGGTGTGCCCTGTGATCCCGACTTTATCATCATCGGTTATGGCAAGGTGGGTGGCATAGAGCTGTCCTACGGCTCTGATCTGGATCTGGTATTTCTGCACGATGCGGCCGGCAATCTGGAGACCGATGGAGGCAAACCCATCGCCAACAGTGTCTTCTTCAACCGGTTGGGACAGAGGATCATCCATATCCTCAATACGTTCACCCCGTCCGGGATTCTGTATGAAGTGGACATGCGCTTGCGCCCGTCCGGCAACTCCGGCCTGCTGGTCAGCTCACTGAATGCCTTCCGAGAGTATCAACAGAAGGAAGCCTGGACCTGGGAGCACCAAGCGCTGGTTCGGGCGCGTGTGGTGGCCGGCAGCCCAGCCCTGGCGGAGCGATTCCAGTCCGTGCGCCGTGAGATACTGGGGCAGCCGCGGGAAGAGGCAAAACTCAAGTCGGATGTGGTCACGATGCGCGAGAAGATGCGCGGGCATCTGGGCAGTAAACCTGCGGCCGATGAAGAAAGTCGCGTATTCCATCTGAAACAGGACCGGGGTGGTATCGTCGATATCGAGTTCATGGTGCAATATCTGGTGTTGCGTCATGCGGCCGAGATGCCTGCACTGATGCGTTGGACCGATAACATCCGCATTCTGGCCAGTGTTGAAGCCGAAGGGTTGCTGGCATCCGATGAGGTGGAGCTGCTGCGGGAAGCCTATAAGGCCTATCGTGCTGCCGGCCACCGTCAGACGATGCAAAACCTGTCCGGTGTGTTGGGCGATCAGGAAATGGCCGCCTATCGCGCAGGCGTAGCCGAACTCTGGCAAAGGTTGCTGGCGCAGTAACTCTCGCTCTCTACGCATGAAAAAGCCGACCCGGGATATGCCGGGTCGGCTTTTCAGACTCGTGAGCTGTGCCGTTCGGTCAGAGGCTGGTCAGCCAGCCATGGGTATCCTCAACCTTGCCCCACTGAATATCGTTCAGGGCACGGCGCAGACGCACTGTAGTTTCGCCGATGCCGCCGTTGCCAACTTCATACTCCTTGCCCTTGTGGATCAGGGTGCCGACAGAGGTCAGTACAGCGGCCGTGCCGGACAGGGCCGCTTCACATCCCGGACGCGCGCTGCGCTCAAGCAGCTCCTCAACGGTGAGCTGGCGTTCGGACACGGTCATGCCCATATCACGAGCCAGCGTCAGGATGGAGTCACGGGTGACGCCGTGCAGGAAGGTCGAGTCCAGCGCCTTGGTGATGATCTCGTCACCATCGATCAGCAGGAAGTTGGCTGCACCGGTTTCCTGAACATCACCGCCCGGGCAGAACAGTACCTGATCAGCCTGGTACTCCGCTCGTGCCTTCATGATCGGCTGCAGTGCACTGGCATAGTTGCCGCCACTTTTGACCACGCCCATGTGCGGCGAACAGCGCATGCCCTCGTCATCCAACAGCAGGCGCAGTGCCTTGTCACCGCCGGTAAAGTAATCACCCACCGGTGACAGCAACACATACAGGCAGGACGTCAGTGAAGGAACGGCAGCCTTGCCGATGGCAGGCTCGGTACCGATATGGGTCGGGCGAATGTACATGGAGCCAGGCGCCTCCGGTACCTGATCGGCAAAGCGGGTGACAATATCAACAATCATCTGCTCAAGCTTTTCCGGTGCAAACTCCGGCAATGCCAGAATGTCGGAGCTTTGCTGCAGGCGGGCAATGTTGCGGTCCATGCGAAAGATTTTGACCGAACCGTCTTCGTGACGAAATGCCTTCAAGCCCTCGAAGCAACTGCTGGAGTAGTGCAGTACGTGTGCCCCGGGGTGCAGCTGAATACTGTCGCTCGATACCACCTCGGCGTTGCTCCACTGTGAGCCGTCGAACCAGGAAATTGCCATTTCAGGCATGAAAACGGAACCAAAAGCAGACATATCACCTTCCTAACAAGCTGGGCTGAGACCGAAGGCTGGCGGGGCGGAGCCAGCAGACACGAGCGATCCGAGAAATTCAGACCCCTAGATTGTATGCATTCAGCGAAAAAATGGAATTGCCTGGCGGATAAATAGTGTTGCAGCCTTCGTTGCACGGCTGCTGCAATGGTATCATTTGACGCCTATGGCAAGCGTCTGGTTCTGTTGGGCCGAGCGTATGGGAAACAGCAAAGTGGGTGTGCGTGAAACAGATCCTGATTATCAGCGATGGCAAGCCCGGGCATCGCAACCAGTCGCTGGGGCTGGCCGAAGCGATTGCCCGCCGTACTTCGGTGGAGATCAGCGAACGCGAGCCAATGGGGCGCTTCGAGGCACTGAGGCTCTGCCTGGGTGGCGCCTTGCCGCAACTGGATGACCGCCCTGATCTACTGATCGGTGCCGGACACACCACGCACCTGACCCTGCTGGCGCTGCGCAAACTGTACCGTGCTCCCGCCATTGTGTTGATGAAACCATCTATCCCGATGGGCTTCTTTGACCTCTGCCTGGTGCCCGAGCATGACCAGCCACCCAGACGTCCCAATATCATTGTCACTGACGGGGCGCTCAACCGGATGCTACCGGGCGAGAAGGCTCCGGGCAGCGGTGTCATACTGATCGGGGGGCCGTCAAAACATTACCGCTGGGATGAAGCCGGTGTGCTGAATCAGGTGCAGGCCCTGCTGGAATCGGAACAGCGTGACTGGCTGATCGGCTCGTCACGGCGAACGCCTGCCAGTACTGAGCAGGCTTTGTCAGCGTTGTGCGGCGATCGCTTTGTACCCGCCGCCGAAACCGGACCCGACTGGCTGCCGCAGCAGCTGGCCAGCGCTGAGGTCTGCTGGATCACGGAAGACAGCGCATCCATGGTGTATGAAGCACTGACGGCGGGCTGCCAAGTTGGCGTTTTGCCACTACGCGGTAATGCGGACAACCGGATCGGCAAGGGTATTGAGCAGCTTGCAACACAGGGGCTGGTGGTGCGCGCACCGGACTGGTCGATGAGCGGGCTGGCGGCTGCGGGTGTTGTATTTAATGAGGCAGAGCGCTGTGCCGAGGAAGTGCTCAGGAGGGAGTGGCTGTGAAGGTTGTACAGGTATTGCCAGCCCTTGAGCTGGGAGGCGTCGAGCGAGGCACGCTTGAAGTGGCTCGTGGACTGGTTGCCGCTGGCCATGAGTCCATTGTTGTGTCGGCCGGCGGGCGCCTTGTTGAACAGCTTGAACGTGAAGGCAGCCGCCACGTGCAATGGGGACTGGGCAAGAAATCGTTACTGACGCTGCTGCAGGTGGCCGGGTTTCGCCGTTGGCTGGCCGAAGAAAAGCCGGATATCGTGCATGTGCGATCACGCATGCCCGCCTGGGTTGTATGGCTGGCCTGGCGCAAGATGGACCCAGCGACTCGGCCGCGCTTCATCACCACCCTGCATGGTATGCACTCGGTTAACCGCTACAGCGCCATCATGGGCAAGGGTGAACGCGTTATTGCCGTATCCGAGACGGCGAAACGCTACCTGTTGGACAACTATCCGGAAGTGGACCCTGCCAAGGTAACCGTGATTCATCGGGGCATTGACCCGGAAGAGTTTCCGCGTGGATATCAGCCCACAGAAGAATGGAAAACACGCTTCTTTGATGAGTGCCCTCAGGCTCTGAATAAACACCTGATCTGCTTCCCTGGACGAATTACTCGCTGGAAAGGGCATCTTGATCTGGTCAAGGTCGTGGCAACACTCAGTCAACAGCGACAGGACTTCCATGTCCTGATCGTCGGCAGTGACCCCAAGAACAAATTCATTCATGAAGTGAAGGCAGCCATCAGTGCGGCTGGCCTCAACGAGTATTTCTCCTTCCTGGGCACCCGCTCGGATATGAAAGAGCTGTATGCCATTTCAGATGTGATGTTGTCCCTTACATCAACAACCGCAGAAGCGTTTGGCCGAACAGTTGTGGAATGTTTGTCGATTGGTACGCCGGTGGTGGGGTATGCACATGGGGCGGTTGCTGAAACCTTGGGGGCTATTTATCCGGAAGGCAGGGCTGTAACGGGAGATATTCCAGACATTGTGCGGAGTATTGAAGGCGTATTTCATAAGAGTAAAGGCGTGGGTTTAAAAAACAATCCTTTTGTGCTTGATCATATGATAACCAGCACTCTAGAAATATATTCGAATTACAGGATGTAAGTGTGATTAAAGCAGATGTTGAGAAATTTTTTATATCAGCTCTCATGTCTTTTTTTGCTGTTTTTTCAATAACCTATTTTGTCATTGAGGGAATATATAAAGACGGTGTCTATATTCTATTCATTGTGGCGTTTTTTTGTTTTTTTACTCAAATAAAGCTGGATTCTAAATTTATTTTTTTGATGGCGGTTCCTTTTTTTATATTTTTGGCGCCTGATATTATTAATATAATCAGAGGGTATACGAGACTAAGTGATATTGAAAAGGTATCACGCAACCTCCTTGTCATCCTCCCTGCTGCATTGGTTCTGTATAAAGAGATTGATAGCCGAGTTATTATAAAGTTCATCTCAGTAATTCTGGGATTTACTTTGTTTTTTTGTATTTTGCAAAAAAATGGGCTGTTTGCTGTGGAATCACATAAATCAAGCAGCGTTAATCCCGGGCTTTGGTTTAATAAAGGCTCTTTTTCATCGGCTATTGTTTTTTTCTATTCCATTTTTTTGGGTGGCTTTCTTGTCAAGGAAAGGAGTATTGGCTTTATTTGGTTTGGAATATCTTTTTTGTCATGTGCATCTATTTTATATATGACAGAGGCTAGGGGGCCTCTGCTGGCGTTCTTACTGGTTAACTCTATTTTAATGGCTGTGCTGCTAAGAAGGCATGCAAATAATAAAAATATTATGATACCCGCTATTTTAGTGCTGTTTATGATATTTCTTATTGTTTACTCGATGTGGGATCGTATTTATCTTGCTTATATAAATATACAGAATTATTTCATGTATGATCAGGCATATAATTCAGTTGGTATAAGAATAGACTCTTGGCTAATGGCTTGGGATGTTTTCTTGAAAGCTCCATGGTTTGGGCTTGGTGTCGAGGGTGCTTATGCATCGAAACAAGAAATAGTTAGTGCAGGGAAATACCCAGCTTATATGCTGAAATATCATACGCATTCAGAGTATTTTACTATCCTTGAACGAGGAGGAATGTTTGGTGTTTTTTGCTTTTTTATGTTTGTGGTTTTTCCATTTTATATGCTCTATTCTTATAAAGTTTCGTTGTCTGGTATGCTGCCAACGGTCATGGTTTTTGTATCATTACTGGTAATAGGAATTACCAGTGCCACCTTGCGGAATAATATCGGTGCTAACTCTTTTCTTTATTGTCTTGTGATGTCTCAGGTTATTTCCATTCTTGCAGTGAGGGAGGGAAAGCAAAATGAAAAAAGCTATTAAACTTTATTACCAAAATATTGAGAATAATTTTGGTGATGTATTGTCCCGAGAAATAGTGACGAAAGTTTCGTCCAGAACAGCAAGTTTCAGTCCTTTTAAAAAATCTGATCTGGTGGCTATCGGTAGTTTGGCCGAGCGAGTGGTTAAAAAGAGTTTCAAACGCTGGCTACTCAATCTGGGGCATCCAGTGGATATGTGGGGAACTGGTTTTTTAGCACCAGGAAGCAATGTTTCATCCCGTTTCATTCGTATACATGCTCTTCGGGGGAAGCTGTCTGCTGCTAGATTTGGTATAGGAGACGGTTTGGTTGCAGTGGGTGACCCCGGATTGCTCTGCTCCCACTTATTTCCCCAGTGTTTACCTGATGGTAAAGGGAATATTCTTTGTTTACCCCATTTACATGATAGGGCATCGAGTGAGTGGGTTGAATCATTGCGCCGACTATTTCCGCACAATAAAGTTGATCAGCTCTCTCTTGCCAATGACTATAAGATAATATTGGCAGCCATTGCCAGTTCTGAAATGGTAGTCACAACTGCGATGCACCCTTATATAGCGGCTCATAGCTATGATGTTCCTGTGCTCTACTTACAGACTGGGGATAATATTCATATGGGTGGTGATTATAAGTTGCGTGATTATCTATCGGTATACGGACGAGATGGCCTGAATACTATTGACTGTGGGCAGCTTATGTCGGGTGATTGCTGTGCAGAGCAACTGCTGGAGCTGGCCGCAGATGATCGTGTGCCTGCTGATGACGTGAAGCGTATCCAGCAAGCATTGTTGGATGCATTCCCGCAGGAGTACTGTGTGTGAAGATCATTCATGTACTGTGTTCAGACCGCAAGGGCGGTTTGGAGCAGGCATTTGTCAATATTTCCAATAGCCTTGTACAGCTGGGCTATGATGTTGAAGCTTGGATACCTGCAGCTGCACCCTATCGCGATGATCTTTTGAACCAAGTTGTTATTCGTCCTTTCACGGTCAGGGGATTTTATGATGTGGCAGCCATGCTCAGAGCACGGCTATGGTTGAAAAAATCGTCTCCTGATCTGATCATTACACATAACTCCCGTGCAACCAGTATTCTGACAAAAAGCTGCCTGGGATCAGCTTATCCGATTTTAGGTTTTTCTCACGGCGATAAATTTAACCGTATGAAAGGGGCTGATAGGCTGGTTGTATTGACCGAGGCGATGCGCAGTAAAAGTTTAAGATCCGGGTTTAAGCATGAAAGTGTGGTTGTTTTTCCTAATATGATTCCCTGTGTGCCATCTCTTCCGGCGCCATCGGTGGGTAAGTCTCTTCCCACGCCTCTCAGCTTGGGTTTTATGGGTCGAATCAGTCCTGAAAAAGGGTTGGATCTCCTGCTTGAGGCCTTGAGCCTCCTTAAACGCCGGGGGCTTTCTTTGCGACTGCATATAGCAGGCAGTGGTGACAGTGAAGCACAAGTTCGTGACATGGCGGAGCGCTTGGGCATTCGTACAGAGGTGATTTTCGATGGCTGGGTCGATGATATTGCCAGTTGGCTGCGGACAATTGATCTTGCCGTATTTCCATCACGTTATGAATCGTTCGGGATTGTAGTCCTGGAGGCTGCAGCATACGGCTGTCCTGTGGTCGCGACCAAGGCAGATGGCCCTGCGAGCCAGATTACGCATGGATATGACGGCTGGTTGGCCGATGTTGACAGTTTGCAGTCACTGACAGATACGTTGTTGAGGGCTATCGACATGTATCCGCAGTGGCCCGAAGTCATCTGTAACGCACACAAGCGAGCTCAGAGATATAGCATGGAAGTGTTACTGCCAGAACTGGATGCTTTGATCCAGACAGCGATCAGATCTGGTAAACGAATTTAGCCCTTGTCGTTCGTTCTGGATGTCTCGTACAGTTTTATCTGCCTCAAGAACCGGCTATACGCAAAGTTAACCGCATAGATATAGCCCATCAGCCCGCCACGCCAGTAGCCGCGGAAGAAGTAACCCACGATAAAGGCGGTCCAGAACTCGGTCAGAATACGGAACGTTGATGGTTTGCGACCGCGAGCCAGCAGGTCTTTCGCCTGCGCCTCGGTATACTCGTTCATTTTTTCTATGCGATGGTGGAAAGATTTGAGCGAATCGTGTGCCATGCGGCCCTTGAGTGTGGAGGTTTTGCCCCCCGACTCCATCTGAACCCGGTCATGTACCGGGCTGGTGCTGTAGCGGCCTTTTGACTTTCGATACAATCGCACCGGCTTGTAGGGCGTGTAGGCACTCAGACGGTCGGTACAGTAAAGGCGATCGTGGATGGCGATGAAATAGCCATCGGCATCGGGAGCATCGTGGGCAAACAGCTGCATCATTTCTGCCTTGAGCTCAGGCAGAATGCGCTCATCCGCATCAATATTAAGGATCCAGTCATTGCGTGCCTGATCCTCTGCAAAGCGCTTTTGCTGACCGTACCCGGGCCAGTCATGATGGATGACCTTGGCACCCAGTGACGCTGCGACCTCCTGGGTGCCATCCGTGCTGCCTGAGTCCACCACTACAACCTCGTCGACCCAGTCGCGCACGCTTTCGATCGCCATGCCGATGCGGTCCGCTTCGTCCTGAGCGATGATGGTGACACTGATGGGCAGGGTGATATCGGTCATGTGATGCCTGTTGGTTTCAAGGGTCTGGAGGTTGCTATAATCGAGCTCTATTGTCGGGGCAAACAGGTTCGCCTGGCAAGTTTCGCACAACGACAGGAGTTCCCGTGAGCCGGATTCAAACGCTTCAGATCATCGGCAGCAAGAAACTGGGTGGCGCCGAAAGCTTTTTTGTTCGCCTTCACCAGGCCTTCAACCAGACGAATGATCTGGGCTCAACCGCCATCGTGCCGCATAAAAGCGAACTGCTCAGTAGTCTGTCTGCGCCTGTAGCGACCAGTGCCATGCGCAGTGTGTTCGACCCTCTGTCGCGTTTCAGTCTGGGAGGCTTGATCCGGCGTGAGCGCCCGGAAATCGTCCAGACCTGGATGGGACGGGCTACGCGTCTCGTTCACCTGCGTCCGGGCAAAGGGCCGGTTCATGTGGCGCGGCTCGGAGGCTTCTACAATCCGGATCACTATCGACATGTACATGCATTGGTTGGCAATACCCGAGGGATCTGTGATTACCTGATCAAGCATGGTTACCCTGCAGAACGCGTACACTACATCAGCAACTTTGTTCCTCCTCCTGAACCGGTTGAGGCTGAACAACTGCAGCAGTGGAAAACTCGGTTAAACCTGAAAGATGACCTGGTGGTCTTTGCTCTTGGGCGGCTGCACACCAACAAGGCCTTTGACACGCTGCTGGATGCCTTTTCGGCCTTGCCGACGGAGATCGACGGGCGTCGTGTGCAGTTGCTGCTGGCGGGGGATGGCCCTTTGGCCGATCAGCTCAAGGATCAGGCGAGCAAAAGTGCAGCCAGTAATCGCATCCATTTTCTGGGCTGGCAGTCGGATCCAGCCCCCTTTTTTGCCATGGCTGACCTGTTCGTCTGCCCCTCACGGCATGAGCCACTGGGCAATGTGATTCTTGAGGGTTGGGCGCATGGTGTACCCGTTGTTTCCACACGCAGTGATGGTGCGTTGGAGCTGATGACGGATGGCATTGACGGTGTGCTGACAGAGGTCGATGCCTGTGAGGCGCTGACCGCCGCCATGCAGCAGGTACTGACCGCCTCTGATGATCAGAAAGCCGCGATGATCAGTGCCGGGCGTTGTACGTTGGAGCAGCGTTTTGGCCAAGAGGCCATTGTATCGGCCTATCACGCCTTGTATGAGCAGCTTTTGGCGGGGGCTCGCTGATGTGCGGAATAGCCGGCATCTACACACCAGGGCGTGATATTGATGCTGAACTTCCTGCTCGGTTGGCGGCTGCGCTGTCTCATCGCGGACCTGATGGGCAGGGCATGTTTGCCGAGCAGGGTGTCGCCCTCATCCATACCCGACTTTCAATTATCGATCTGGAACACGGACAGCAGCCGCTGTATTCACAAGACCGGCAGCGGGTCCTGGTCGCCAATGGGGAAATCTATAACCATGTGGAGCTGAGGCAGTCGCTGCAGGGGCGGGGTGAAAGATTCAATACCGGCTCTGACTGCGAAACCATTTTGCCATTGTCTGCATCGGACTCAGGCCCAGACGCAGACTTTGCGCATCAGCTGGAAGGCATGTTTGCCTTTGCGCTTTATAACCGCAGCAGTGGTGAGCTGCTGCTGGTGCGTGATCGATTCGGTATCAAACCGCTTTATTACTGCGAATTGCCCGGCGGCATTGCTTTTGCTTCGGAAATCAAGGCGTTGGTCAGGGTGTTGCCGGACAAGCCGCAGCCCAATCTGGAAGCGGTAGGGCGATTCCTGCAGATCAACTTTGCGTCCGGTGATGAAACGGCGATCAAGGGTATTTACCGTGTACCACCAGGTGGGTTTCTCAAGGTTTCGCCGGATGGAGATATTGAGACAGGCATTTGGTGGTCGCTGGAACAGTCGCTTAAAGAGCAGCCGGTATTCAATGGTGACGAGCAGGCTGCGCTGGAGACCTTTGATGAGCTGCTGCAGAATGTTCTGCAAAAGCATCTGCGTTCCGATGTGCCGGTGGGACTCTTTCTGTCCGGAGGTGTTGATTCATCAATATTGGCTACAGAGCTCAGTCGTTGCAGTTTTGGCAAACAACTGCCCAAATCCTGGAGTCTGGCCTTTAACAGCACAACCGTGCATGACGAGTCAGAGGCCGCCGGTGCTGTTGCCCAAGCCTGTAGCCTTGAGCTTGAGTTCGTTAAATCAGAGCCGATCAGGCTGTTTGATCAACTGGTATATGCGATTTGGGCCAGTGATGAGCTGATGGGTGACTTCGCGTCGCTGCCAACGGTGGTGCTTGCAGACAGGGCATCGCAGAGTCACAAAGTGGTATTGAGCGGCGAAGGTGGCGATGAAGTGTTTGCCGGTTACGGCCGCTATCGCATGCCTGTGTTTCAGCGCTGGCTTGCTCAGCTGAGGGCTCCCGGCAGTGGTGGTTTCAGAACCAAAGGTCGTTTTAATCGGTCGCAGGCACGGGGTTTGATCAAGCCTTCACAACAGGCAAGTCTGTTTGGCCATTGGCGAGTGCCCTTTATCCGGAGCTGGAAACGGTTTGCGGGCCTTGATCGTTTGACACGCATGCAGGCGACCGATATCGCAACCTGGCTGGTGGATGATTTGCTGGTAAAGGCGGATCGGATGATGATGGTCAAGGGTGTAGAAGGCAGGGTGCCTTTTCTGGATCATCGACTGGTTTTGTTCGGACTGTCGCTGCCACAGTCGTTACGACAGCGTGGGCGGGTCGGTAAATACCTGCCGCGCACATGGCTCCGGGCGCACCTGCCTCAGGTTGAGCAGGGACGCAAGAAAGGCTTCTCAGTGCCGGTAGCCGATTGGGTCAGATCACTGGATCCCGTCAGGCTTGAACAGGCACTTATGAGGTCTCCGCTGTTGACCGCGATACTGGATAGAACGGAGCTGCAGGGCCTGCTTGCCAAACTGCCACAACTGGACAGGAAGCTGATAGAACCTGTTGCTGCGCTTATTCAGCTGGCGATCTGGTATCGCCTGTTTATCGAACAGGCGGGGGCCAGGCCGCCCGAAAAGATAGACCCATTGGAGTGGCTGCTAAACTGACTATGGCTGCCTGCGATACAGGTAGTTCTTGCCCTCAGGGTGCGTTTTGAAACGGCGGTGCACCCACATGTACTGTGCCGGATCCTTGCGGATGGCGCGCTCAATCTCGGCATTGACCCGGGCAGCATCGGCCTCTTCATCACCGGTCGGGAAGGGTTCAATTGCCGGGAAGAGTTCCAGTTCATAACCGGAGTCATCCGGCAGGCGGTGCTGTGCCAGCATCAAAATCGGTGATTTGTTCAGCCTTGCCATGCGTGTGGTTGCGGTAATGGTTGCCGCCGGGACACCGAAAAAGGGTGCATACACAGACTGGTGGCTGCCAAAGTCCTGATCAGGCGCGTACCAGACAATGTGATTGTTGCGCAGAGCCTTTAAAACCTTACGAATTTCCGAGCGCTCTATCACCAGTTCGAAGTAGCGTTGGCGACAACGGGTAATGACCCGCTCCAGCAATGGATTATTGTGGCGGCGATACATGGCATCGACCGGATAAAAGTCTGAAAACAGCAGCCCGCCCAGGTCTAGGGTCGAAAAATGTGCCCCCAATAAAATAACGCCCTTGCCTTCTGTCAGTGCAGCGTCCAGATGCTCTTGCCCCTTGAGTGAGAAGTGCCCCTTCAGCTTTTCCAGCGGGGTCCACCAGGCCATGGCTGTTTCGAACAGGCCGATGCCGTTGTTGGCAAATACCGAACGAACCATTTTCGCCTGTTCAGTGTGGCTCAGTTCAGGAAAGCAAAGGCGGATGTTGACCTCGGTCACATGGCGTCGGCGAGGGCTCAGGTAAAAAAGAATATGGCCCAGCACGCGGCCGAGGCGGATCTGCCAGCGCCAGGGCAGGCGGTTAAGCAGCCATAAAAGGCCGATGCCGACTCTGGCGGGCCAGAATCGAGGGCTTAGAAAGCGCTTGTCAGGGGCGGTGTGTTGGCTCACGGGCTCTCTTGCAACAGGTCATGACAGGGCTGATTGTAAAGTGCAGGCCCGCGGGCGGCAAACCGATACGGGCTGTAACATCACTGGCCGATTTTCTCATGGTATGATGCACCACTTATCTTCGGACCCGATAGCTGAAAGGTTATAGATGAAAATAGCAGTTGCAGGCACAGGCTACGTAGGGCTTTCCAACGCTGTGTTGCTCGCGCAGCACAACGAAGTGGTGGCACTGGACATCCTGAGTGACAAGGTGGATCAGCTTAATCGAGGCGAGTCGCCAATCGAGGATGTCGAGATCAGCCAGTACCTGGCTTCCGGCAAGCTGCAATTGCGTGCAACACTGGACAAGCACGAGGCGTATACCGGTGCCGAGTTTGTCATCATTGCCACGCCCACCGATTACGACCCGCAGACCAACTACTTCAACACCCGCAGTGTCGAGGCAGTGGTGCAGGATGTGCTGGCGATCAACCCCCAGGCGGTGATGGTGATCAAGTCCACGGTGCCGGTGGGCTATACCCGTGAGCTGGCGCAGCGCCTGGGCACAAACAACCTGATCTTCTCGCCGGAGTTCCTGCGCGAAGGCAAGGCGCTGTATGACAATCTGTACCCCTCGCGCATCGTCGTGGGAGAGCAGTCTGACCGTGCCGCTTGTTTTGCCGATCTGCTCAAGCAGGGGGCGCTTAAGCAGGATGTATCGGTTCTGTTCACCGACTCCACTGAAGCAGAAGCGATCAAACTGTTTGCCAACACCTATCTGGCGATGCGCGTTGCCTATTTCAACGAACTCGACAGCTATGCTCAGTCACATGGTCTGAACACCCGTCAAATTATTGAAGGTGTCGGGCTCGACCCTCGTATTGGTAACCACTATAACAACCCTTCTTTTGGCTATGGCGGTTACTGCCTGCCCAAGGATACCAAACAGCTGCTGGCCAATTATGATCAGGTACCCAATAACCTGATCCGTGCCATTGTGGACTCCAATACCACCCGCAAGGACTTTATCGCCAACTCGGTGATTGCGCGTAACCCGAAGATAGTGGGTGTGTATCGGCTGGTGATGAAATCCGGCTCGGACAACTTCCGTGCTTCCGCTATTCAGGGAGTGATGAAGCGAATTAAAGCCAAGGGCATTGAGGTAGTGGTGTATGAGCCGGTACTGGACGAAGATTACTTCTTCAACTCCCGAGTGATTAGAGATTTGGACGAGTTCAAACAGATCAGTGATGTAATTCTGGCCAATCGGCTGGCGGACGAGATTCAGGATTGTGAAGCCAAGGTTTTCACACGTGATCTGTTTGGCAGCGATTCCTGAGGCGATACCATGAAAGTACTGGTCACCGGCAATGCCGGATTTATTGGTTTCCATACCGCAATGAAGCTGCTCCAGCGTGGTGATGAGGTGGTCGGTTTTGACAACGTCAACGACTACTATGATACCGATCTGAAGGACGCCCGCCTGAGCTGCCTGGAGCAGGCTGCGGCGGATACGGGTTCAACTTACCAGTTTATCCGCGCCAATCTTGCAGACCGTGACGCGGTTGAATCCTGTTTTGCCGAACACCGGTTTGATCGAGTCATTCACCTGGCCGCTCAGGCGGGTGTGCGCTACTCAATCGAAAATCCTCACGCCTATGTGGAAAGCAATCTGGTCGGTTTTGTTAACGTACTGGAGGCATGCCGGCAGCATCAGGTCGGGCATCTGACCTATGCCAGCACCAGCAGTGTCTATGGTGCCAACACCAGTATGCCGTTCAGTGAACATGATGGGGTCAACCACCCGGTACAGTTCTATGCCGCCACCAAGCGTTCCAACGAATTGATGGCTCACAGTTACAGTCACCTGTTTGGCCTGCCCACGACAGGGCTACGCTTTTTTACCGTATATGGCCCCTGGGGTCGCCCCGATATGGCGCCTCATCTGTTTACCAGTCGTATTCTGGCGGGCGAGCCGATCAAAGTGTTCAATAACGGAAACCACTCGCGTGACTTCACCTACATTGATGACATCGTTGCAGGTGTAATCCTTGCCAGCGATCAGCCCGCAAGCTCAAACCCGGACTGGGACAGTGACCACCCTGATCCCGCTACCAGCAAGGCATCCTTCAGGCTCTACAACATTGGGAACAGTAACGCGGTCAAGCTGGGTGACTTTATTGCGGCAATCGAAACGGCAACCGGCAAGGAGGCGCGCAAGGAAATGTTGCCGCTTCAGCCGGGGGATGTGCCTGATACCTTTGCCGACAGCAGTGCACTGGAGCAGAGCGTTGGCTACAAGCCGGCCACGTCTGTTGAAGAGGGCGTCAATCGATTCGTGAAGTGGTACCGGGAATACTATGCAGTCTGACCAGATCACACAAAATGAAAGTCATCTTGAAGTGGACAGCGCCTGGCAAACGTACAAACGCTTGTTGATCTATGTGCGCCCGCTCTGGCTGATATTCGTGATCAGCTTTATCGGTTTTGCCATCTATGGTGCTGGTCAGGCACTGTCGGCCAAATGGCTTGAAATGGTAGTGAATACCGTTCAGAACAATGATTATGATCAGCGCTGGTTTCTGGCCGCTGCCGTTATGGGGATCTTCATTCTGCGAGGAGTGGGCGCCTTTATTGGCAATTACAGCATTGCCTATGTGGGGCGGGAAGTGATTCACCGCCTGCGTACTCAGGTGTTTGAGCGCCTTCTGCTGTTGCCGTCACATTATTACAGTCACAAATCCAGCGGTGAGCTGCTGGCAAAGCTGACCTACAACGTTGAGCAGGTAACCGAGGCCGTAACCAATGCGATCAAGGTGCTGTTTCGGGAAGGGCTCACGGTGGTCGGGCTTTTAGGCTACATGTTCTACCTCAACTGGAAGCTGACCCTGATTTTTGTTGCGGCAGGGCCGTTGATCGGGCTGGTGGTTTCGATGGCAGCCAAGCGGATGCGCAAGTTAAGTCGCCGTATCCAGAAATCGGTCGGCGATATCACCGAGTCGGCCTCCGAATCGATCAAGGGATATCAGGTCGTGCGCATCTTTGGTGGTGCCGAAGCCGAGCGAGAGCGCTTTGAGCAGGCCAGCCTGCACAACAAGCGTCAGTTCATGAAACTGGTGGTCACCCAGTCGCTCAACACTCCAATCATTCAGCTGCTGGTTGCGCTGGCGCTGTCGGCGTTGCTGTTTCTGGCGATGCAACCGGATGTGATGGGGAGCATGAGCACCGGTGGCTTCGTTGCCTTTTTGACGGCGGCGGGCATGATTACCAAGCCGTTGCGTCTGTTAACGGACGTGACTTCGATTGTGCAGAAAGGCATCGCCGCAGCGGAAAGCCTGTTTGAGGTGCTGGATGAGCCGGTGGAGCAGGACCGCGGCAGCCGCACGCTGGAGCGGATCGGTGATATCGAATTCCGCGATCTGTGCTTTGCCTATCCCGGCACGGACAAGCAGGTGTTGAATGATATTTCCCTGCGCCTGCCGCAGGGAAAAAGCGTGGCGCTGGTGGGGCGTTCGGGCAGTGGCAAGACCACGCTGGCCAGTCTGTTGCCGCGCTTCAATGATGGTTGGACGGGTGAGCTGCTGATCAATGGCGAGCCGCTGGAGTCGTTTACGCTGGATAGTTTGCGTAGCCAGATATCACTGGTGAACCAGAATGTGGTGCTGTTCAACGGTACCATCGCCGAGAATATTGCCTATGGCGCCATGGCCGGCGCCAGTGAAACCGCGATTCTGGCGGCGGCAGAAGCCGCTCATGTGACCGAGTTTGTCGAACGTCTGCCGCAGGGGATTCATACCCGGGTGGGTGAGAATGGCGTTCTTCTCTCGGGCGGTCAGCGTCAGCGTATCGCCATCGCCCGCGCCATTCTGAAGGATGCGCCGATTCTGATTCTGGATGAAGCGACATCGGCGCTGGACAGTGAGTCTGAGCGGCACATTCAGGATGCATTGGAAGAGGTGATGCGTGGTCGAACCACACTGGTGATAGCACACCGCCTGTCCACCATCGAAAAAGCCGATATCATCGTGGTGATGGAAGATGGCCGCATCATTGAGCAGGGTTCTCACTCCGAACTGCTGGAGCAGCAGGGGGCCTATTCCAAGTTTCATATTCTTCAGACCGATACGGAGTAACAGGGATGAAGACCGCGCAGTCGATCTGTTATCGCGGGCTGCTGTGGCTGTTGGCACTGCAGTTGATCAGCTGGGCACTGCTGCCGGGTCTGCTGGTTGAAAGCCTGCCGCTGGATGTGGTGGAAGGCGTTTACTGGGGGCAGGAATGGCAGTGGGGCTATTACAAACACCCGCCGCTGCCGGCCTGGATTTTGTATCTGTTTGAGCTCACCCTGGGCGATGTTGGTCCCTTTCTGCTGAGTCAGTTGTGTATCGGCCTGACCCTGCTCTGTGTCTGGCATCTTGGCTGTCGTACCCTGGGTCGGGAACGTGCAGCCTTTGGCGTGCTGGCGCTGTTGGGTGTGTACTTCTTTACCTGGCCCACCATCGAATTCAATCACAATGTGGCGCAGATGCCGATCTGGGCGGCGGCGGTGCTGCTGTTTCATCGCGCGATCAGCCAGGGTCGCTGGCTGGACTGGCTGCTGCTCGGACTGGTGTCCGGGCTTGGGCTGTTGACCAAGTACTCCTACATCATGCTGCTGGCGCCCATGTTCCTCTGGCTGGTTGTACATCCACCGCTGAGGAAGGAATTACTGAAGCCGCAGCTCTGGCTCGGTGTGCTGGTGATGGGGCTGGTGTTCCTGCCGCACCTGCTCTGGCTGGTGGCGCATGATTTTCTGCCGTTCAGCTATGCCGCGGCACGCTCGGCTGCAGCGTCTGCCACCGAATCCCGTTGGCTGGGGCCGCTGAAGTTCCTGCTGGTACAGCTTGTAGACCATCTGCCGTTGCTGCTGTTGCTGTTGATGGCGGGCTTCCTGCGCCGAAGTTGCTGGCAGAGGCCTGTTGAAGGCACCGCCTTTCTGCTCTGGATCGGACTGATGCCGGCACTGCTGACGGCGCTGGGTGCCATGATCAGCGGTGCCGGTACCCGTGATATGTGGGGCGCGCCCATGTGGAATCTGTCCGGACTGATACTGGCATCGATGATTCCGCTGGAGGTGTTGCGCGAGCGCTGGAAACGGCTGCTGTGGGCATTTGCTGCCTTTCTGCTGCTGTTGGTAACGCTGATGTTGTTGTTTGTCGGCTTCAAGGATCAGATCCGTGACAAGCCTTCTCGCACGGGTTGGCCGGATCAGGCATTGGCCAACACCCTGCAGCAACAATGGCAGCAGCATACCGACTGTCCGTTGCAACTGGTGGCCGGTGATTACTGGCTGGCCGAAACAGTCGCGATCAATCTGAGCCCGCGTGCCTCAGCCATTCCGGATGCGGATCTGGCACTTGCGCCCTGGGCGGATCTGGCACGCGTACAACGGCAGGGCGGGTTGCTGATCTGGGAAACGAAAGACAGCCGCTGGCAGTCAGCGCTGCCGGAAGCGGGGCGATGGGATGCCGAGGGTGAGCTCAGCCTGAACTGGCCGCGACTGCCGGAGCAGGCGCCGCTGTCGATCAGTTGGCGACTGTGGTTGCCTGAAGCCGATTGCAGCCGATAGACGTTTCCAGCCAGTAAACAACGGCTCAATCCAGTGCAGGCATCAGTGTAAGCGAGCGCTGACTCTGTTGCAGAGCGACACCGAAGGCATCGCTGGCAAGCCAGTCGTACTCCTGTTGTCGCGCACGCGCCAGACTGGATTGGCCATCGGTATGCCCCGGGTGGCACATGATCAGCGCGCCTTCCGGCAGGGTTTGAAGCCAGTGCTGCAACATGCGCTCAAAGCCGGCGTCCGGTTGCAGCGAGTACATGCCGGCGAAACTTCGATTGCCGGCAACGGCGTGCTGTCGTCGTTGCCGCTCAAAGCCCAGTCCCATCAGTCGCAGCACCAGCGCCTTGAAACCCGCGTCATGGCCGCCAATGGGCGGATTGGATACTCTTATCCAGGGGCGTTGCCGCTGATAGCGCTGCTGCAGGGTCTGCAGCACAATATTGCGAATGCCCGGAAACATCTGAATGTGCTGGTGGCCGTCGACAAAGTCCGGTGGCCGTCCGGTCAGGGCCTCGAAATGATCCAGCTGTTGGTTCAGCGCCTGCTGTACCCGGTCGGTATCCAGTTGCCCCAGCAGGCTCTGCTGCATCAGCTTGCCAAGGGGGGGGGCATTATCGCCTTCGGTCAGATTGAAATGCAGGCCCAGTGAGGCGCAATCATGTCGTGCCACCAGTGCGGCAGCGGCGTCTTCTGTCCAGGCCGGCATCGTGGTCATGCAACTGGTGGCCGACAGGCGACCAAGGTCGATCAGTTCCAGAATGGCGCGATTGATGCCATCAGTCAGGCCGAAATCATCGGCGCACAGTGTCAGTGATCGAGTCATGCGAAGGCCCAGAATTTGCCCAGCAGATAGGTCAGTACGGCCACCGTGCCCAATACCAGCAGCATGGCGATATCGTAGCGCAGCGGGGTGAGTGTCAGCAGCGCCCAGTACATCGCCTCATTCACCAGAAAGCTGCTGGCCGCAACAGCCGCAAAGCGAGGCAGTGTCTGGCGGTGTGAGCGATCACTTGCCCTGAATGTGAGGTGACGGTGACCAAAGTAGCTGACATTGAACGCCACCAGAAAGGCGATCACGTTGGCGATCAACGGGTGCAGGGCAGCCAGGGGGACCAGCACAACCACCACCAGCCAGTGGACCAGCAGGGCACTGACCCCGACCGCGATAAAACTCAGGGCTTCACGCGTCATCGCGGCCATCCCGGTTGTCTGCACGATCGCGGAAGGAGACCTGACGCCCAACCAGATACAGCGGGCGTGCCTTCACTTCAGAGAAGATGCGGGCAATGTACTCGCCCAGAATCCCCACCGAAAACAGCTGAATGCCGCCAAGAAAGGCGATCCCTGCCGCGATGGTGGGCCAGCCGGGTACGTCTGAGCCGAAAATCAGTGTACGCAGCACAATGATGAACGCATACAACACCGACAGCACCGAGACCCCGGCCCCGATCAGCATCCAGATGCGCAGCGGCGCACTGCTGAAGCTGGTGAAGCCGGTCAGGGCCAGAGACGACAGGTGGCGCAGGCGGAAGTTGGTGCTGCCGCCCATGCGCGGTGCAACCTGAAAGGACACCGCCTTGCTGGGAAAACCAACCCAGGCATACAGCCCCTTCATCATGCGTGAGCGCTCGGGCAGCTGGCGCAGTGCCTGCACAACCTTGCGATCAAGCAGGCGAAAGTCACCGGCATCCGGGTGGATGTCGATCTCGGCACTGCGGCTGAGGATTTTGTAAAACAGATTGGTCAGATGGCGCTTGGCATGAGACTCGTCCGAGCGATCTTCACGCACGCCATAGACCATGTCCCAGCCCTGGTGCCAGTGATGAAAGAACTGATCCACCACGGCAAGCGGATGCTGACCATCGGAGTCCATAAGCAGAACAACGTCACCATCGGCATGGTCGATCCCCGCACTGAGCGCTGCTTCCTTGCCGAAATTGCGTGACAGCTGCAGCAGCGTGACGGGATATTCATGGGTCAGGGCGCTGACCAGGGCGGCTGTATCGTCCTGACTGCCATCATCGACCACCAGCAGTTCAATCTCATCTGAGAATTTCTGCAGGTACTGGCTCAACTCCGGGATCAAGTGACGCAGGTTTTCCGCCTCATTGAAGGCCGGCAGTATGCAGGTCAGGCTTGGTCGCTTCGGCCGGGAGTCGGCTTCAGGCAGGTGTTGAGTGTTATCCATATTCAGATCCGCTGAACGGTTGGCAATTGCCTGCATTGTCCCCGATATGCGGCAGGGGTTCCAGCGTTCGGCTGTATGCCGGAGCGTGTTACACTGCAGGCTTTATTCAACCATGTATCGGCGCCCATGCGACAGCTCTACACCCTCCTGTTCTACCTGCTGCTGCCCATCCTGCTGCTGCGCCTCTGGTGGCGTGGCCGCAAGGCACCCGGGTATCGGCAAAACTGGCGTCAGCGGCTGGGGCTTGGGCCTGCCATCGGTCAGCCGGTGATATGGATACATGCGGTCTCGGTGGGTGAGACAGTGGCGATCGCGCCGTTGGTCAATCGACTGCTGGTGCGTTACCCACAGCATCGAGTGCTGATTACCAATATGACACCCACCGGTGCGGCTCAGGTACGCACGCTGTTCGGTGACCGGGTTGAGCAGCGTTTTTGTCCCTGGGATCTGCCGCTGGCGCTGCGGGCTTTTCTGCGTCGAACCCGTCCCGAGCTGTGCATCATTGTTGAAACCGAACTCTGGCCCAATCTGGTCAACCAGTGTGCCCGCGCCGGTGTGCCGGTGCTGCTGGCCAATGCGCGGCTGTCGGCGCGCTCGGCGCGCGGTTATCAGCGCTTTTCAGCCCTGACAAAACCGATGCTGCAGCAACTGAGCCTGATCGCTGCGCAGGGGCAGGCGGATGCGGATCGTTTTGTTGCGCTGGGCATGCCGCCTGAACGGGTCGACGTGACCGGCAGTATCAAGTTCGATATGCAGCCGGATGCCGCACAGGTTGCAGCGGGGCAGGCGCTGCGTGAACAGCTGGGCAACGATCGCCCGGTGCTGATCGCGGCCAGTACCCATCAGGGCGAGGATGAAATTCTGCTGCAGGCCTGGCAGCAACTCCGGGCTGTCCATCCCCAATTGGTGCTGATGCTGGTGCCGCGCCATCCCGAACGCTTTGATGCCGTGGCCGAGCTGTGTCGTGGCTACAGCAAGCGACTGGTACGGCGCAGCCGTGGCGATCAGCCGGACGAACACACCGAATTGTATCTGGGTGACAGCATGGGCGAACTGATGCTGTTCTACGCGGCGGCTGATATCGCCTTTGTCGGTGGCAGTTTCAGCGCTACCGGCGGACATAATCCGCTGGAGCCGGCAGCACTGGGTCTCCCGGTGGTGATGGGGCCGGACTGTTTCAATTTCCAGAGTATTACCGATTCGCTCAGCGAAGCGGGCGGGCTGGTGCGGGTCGAAGATGCCAATGCACTGCAGACACAGTTACTGGAATGGCTGGGTGATCAGACAGCCGGTGGCCATAGTGGCGCGCAGGGGGCCGAGTTCGTGGCGGCAAATCGTGGCGCACTGGACCGGCTGGAGCAGACTGTTGTCCGTCTGTTGATTTGACCCCCCCGGCCCGGTTTCACCCCGCAGCTATTCCCGCCTGTGGGGTCATCCAGCCTTAAATCTCGCTGAAGTCGAAACTCTCCCCCGCCTGCTCGGTAAACGTGGCCTGCAGTACGTCGGCCAGTGTGGCGCCGTCGGTATCACGTAGCCACTGCTTGCCATCATGATCAAAATGGAAGCCGCCGTGGCGGGTAGCGACCCACAATTGCTTCACCGGCGGCTGGCGGGTGAAAATGATCTGGCTGCCGTTTTCACATTTTACAGTCAACATGCCGCCGTTACTTTCACAGTCGAGGTCGGTTTCGGCGTCGTCCAGGATCTCTTCGATCCGTTCCAGTGTTGCATCCACTCGGCTCATGAATTCGGATTCGGTCATCGGGTCGCTCTCTGCAGGTGTGTATGGGCGATGAGTATAACTCAGCCTGCAGCGGTACTCAGCCCCCGTGGCTAAGGGTATAATTGTCGGTTAAACACTGCCCTGGTGGGTGGTCAACCGATTAAAAAGGGATTGATGATGCTGAAACGCTGCTGGCCCGCACTCCTGCTGGGCGCTCTGCTGCTGTCGGGCTGTGGTCAGAAGGGCCCGCTCTATCTGCCGGATGAGGCGGCAGCTCACCACATCAGTCACAACGAGAGTGTCCATGGATAACTTTGAATACCGCAACGGCCGCCTGCACGCCGAAGAAGTGGCTCTGAGCCGCATCGCTGAAGAGTTCGGCACCCCCACCTACGTCTACTCCCGCGATGCGCTGGAGCGGGCCTACCTGGATTATGCCCAGGCGCTGGAAGGGCGTGACGCTCTGGTATGTTATGCCGTCAAGGCCAACTCCAACCTGGCGGTACTGAATGTGTTGGCGCGTCTGGGTGCCGGCTTCGATATCGTCTCGGCCGGTGAGCTGGAGCGCGTGCTGCGGGCCGGCGGCGATCCGCGCAAGGTGGTATTTTCCGGTGTCGGCAAACAGCCCGCCGAAATTCGCCGCGCGCTTGAGGTCGGTATTCTCTGCTTCAATATCGAGTCCGATGCCGAACTGGATCGGGTCAATGCGGTCGCCGGGGAGATGGGCGTCAAGGCGCCAGTGTCCTTCCGCGTCAATCCGGATGTGGACGCGGGCACACATCCCTACATATCGACCGGCCTGAAAGAGAACAAGTTTGGCATCGATATCGATACGGCCGCTGATGTCTATCGCCGTGCCGCAGCGCTGGAGCATGTGGACGTGGTGGGTATGGATTGCCACATCGGCAGCCAGCTGACCGAAGTCAGCCCCTTCCTTGATGCCATCGATCGCCTGTTGGCGCTGCTGGATACATTGGCCCAGGAAGGGATTCATATCCATCATCTGGATCTTGGGGGCGGCCTTGGGGTTTGCTATACCAATGAAACACCGCCGGCACCGGGTGAATACATTGCCGCAATACTGCAAAAGCTTGCAGGGCGTGATTATAAACTGATCTTCGAGCCGGGTCGTTCCATCGCGGCCAATGCCGGTGTCATGCTGACACGGGTCGAATTCCTCAAGCAGACCGGTGACAAGAATTTTGCCATCATTGACGGTGCCATGAATGACCTGATTCGCCCGTCTCTGTACGGTGCCTATCAGGAGATCATTCCGGTCGAGCTGCGTGAAGAGGGCGAAAGCAAGCACTGGGATCTGGTGGGTCCCGTGTGTGAAACCGGTGACTTCCTCGGCAAGGATCGTCAGCTGAACCTGCAGCCGGGTGACCTTTTGGCGGTATGTTCCGCGGGCGCCTACGGTTTTGTGATGGCGTCCAACTACAATACGCGCCCGCGCCCGGCAGAGGTGATGGTGGATGACAATCAGGCCTGCCTGGTGCGTGCGCGCGAAACGTTGAACGATCTGATGCGCGGCGAACAGCTGTTGCCTGAAGCCTGACGGAGTCTAAGCATCATGCTGGTTCGCTTTACCAAAATGCACGGCCTGGGAAACGATTTCATGGTGATCGATGCGCTGTCACAGCGGGTTCGTCTGACACCCAAAATCGTGCGCAAACTCGCCGATCGTCATACCGGCATCGGCTTCGATCAGCTGCTGCTGGTGGAGCCGCCAAGCCGACCGGACATGGACTTCCGTTACCGCATCTACAATGCAGACGGTTCCGAGGTGGAACACTGCGGTAACGGCGCTCGCTGTTTCGGTCGTTTCGTGCGCGAGCGTCGGCTCACCGTGAAGGACGAAATCCATGTGGAAACGGCTCGCGGCAAGGCTATTCTGTATCTGCTGCCGGACCGTCAGGTGGATGTGGACATGGGTGTTCCCGAGCTGCGCCCTGCCGAGGTGCCGTTCAGCGCCGAGCAGCAGGCAGTCGTCTATCCAGTTCAGGTTGATGGCGAGACGATTGAATTGAGCGTTGTCTCCATGGGGAACCCCCATGGTGTACTGCTGGTGGATGATGTGGATACGGCGCCGGTGGAAACGCTGGGGCCGGCGCTTGAAGCCCATCCGCGGTTCCCGAAAAAGGCCAATATCGGTTTCATGCAGGTGGTCAATCGAGGCGAAATTCGCCTGCGCGTGTATGAGCGTGGCGCCGGGGAAACACTGGCCTGTGGCACGGGGGCCTGTGCCGCCGTGGTGGCCGGGCGTTTGCGTGGACTGCTTGATGAAGAGGTACTGGTGCACCTGCCCGGTGGTGAGCTTCGCATCCGCTGGCCGGGTGAAGGCAAGGCGCTGCGTATGACCGGCCCGGCAGCAACCGTTTACGAAGGACAGATTTATTTATGAACGACGCAAGTGATGTGCTGGATGCACCCGTGCTGACGGCTGAGCAGGTCGCCGAGTATCTGGCAGGCCACCCGGATTTCTTTACCGAGCACACCTGGCTGCTGGAAAAGCTCTATGTGCCGCATCAGCGTGGGACGACGGTGTCACTGGTGGAACGCCAGACCTCACTGCTGCGTGAGCGCAATCAGCTGCTGCACGGGCATTTGGCCGATATGATCGATGCTGCCCGTCACAATGACGTGCAGTTCGAGAAAACCAAGCGCATGGTGCTGGCGTTGCTGGAAGCCTGGACGCTGGATGATGTGGCGGTGGCGGTTGAAGAGAGCCTGTGCCATGACTTTTACGGTGATGAGACCGCGCTTTTGCTGTTCAGTGAGCGCTCGCTGGAGAGCAACAGCATCCGTACTCTGGCGCGGGCCGAAGACTCGCTGGTGCAGCCGCTGATCGAGACCAATCTGCCCAGCTGCGGTCAGCTGTCGGAAGCGATGAACCGCTTCCTGTTCCAGGATCGTGCGGTCAAGGTGCAGTCGGCAGCGGTGGTGCCGCTGGTCAAGGGCGATACCCTCGGGCTGCTGGCGATCGGCAGCTACGATCCCAACTACTTTCAGAGCAGTCAGGGTACCCTGTTTCTGAGCTATGTGGGTGAGGTACTCAGCCGTATCATCTTCCGCATTCTGCAGGAACAGCGGGGCTGAGATGGCAGCTCCGGGCGTACATGACTGGCCCGATCACTTTCTGCACTACCTGCGGGTTGAGCGTCAGCTCTCCCCGCACACTCTCAAAAACTACCGCCGTGATCTTGAAACCCTCCACACCGAGCTGAGCCGCACTCGTCATGAGCGCTGGGATCAGCTGACCGAGCCGGTGCTGCGCCGTGCCATTGCAGGTTTGCATGGCCAAGGCCTGTCAGGTCGAAGTCTGCAGCGATTGCTGTCGGCTCTGCGCAGTTTCTACCGCTTCCTGGCGCGTGAAGGCTGGGTACAGAGTAATCCGGCACTGGCCGTGCAGGCACCCCGGGCGGGGCGCCGGTTGCCACAAACCCTGGATACGGAGCAGGTTGCGGCGCTGCTGGATGTAGAAGGCGATGCGCCGCTGGATATCCGTGACCGGGCAATGATGGAATTGATCTATTCGTCCGGCTTGCGTGTATCTGAACTGGTCAGCCTCAACATGCGCGATATCGACCTGGCCGATGCGAGCCTTGTGGTGACGGGCAAGGGCAAGAAGATGCGCCAGCTTCCGATTGGTCGGCTGGCGGTACAGGCGATACGCCAATGGCTGGGGGTGCGGCAGGGGCTGGCCGCGCTGGATGAAACGGCGCTTTTTACCGGCCAGCGGGGCAAGCGCTTGACCACCCGCGCGGTAGAGCAGCGCCTGCGCAAGCGCGGCGAGCAGCAGGGCACGCAGGGGCGGGTCTATCCGCACCGCCTGCGTCACAGTTTTGCCAGTCACCTGCTGGAATCCAGCGGTGACCTGCGTGCGGTGCAGGAATTGCTCGGGCATGCCAATATCAGCACCACGCAGATTTACACTCACCTGGATTTCCAACATCTGATGGAGGTCTACGAACAGGCTCATCCAAGGGCGAGGCAGAAGCGGAATGATTAAGTGCGTTACCTTTGATCTGGATGACACCCTTTGGGCGGTCGATCCGGTAATTCATCAGGCCAACCGTGAACTCTGGGAGTGGCTGGAACAGAATGCGCCGCTGTTTACCCAAAACCATGTACTGACGGATCTGGCCGAAGGCTCTAGCATGCGTCAGCAGCTGCTGCAGCAGGAGCCGGATATTGCGCACAGCATGACACAGGTGCGCCTGCGCCTGCTGGAACAGGGGTGCCTGAGTGCCGGTTACTCCGATGACCAGGCCCGACAGATGGCGGCAGCGGCCTTCGATGTGTTTATCCGTGCCCGCCATCAGGTTGAACTGTTTGAGCACGCCCAGGCGATGCTGGAGCAGCTGCGCCGGGATGGCTACATCATCGGGGCGCTGAGCAACGGTAATGCCGATGTAGGTCAGACACTCATCGGCAGCCTGTTTGATTTCCAGTACAACGCCGATGGGGTCGGCTCGGCCAAGCCACACCCCGGCATGTTCGAGAAAGCGCTGGAACATACCGGATTACGGCCGGAGCAGGTGGTGCACGTTGGCGATCACCCGATCAATGACGTGCAGGCGGCTCGGCAGGTGGGCATGTGGACGATCTGGGTGAACCTGCCGGGGCAGAACTGGCCACAGCCGGCCCGCGCGGATGAGACAGTCAGCTGCCTGTCCGCCATTCCGGCTGTAGTGGCCGAGATCGGCTTGCGTGCCAACAGTCGCGCTACACTCTAGCGCGATGGCGAGTGTGCTAGTCGAGAAACAGCTCCAGCAGGTCATTCAGGAACAGCCGTCCCTGTAACGTGGGTGCCAGTCGGTTTGGTTCTTGCACCAGTAACCCTCGCTGGCGCGCCTGCTGCAGCAAAGGCGCTATATTCTCCAGTGGCAGGCCGGTGCGTGCACTGAACAGTTCGGCTGTAACGCCGTCCGTCAGGCGCAGAGCGTTGAGCATGAACTCAAAGGGACGTTCGTCCGCCGTGATGATCTCCTGCCCGGCCAGTCGCAGTGTCGGATCAAAATAGCCCTTGGGCTGGCGCAGTTTGTGACGGCGCTCGATCACCAGCTGCTCCCCTTCATACCGGCTCAGTTTGCCGTGGGCGCCGGCACCGATGCCGATATAGTCGCCAAATTGCCAGTAGTTCAGGTTGTGCCGGGCTTGCTGAGCGGGGCGGGCGTAGGCCGAAATCTCGTACTGCCGGTAACCGGCCTGTTCCAGCAGCGTCTGGCCCTGCTCCTGAATGTCCCACAGCGCTTCATCCAGCGGCAGACTTGGCGGGCGGGCATGAAATTCGGTATTGGGTTCAATGGTGAGCTGATACCAGGACAGGTGGCCGGGGTTGATCTCCAGTGCCTGCTGTAGGTCGGCCAAGGCCTGTGCCGGTGTTTGCTCCGGCAATCCGTGCATCAGGTCAAGATTCACCCGTGGAAAGATGTCGACAGCGGCACGGGCCGCGGCAAGAGCTTCGACCGGATTGTGGATACGCCCAAGGCGCTGCAGATGCTCGGCATTGAAGCTCTGTATGCCGATGGAAAGGCGGTTGACGCCGGCGGCCTTGAAACCCTCAAAGCGGGCCAGCTCAAAGGTGCCGGGGTTGGCTTCAAGTGTGATTTCGATATCGTCGGCAAACGGTGTTCGGGCGGCAACGCCCTGCAGGATCTGTCCGATGGCCTGTGCGCTGAACAGGCTGGGAGTGCCGCCACCGATGAAAATGGACTGCAAGGGTCGCCCCTGTATCAGTGGCAGTTCGCTATCCAGATCATCCATCAGGGCCTGTACATAGGCGTCTTCCGGCAGCTGCTCGGGAGCAGCATGGGAATTGAAATCGCAATAGGGGCATTTGCGTACACACCAGGGGATGTGTACGTAGAGCGACAGGGGTGGCAGGCTCATGCGTGCTTGAGCCAGGGGCCGATCTGCTCGATGAACTGACGCACCGCCTTGCCGCGGTGGCTGTATTTCTGTTTCTGCTCCGAGCTCAGCTCGGCACTGGCGCAGTTGAGTTCGGGAACGAAGAACAGCGGGTCATAGCCGAAACCATTATGACCGCGTGGAGTGTCCAGAATGACACCCTCCCAGCTGCCCTGACAGATCAGTGGGGTTGGGTCCTCTGCGTGACGCATGAACACCAGTACGCACTGGAAGCGAGCGCTGCGCTGTTCGGGAGGTACCTGATCCAGCGCCTGCAGCAGCTTGCGGTTGTTCTCGTCATCGCCGCAGCCGGCACCGGCGTAGCGCGCCGAGTAGATGCCCGGTGCACCATTCAGTGCATCCACCTCCAGCCCGGAGTCGTCAGACAGTGCCGGAAGGCCGGTGACCCGAGCGGCATGACGCGCCTTGATGATGGCGTTTTCGACAAAGCTGAGACCGGTCTCTTCGGCATCCTGTACCGCAAAATCGGACTGAGGCATTACATCGATCTGCAGCGGTGCAAAAATCTCGCTGAATTCTTTCAGCTTGCCGCGATTACCGCTGGCCAGCACGATTTTGTTGATCATCTACTCATTTAATCCGCGTAAAAGGTCTGTTCAAATTCAATGTTGTAGGGAGACTCATCCGGGTCGGGCTGCACCTCCAGGCTGATTTTGAGGCGCTCTTCCTCGGTAAAGCGGAAGCTGCCGATGTAATACAGTGCATCGCCCTCATCGATCTTCTGAAACTCCATCTGCTGTGCCTGTCCCAGCAGGTTGGCCGCACTCCCGCTGACGATGGCGGTCACGGGGGTTGTGCTGCCGTCTTCTCCCCGTTTCAGCACGGAAACATTCACCAGCGCACGGTACTTGCTGCGTGTGATGTTGTTCAGCTCTGCCACTTCCGGGGTGAGAAAGCTGGAGTTGAAGGCGTTGTAGTGGATTTCATAGCGGCCATCAGCGACCTTCTGTTCAGCCAGTGCACTGCTGGCACTGATACTGAGAAGTAACGCACTGCCCAGCAGCAGTCGATTCAGGGGAGTGGTGATCAGGTTCATGTCAGCCTCCTGTCAGCGGGTAATGCGGTAGATGGCGATTTCGCCCAGCATGTTCGGCCAAAGCTTGATCCACCAGCGGTGGCGGTGGGCGTGGTCAACCACGGTCCGCTCCAAAATTTCGATATTGCGGTCAACACACAGCTGCTCGAAATCCTTGAAAGTACAGAAATGAATGTTCGGTGTGTTGTACCAAGTGTAGGGCAAAAACTTGGATACCGGCATCTTGCCCCTGAAAGTAAGATAGCCCCGCGCACGCCAGTGTGCAAAGTTGGGGAAGGTGACGATACACTCGCGACCGATGCGCAGCATCTCGTCGATGATCAGATCCGGGCGGTGCATGCTCTGCAGGGCCTGGGTCATGATCACGTAGTCGAAACTGTTGTTGCGGATGCTGGTCAGGCCGTCATCAATATCCTTCTCGATCACGCTGACACCGCGCTCGATGCAGGTGGTCAGGTTGTCATGGTCGATCTCAAGACCGTAGCCGCTGACCTGCTTGTGCTGCATCAGGTGGGCCAGCAGTTCGCCATCGCCGCAGCCAAGATCCAGTACGCGGGAGGCGGGCTGAATCCACTCGTCAATAATTTCCAGATCAGCGCGCATGCTGCTCTCCTTCGGCCGGTGTCAGACTGTTGGCGATGCGGTTCATGTAGCCGCCAAACACCTCCATGTAGCGCGGAATCGGAATCAGGAAGGCATCATGTCCCTGGGGGGCATCAATTTCGGCGTAACTGACCGGCTTGCCGGCTGCAATCAGGCCATCCACCAGCTCGCGAGAGCGCTCAGGCGAAAAGCGCCAGTCAGTGGTAAAGGAAACCACCAGATAGTTGCAGCGGGCCGGCTCCAGTGCGGCAGCCAGATTGTCGCCCTGTTCGCCGGCCGGATCGAAGTAGTCCAGTGCCTTGGTCATCAGCAGGTAGGTGTTGGCATCGAAGGAGGATGAAAATCGCTCGCCCTGATACTGCAGGTAGGACTCCACCTCAAACTGCGGATTGAAGTCGAAGCTGAGTTTGCCGTCTTTCAGCTCACGGCCAAACTTCTCACGCATGCCGTCATCCGACAGATAGGTAATATGGCCTACCATTCTGGCCAGCATCAGGCCGGTACGCGGCACCACGCCCTCCTCGTAGTAGTGGCCGTTATGGAACTCCGGATCCTTGCTGATTGCCTGACGGGCGACTTCGTTGAAGGCGATGTTCTGGGCACTCAGCTTGGCAGCAGACGCGATCACGACGCAGTGGCGCAACCGATCAGGATGGCTGATTGACCATTGCAGCGCCTGCATGCCACCCAGACTGCCGCCCACGACGGCAGCCCATTGCTGGATGCCGAGCCGGTCAGCCAATCGCGTCTGACTGTTGACCCAGTCCTGTACCGTCATGATCGGGAAGTCGGGGCCATAGGGCTTGCCAGTGTCAGGGTTGAGGCTGTTTGGGCCGGTGGAGCCGTGGCAGCCACCCAGATTGTTAAGACTGACCACAAAAAAACGGTTGGTGTCGATGGTTTTGCCGGGGCCAATGGCCGAGTCCCACCAGCCGGGCTTGCGCTCCTCCATGCTGTGGTAGCCTGCGGCATGGTGATGACCGGACAGGGCATGGCAGATCAGCACGGCGTTGGATGCATCGGCATTGAGTTCACCGTAGGTTTCCACCATCAGGTCCCACTGCTCAAGGCTGCGACCGCAGCTCAGCGCCAGTGGCTGATCGAAATGGATTTTCCGAGGTGTGACCAGACCAACGGAATCTTCAGGGATTACAGCGGGCATGTTTGTCTCTCAATCGATTTCAGAACGCCAGCAGTCGCCCCAGCTGGGACTGCAGGATCTGGATCACCAGAAAGATCAGGATTGGCGACAGATCCAGTCCGCCAATCGGCGGAATCACCTTGCGTGCCAGTGCAAACAGGGGCTCGGTCAGCTGCAGCAACAGCTGTGGTGCCGGGTGATAGGTGTCAGGCGAGATCCAGCTGATGATGATGGCGCCGATCACGGCCCAGAAATAGATGGTCAGTATGGTATCGATCACCCCAACGGCAGAGAAGAGCAGCAGCTGCAACGGATTGATCGATGCCTGGGCCAGCGCCCCGGCAAACTGAAAAATCAGCAACAGCGTAACCGCCTTTACCACCAGTGCGACAATCAGCGGTGAGGCATCGAAGCGGCCACGCGGGCGCAGCAGCATCTGCAGCGGACGCACCGGCGGCTGGGTCAGGCGTACCACGGCCTGCGATATCGGGTTGTAGTAATCGGCTCTGGCCAGCTGCAGCAGGAAGCGCAGTACCAGCATGAAGGCGTAAATCTCACCCAGCGTGCGAATGATGAGGGTGATCGGATCCTGTCCCATAGTGGCTCCTGTCTCGATAATCAGTCTTGGCACAGCTCGCCGGCCAGCTCCACAGAGCGGTCACGGCAAGCGGTGAGTGCGAGTTCAACCAGTGCTTCGAAACCTTCGGCCTGGAATGTCTTGATGGCGCGTTCGGTGGTGCCGTTGGGGGATGTTACGCGGCGGCGCAGTTCGGCCGGATCAACGTCGCTGCTGCTGGCCATGCGGGCGGCACCCAGCGCCGTCTGCAGGGTCAGGCCACGCGCGGTCTCTTCGCTCAACCCCAGTTTGACGCCAGCGGCGGTCATTGCCTCCATCATCAGGAAATAATAGGCCGGGCCTGATCCTGAAATGGCGGTAACGGCATCCAGTTCGGCCTCGCTTTGTACCCAGAGTGCGATACCGACGGCCTCAAGTACCGTTGTTGCCTGCTGACGCTGGGCAGCATTGACCTGGCTGTTGGCATACAGGCCGCTGGCTCCGGTTTGTACCAGAGAGGGTGTGTTGGGCATGCAGCGTACCAGTGCCGCCTCGTCACCCAGCCAGCGCTCAAGTGCATCCAGGCTGATGCCCGCGGCGATGGATACCACCAGCGGCTGACGGGATTGCACCGCAGTGGCCAGATCGGTCGCAACGGCTTTCATGACCTGCGGCTTGACCGCCAGTACGACGATGTCGGCAGCGGCGACCGCTGTGTTGTTGTCGCTGGTCACGTTCAGGCCGCGCTCGGCCAGATCCTCAAGGCGACTGGCGTCCGGCTCTGATGCCCAGATGTCTGCGGCTGCGAAGCCGTTTTCCAGCAGGCCGCCGATGATGGCGCGGGCCATGTTGCCGGCACCGATGAATGCAATTACGGGTGACTGGCTCATAGTGTCTGTCTCAATCCTGTAGGTGGCTTAACGGGCCGATGGCGGGTTGCGTGGACCAAACAGTGCGGTACCGACACGCACCATGGTCGAGCCTTCGAGTACGGCTGCCTCGATGTCAGCTGACATGCCCATCGACAGTGTATCCAGCGCGGGTTGCCTGTGTCGCAGCTGCTCCAGCAGCTGCCTTACCTGTGCAAACACCGCCCGCTGGCGTTCAGGGTCATCTTCCGGCTTCGGGATTGCCATCAGACCACGCAGGCGCAGATTCGGCAACCGGGCAACGGCGTCGGCCAGTGCGGGCAGCTCATCCGGTGTGCAGCCGGACTTGCTGGCCTCGTCACTGATGTTCACCTGCAGGCAGATGTTCAGTGGTGGCAGCTGTGCCGGACGCTGTTCCGACAGGCGACTGGCGATCTTGAGCCGATCCACACTGTGAACCCAGTCGAAGTGCTCGGCAATCGGGCGCGTCTTGTTGGACTGGATCGGGCCGATGAAGTGCCACTCCAGATCCAGGTCGGACAGCGCCTCGATCTTGTCCAGTGCTTCCTGCAGGTAATTTTCGCCAAAGGCACGCTGGCCGCACAGGCTCAGCTCGCGCACTTCGTCGGCGCTGCGGGTCTTGCTGACGGCCAGCAGCGAGACGCTGTCGGGGCTGCGTGCAGCATTTTCACATGCCAGCCTGATCTGCTGGCGTACGGCTGAATATTTGTCTGCTAACATAAGGCTATATGAATACTGACGACTGTCATTGGCAGGTGCTACCTATTCTGCTAGAACAGTAAAGTTTAAAGGAAGCTGCTGCGGATCTCGACCGATTATGGATATTACAGAACTTTTGTCATTTGCCGTACAACAGGGCGCGTCCGACCTGCACCTGACCTCCGGCATGCCGCCCATGATCCGTGTAGACGGTGATGTGCGTCGAATCAAACTGCCGGCACTGGAGCACAAACAGGTGCACACGCTGGTGTATGACATCATGAACGACAAACAGCGTAAGGAATATGAAGAGAATCTGGAAGTGGATTTCTCGTTCGAGGTTCCCAAGCTGTCCCGTTTCCGTGTCAATGCTTTCAATCAGCACCGGGGGGCGGCAGCGGTGTTTCGAACCGTTCCCAGCAAGGTGCTCACCCTTGATGACCTGGGAATGGGCAAGGTGTTTCAGGATCTGGCGGAACAGGCCCGTGGTCTGGTACTGGTGACCGGCCCCACCGGTTCGGGTAAGAGTACCACCCTGGCGGCGATGATTGATTACGTCAACGAGACCCGCTCCGACCACATTCTGACCATCGAAGACCCGATCGAATTTGTCCACGAAAGCAAGAAGTGCCTGATCAACCAGCGTGAGGTCCATCGTGATACGCACAGCTTTGCCAACGCCCTGCGTTCGGCGCTGCGTGAAGACCCGGACGTAATTCTGGTGGGCGAGATGCGTGACCTTGAAACCATCCGTTTGGCGCTCACCGCTGCCGAAACCGGCCATTTGGTGTTCGGCACCCTGCATACTACCTCGGCGGCCAAGACCATCGACCGTATCATCGATGTGTTCCCGGCGGCGGAAAAGGATATGGTGCGTTCCATGCTGTCGGAGTCGCTGCAGGGGGTTATTTCCCAAACCCTGCTGAAAAAGCCCAAGGGGGGACGTATCGCCGCCCATGAGATCATGATCGGTACCGCTGCGGTGCGTAACCTGATCCGTGAAGACAAGGTTGCACAGATGTACTCTGCCATCCAGACTGGCGCGGCCTACGGTATGAAGACGCTGGATCAGTCATTGCTTGAGCTGGTACAGAAGGGTTTGATCTCGCGTGAAACGGCCCGTGAAAAGGCGAAGACCCCCAGCTCATTCTGAGCCTGAGTCAACAGGAGCAAGACAGTGGATTTTACTCAACTGCTGAAGGTAATGGTCGACCGGGGTGCCTCGGATCTGTTCGTCACCGCAGGCGCCGCCCCCTCGATCAAGGTGGATGGCACCATCCGGCCGCTGACCAAGGAAACGCTCAAACCGAGCCAGACCCGAGCATTGGTGTACAGCACCATGAACGACAAGCAACTGGCCGAATTTGAAGGCACCAACGAGTGTAACTTCGCCATCAGCGCGCCGGGCATCGGTCGCTTCCGTGTAAGTGCATTCATGCAACGCAACACGCCCGGGATGGTGCTGCGTGCGATCAACAACCATATTCCCACCATGGATGAACTGATGCTGCCGGAAGTGCTGCGCGAACTCTCCATGACCAAACGCGGGCTGATTCTGTTCGTGGGGGGGACCTCGACCGGTAAGTCCACCTCGCTGGCGTCCATGATTGACTACCGTAACGAGAACCACGCCGGTCATATCATCACCATCGAAGACCCGATCGAATATATCCACAACCACAAGAAGAGCATCGTCACCCAGCGTGAAGTGGGGATTGATACCGAGTCCTTCGATGTGGCGCTGAAAAACACGCTGCGTCAGGCGCCGGATGTGATTTTGATGGGTGAGATCCGCTCGGCTGAAACCATGAAATTCGGCCTGCAGTTTGCCGAAACCGGCCACCTCTGTATGGCCACCCTCCACGCCAACAATGCCAACCAGGCACTGGACCGTATCATCTCCTTCTTTGGACCTGAGCATCATGACCAGATCTGGATGGACATGTCTCTCAACCTGAAGGCGATTGTGGCGCAGCAGCTGCTGCCGACCGTGGATGGCAAGGGACGTCGTGCCGCGATCGAGGTCATGATCAACTCACCGCTGATCCAGGATCATATCCGCAAGGGTGCAGTACATGAGATCAAGGATGTGATCAAGAAGTCCACCAATCTGGGCATGCGAACCTTCGATCAGGCTCTGTTCGAGCTGTACCGCGATGGAGTCATCACCTACGAAGCGGCGCTGGCTCATGCCGACTCGGCCAACGATCTGCGCTTGATGATCAAGCTGGATGCGGAAACCAGTGGCAAGGCGGGTGGTGCGGCGGATGATATGCCAAGTTTCACGCTGCAGGATGAGGATGACAACCTGAACCTGAAGGGCGATGTGGACGTTAAGGGAATGTAAGCCTTCGGGGGCCCCTGACGGGCGATTAAAGGTAAAAAGGGAGCAGCCGGATGGGCGCTCCCTTTTTTGATTTCAGGGCTTCGGCCGGTTTCAGCGGCGGAACACGATGCGGCCATCCATCAGGGTGGCATTGACCTGCCCCTTGAGTGTCTGACCGAGGAATGGCGTGTTCTTGCCGGCTGATCTCAGGCTGTCCTCGGTCACAGTCCACTCGGCCGTCGGGTCAAACACGCAGATATCGGCCTGTGACCCCACTTCCAGTGTGCCGGCATCCAGACCCAGAATGCGGGCCGGTGCAATCGTCAGTGACTCAATCAGCTGCGGCAGCTCCAGCAACTGCTGTTCGACCAGCTGCAGGCTCAGTGGCAGCAGCGTTTCCAGCCCACTCATGCCCGGTTCTGTCGCCGCAAAAGGCGCCTGTTTGGCAATCGGGTCATGTGGTTGATGGTCGGAACAGATGGCACTGATGGTGCCCGTCACCAGCCCTTGGCGCAAACCGGCCCGGTCGAGCTGACTGCGCAGCGGTGGCTGCAGATGGTAGGCGGAATTGAAGCCGTTGACGCACTCATCGGTCAGTAGCAGGTTCTGGATCGCCACATCGGCGGTCACCTGCAGGCCACGCTCACGGGCGGCTTCGATCATCCGTACCGAGCGCTCACAGGAGAGCTGGCCGAAGTGGGCGCGCACACCGGTCTGCTCTACCAGCAGCAGGCAGCGTGACACTTCGATGGTTTCGGCCGCTTCGGGAATGCCGTTCAGGCCCAGTCGGGTCGAGGTGGTATCGTCGTGCATGCAGCCATTGGCAGCCAGTGCCGCATCCTGCGCCTGAAACACCACCAGCAGGTCATGGGTGGCGGCATATTCAAGGCAACGCAGCAGGATCTGGCTGTTGCCGAAGGGACGGCGCAGGTTGGTAAAGGCAATGCAGCCGGAGCTGGCCAGGCCATGCAGCGGGGCGAGCTGTTCGCCCTGCAGGCCCTGGGTCAGTGCTCCCATGGGCAGAACACGGGCAAAGCCGATATCGGCGGCGCGGTCCTGGATCAGTTCGGCAACGGCGGCGGTTTCCACTATCGGGCTGGTATCCGGTGTCACCACCAGAGTGGTAATGCCGCCAGCGGCCGCTGCGGCGGTTTCGCTGGCGATGGTGCCCTTGCGGGTCTGGCCCGGCTCGCGCAGGGTCGTGCACAGGTCGATCAGACCGGGGCAGACGATCTGGCCGTCGGCATCGATCACTTCATCGGCATGAAAGCCATCGGGAGCGGTGCCAATGGCGCAAATTTCACCCTGGCTGATATACAGGTCGGTGATCTGGTCAAGCGACTGGGCCGGATCGATCACGCGGCCACCGGAAATCAGAATGTTCATCAACTCAGGCCTCCCGTGATGCATTGTCAGTGACGGCTCGCTGGGACAGTTGGCCGCTCATCGCCTTGGACATGACCGCCATGCGTACGGCGATGCCGTTGGTCACCTGATCCAGAATCAGCGAGCGCGGGCCATCGGCGACCTCGGACTCGATCTCGACGCCGCGATTGATCGGCCCGGGGTGCATCACCACCGCATCCGGTTTGGCATAGGCCAGTTTGTCGCGGTTCAGGCCATAGAGTTTGTAGAACTCAGCTTCGCTCGGCAGCAGGGCGCTTTGCATGCGCTCCTTCTGCAGCCGCAGCATCATGATGACATCCACATCGCGCAGGCCCGAGGCCATCTCGGTATATACCTTGACGCCCAGTGCCTCGATATGACGCGGCAGCAGTGTCTTGGGCGCGATCACGCGAATCTCGTCCACGCCCAGGGTGCGCAGGGCGTGGATCTGCGAACGGGCTACACGCGAATGCAGAATATCGCCCACGATCGCGACTTTCAGCGGGGCGAAGTCGCCCTTGTGACGGCGGATGGTGAGCATGTCGAGCATCGCCTGAGTCGGGTGGGCGTGACGGCCGTCACCGGCATTGATCACCGCTACGTTGGGGGTGACATGCTGGGCGATGAAGTGCGCCGCACCGCTGTCGGCATGGCGTACGACAAACATGTCGGAGTGCATCGCCTGCAGTGTCATCAGTGTGTCCTTGAGGGTTTCCCCTTTCTTGGTGGACGAGGTGTTGATGTTCAGGTTCAGCACATCCGCCGACAGGCGTTTGGCGGCCAGCTCAAAGGTGGACAGGGTGCGGGTGCTGTTTTCGAAAAACAGGTTGGCAACGGTTTTGCCACGCAGCAGCGGGACTTTCTTCACCTGCTGCTCGCCCATGTCGACGAAGGAATCTGCCGTGTCGAGAATCTCGATCAACAGCTCTCGCGGCAGCCCCTCGGTGGTGAGGAAGTGCCGCAGCTGACCGTCAGCGGTCAGCTGAATGGAGTTCGGGTCATTGGCCTCAAACATGGATGCAGTCTCTTGTCGGTTCAGTCACGCTGACGGATGGTCAGGGTAAGGGGGTCCGGGCCGTTCAGCTTGACCAGCTGGTCCGGTCCCAGTGCCAGAGTGCCGCCGATCACATCGGCCTGAATCGGCAACTCACGGCGCTGCAGGTCCAGCAAGGTAATCAGACTGACGGATGCCGGGCGACCATAGTCAAACAGCTCGTTCAGTGCGGCGCGAATGGTACGACCGCTCATGATGACATCGTCCACCAGCAGAATGTCCCGGCCTTCGGTGGCGCAGGGCAGTTGGCTGGGCTGTACCTTCGGGTTGATGCCCACCTGGGTGAAATCGTCACGGTAGAAGCTGATATCCAGTACGCCCAGCGGACTGGTCAGTTCCAGCTGCCGGTGCAGGCGCTCTGCCAGCCAGACACCGCCGGTACGGATGCCGATCATCAGCGGGTCGTTGAGATTGCGACGGGTGATCAGGGCGCGGGTTTCGCTCGCCATCTTGTCGAGCAGTGCATCAACACTCAGTGTTCCCGATACCATAGAGGTCCTCCAGTCGGGTGTGGCTGGGAATGCGGTCGGGACTGTTGAACCAGTCCTCCAGAATCAGGCGGGCGGCGATACCGTCGACCGATTCCTGCTTGAAATTGGTGCCGCCACCGGCGTCCAGGTGAATGCGCTTGGCTTCTGCGGTGGTCAGGCGTTCGTCGCACAGATAGCAGGGCAGCTGGTAGCGGTCCTGAATCCGGTTGGCGAACTTGCGTGCGCGGCGTGCCATCTCGGAGATGGTGCCGTCCATATTGAGTGGAATGCCGACCACCAGTGCATCAGGTTGCCACTCGGCAATGGCGGCATCCAGTTGTGACCAGTCGGGCATGCCATCGCGAGCCCGCACCGGCTCAATCGGAGAGGCAGTGGCGGTCAGGCTCTGGCCGATGGCCAAACCTATGCGGGTGGTGCCGAAGTCAAACCCCAGCACCCGTTGGGTGTCGCTGCTCATCAAGTCCGTTCAGTCAGGCGTGCCCGGCGTGTGCCGGCAACAGGTTCAGATTGATCCCCAAAGTCGCGGCAGCCGCCTGCAGGCGGTCTTCCAGCGGCAGATGGAAAAGTATATCTGAATTTGCCGGGCAGCTTAACCAGAGGTTGTCACACATTTCCTGTTCCAGCTGCTCGGGGCCCCAGCCGGCATAACCCAGTGCCACCAGAAAGGTGTCAGGACCCTCTCTGCGGGCGATCGCTTCAAGGATGTCGAGCGATGTGGTCAGGCTTATTTCGTCATTGATGGGGTGGCTGGATAGCCACTGCTGCTGCGGCTCGGTGCGATGCAATACAAAACCGCGATCATCCCGTACCGGACCGCCATTGAAAACAGGGCGTTCGGACCAGAGTCCGGTGTTGTCTTCCAGCTCCAGGTGTGACAGCAGGTCACACAGGCGAATGCCGCTGGGACGGTTGACGACAATCCCCATGGCGCCGTACTCGCTGTGGTCGCAGATGTAGACAACGGTTTGGGTGAAAGTCTCGTCATGCAGGTGCGGCATGGAGATCAGGAAATGATCACGAAGTGAGGTAAGGGTGTGGGGCATGGTTAATCTCTCTTCGCCGCTTGGGTATGGTTAAGGCTTAGTACACCCGTGTCTGTTTCTCAAATTTCCAGGTACGAATGATTTCAAGTCGGTCCACCTCCTTGCGCATTTCGATCGGAAAGCTCTGGAACGGAGAGGCCAGCTGTACGATGCGAATGGCGCCCTCATCCAGTGCACGGTGACCGGAAGACTGCAGTATTTCGATGTTCTCCACGCTGCCGTCCGGGCGCAGTGCCACCAGCAGACGGAGCTTGCCCTGCAGCCCCTGATTGCGTGCCTGCTCGGGATAGTTCAGGTTGCCCACGGTTTCGACCCGGCGGCGCCAGTTGTCCAGGTAGCTGGCATAGGCGTGAGCCTGGGTCGAAGCTGAGGTCAGTCGCAGTACACGGGGTTTTTTGGCACGGGTTTCACGCTCAAGATCCAGCTGTGACTGCAGGCTGGCCATCTCCAGTGCCCGGTTAAGCAAAGAGGTTGAGTTGGCACTGACCGGCGGTGGAGCGGCGGCGGCCTGTTGTGGCTTCGGCTCACTGGCACGGGGTTTTTGCTCGCTTTGAGTGGCCACGACTGCTTGCTGGCTTTGCGCCTGGCTGTCCTGCTGTTCAGTGCTGTTGCCCGGTTCAGGCTCAGGCGCCGGTGGCGTTTCGGGCTCGGGCGGAGCCGGTGCCTGTTGAGCGGCCTGCTCCTGAGGTGCTTCACTGGCCAGCGGCGCCATTTCGGTGGTGGCCGGTGTGGTGGCCTCTTCATTGCTGCCGCTGCCCATCTGGTTGTGCTGGGCAATGAAATCAGCGTCGTCCGGTGCGTCCTGCTGCGGATACTGCGCCAGGGTGACATCCAGTGTCTGGCGCGGCGGCTCTCGTTCCGGGAACGAGAAACTCAGGGCAAGCAGGAGCACACCATGCACGGCTGTGGCAATGAACAGCATGAAGCCGAAGCTGTCTCTGTTCAGGTGATGCCAGAGCGGCAGGCGGGTGCCCCTGTTGATCATCGCGTTTTCAATACCTCATCGATGCAGTCCATCAGCTGCATGCCGATATCCAGACCAAACTGCTGGTCCAGCTCGCGAATGCAGGTAGGACTGGTGACGTTGATTTCGGTCAGGTAGTCGCCGATCACATCCAGACCCACGAACAGCAGGCCCTTTTCCTTCAGTGTCGGGCCGACCTGCTCACAGATCCAGCGATCACGGTCGGTGAGTGGGCGGCCTTCACCGCGGCCACCGGCCGCCAGGTTGCCACGGGTTTCACCGGCCATGGGAATACGGGCCAGAGCATAGGGCACGGGTTCACCGTTGATCATCAGAATACGTTTGTCGCCATCCTTGATCTCGGGAATGTATTTCTGCGCCATGATGGTCTGGGTGCCGTGGGCGGTCAGGGTTTCGATGATAACGCCCAGATTGGTGCCGTCTTCACGAATGTGGAAGATGGAGGAGCCGCCCATGCCATCCAGTGGCTTGAAGATGACATTCTTGTGCTCAGCGTGGAACTGTCGCAGCAGGTCAGCCCTGCGGGTCACAAGAACCGGTGGGCAGCACTGCGGGAAATGGGTGGCAAACAGTTTTTCGTTGAAGTCACGCAGGCTGCCGGTACGATTGACGATCAGCGTGCCTTCGGACTCGGTCATCGCCAGCAGGTGAGTGCTGTAGATGAACTCGTTGTCGAACGGCGGGTCCTTGCGCATCAGGATTACATCCAGCTCGGCCAGATCACGGATCACGTACTCGCCGCGCTCGAACCAGTTGTCCGGGTCCATGGCGACCGTCAGCGGTGCCATCTGGCCACGCACTCGGCCATCGCGCAGAAACAGGTGCTGCTGTTCCATATAGTGCAGCTCCCAGCCCTTGCGCTGGGCGGCCCAGAGCATCGCCAGTGAGCTGTCCTTCTTGTAGGTGATCTGCTCGATCGGGTCCATCACCACGCCGACTTTAATCGTCATCTGAAAAATTCCTGTGCTGAATGTGCGTTCAATCTTAACCCAGATCGCCCCAGAGGTACTGCAGAATGGCGCAGGCGGCAACCGGTGCAGTTTCGGTCCGCATCACCCGCGGTCCAAAGGCCACCGGTTCGAAACCTGCGGCCAGGGCTGCGTCCACTTCGGCTTCGGTCAGACCGCCCTCGGGGCCGATCAGCAGCGCGACCGAGTTGGGGGCCTCCATCGCCTGCAGGGGACGGGCCGTGTGGTGGTGCAGTACCAGTTTTAGATCGGCTTCGACGGTTTGAATCCAGTCCAGCAGCGGGCTGACCTCGGCGATTTCCGGCACTCGGGTGCGCTGGCTCTGCTCGCAGGCACTGATCGCCACCTGTTGCCAGTGACGCAGGCGCTTGTCTTCACGCTCGGCCTTGAGCTTGACCTCGCAGCGTTCGCTGGTCAGCGGTGTAATGCGACTGACGCCCATCTCGGTGGCTTTCTGTACTGCATAATCCATCCGCTCACCGCGGGATAGCGTTTGACCGACATGAATCTGCAATGATGATTCGACTGCCGGTGTCAGCGCCGGTTCCAGCGTTGCCTGGGCCGAGCGTTTGCCGACCTGAGTCAGCACGGCAGGGTATTCATGACCATCGCCGTTGAACAGGCAGATACGGTCGCCTTCACGCAAGCGCAGGGCCCGGATCACATGCTGGATAGTGGTGTCGCCGAGATCGATACAGAGGCCGGGGGCCAAAGGCTGAGGTTCATATACCCGGGGAATGCGCATAGCGGTCCTGCTGACAGAAAGTTCAGCCGCTATTATGGCGCAGGGCAGGTAGGGGATGCCAGTTGTGGGGGGTGGTCCGGGCCGAAACTGAGGCTTTGATCAAGGTAGGCTGATGGCAGTGCTTGTGGGTGACCGTCTGCCGCCTGGCCGAAAATTGCTCCTGCATTTTCGGCATTTTCGCCGTCCATGGCGGTCAGAGGCGGCAGTCGAGCGGTCATGGATGACGAAAAGCGTGTCACCCACAAGTGCGGCCATCAGCCGGGGATGGGCTGAAATCAGATTCCAGCCGCCGCACGCAAAGCGTCAGCCTTGTCGGTCATCTCCCAGGGGAAGGCCGTGAAGGTGTCGTTACCCACGGTCATCTCGAAGGGATCGCGACCGAAGTGGCCGTAGGCCGCGGTCTGACGGTACATCGGGTGCAGCAGGTCGAGCATGCGGGTGATCGCGTACGGACGCAGGTCGAAATGCTCGCGTACCAGTTCGATGATCTTGTCATCGCTGATCTTGCCGGTGCCGAAGGTGTTGATCGATACCGAGGTTGGCTCGGCCACGCCGATGGCGTAGGAGACCTGAATTTCGATGCGGTCGGCCAGGCCGGCGGCAACGATGTTCTTGGCCACGTAACGACCGGCGTAGGCGGCGGAGCGGTCTACCTTGGACGGGTCCTTGCCGGAGAACGCGCCACCACCGTGACGCGCCATGCCGCCGTAGGTGTCAACGATGATCTTGCGGCCGGTCAGACCGCAGTCGCCTACCGGGCCGCCGATGACGAACTTGCCGGTCGGGTTGATGTGGTACTGGGTGCCCTTGTGCAGCAGCTCGGCTGGCAGTACGTGCTTGATGATCAGCTCCTGCACCGCTTCCTGCAGATCGGCCTGGGATACGTCAGGGTTATGCTGGGTGGACAGTACCACCGCGTCGATAGCCACCGGCTGGCCGTTTTCATAGCGGCAGGTCACCTGAGACTTGGCGTCGGGACGCAGCCAGGGCAGCAGGCCAGACTTGCGTGCTTCGGCCTGACGTTCCACCAGGCGGTGAGAGAAGGTGATCGGTGCGGGCATCAGTACATCGGTTTCGTTGGAGGCGTAGCCGAACATCAGGCCCTGGTCGCCGGCACCCTGATCTTCCGGGCGGCTGCGGTCAACGCCTTGGGCGATGTCGACGGACTGCTTGCCGATGATGTTGATTACGCCGCAGGTTTCGCCATCGTAACCCACGTCAGAAGAGGTGTAGCCGATATCACAGATCACGCCACGTACCAGATCTTCCAGGTCGATCCAGGCCGAAGTGCTGATTTCGCCGGAGACGATCGCCACACCGGTCTTGACCATGGTTTCACAGGCAACACGGGCATACTTGTCTTCCGCGATGATGGCGTCCAGGACGGCATCGGAAATCTGGTCGGCAATTTTGTCCGGGTGCCCTTCAGACACGGACTCGGAGGTGAACAGGCTGTATTCGCTCATTTCCGGTAATAATCCTCACACAGGGGTTAGGAGCAGCCGGGGCGATGCCGGGCTGATACGGTTTGGGTTGAGTAAACCGCACATTTTAACGTCAGCGCAGGGCTTGTGCATAACATCTGGTTCGATTTTGGCTGAATTTTTTGCGACCTCTGCATGAAAAACACTCCATTTGCACAAATGGATTTGAAGCTGGTCGCTATCTGGGCGAAAATTGCGCCTTTATATTCCGATTCCGTAAACCTCAAGGTTGGGTCCAGCCCCAGGAGTAGATTGATGTCCTCTCGCCGAGAACTTGCCAATGCCATCCGCGCATTGAGCATGGACGCCGTACAGAAAGCAAAATCCGGTCACCCGGGTGCCCCCATGGGCATGGCGGATATCGCCGAAGTGTTGTGGAACGACTTCATGAAGCACAACCCCGGCAACCCGCACTGGTACGACCGTGACCGCTTTGTGCTGTCCAACGGCCACGGCTCCATGCTGATCTACTCGCTGCTGCACCTGACCGGCTACGATGTCAGCATCGATGATCTGAAGAACTTCCGTCAGCTGCACAGCAAGACCGCGGGTCATCCGGAATACGGCTATTGCCCGGGTGTTGAAACCACCACCGGCCCGCTGGGTCAGGGCGTGACCAACGCTGTGGGCATGGCGATCGCCGAAAAGGCGCTGGCGGCGCAGTTCAACCGTGAAGGCCACGACATCGTTGACCACTACACTTACACTTTCATGGGCGATGGCTGCCTGATGGAAGGTGTTTCCCACGAAGCCTGCGCCCTGGCTGGTACGCTGGGCCTGGGCAAGCTGATCGCGTTCTGGGATGACAACGGCATCTCCATCGACGGCGAAGTGGAAGGCTGGTTCACCGACGATACCCCGGCACGCTTTGAAGCCTACGGCTGGCAGGTGATTCGTGACATCGATGGTCACGACAGCGACCAGGTCCGTGAAGCGATCGAACAGGCGCGCGAAAACACCGAGCAGCCGACGCTGATCTGCTGCAAGACCATCATCGGTTTCGGTTCCCCCAACAAACAGGGCAAGGAAGAGTGCCACGGCGCACCCCTGGGTCATGACGAGATCATGCTGGCACGTGATGCGCTGCAGTGGGCACATCCTGAATTCGAGATCCCGGAAGAACTGTATGAGCTTTGGGATGCCCGTGAGGCCGGCAATCGTGCCGAAAATGACTGGAACGATCGCCTGAGTGCCTACCAGGCAGCCTATCCGGAACTGGCTGAAGAGCTGCTGCGCCGCCTGTCCGGCGAGCTGCCGGCTGACTTCGCCGAGAAGGCGGATGCCTGGATTGCCGAAATTGCCGACAAGGGCGAAACCATCGCCTCGCGCAAGGCATCCCAGAACGCGATCGAAACCTTTGGTCCGATGCTGCCGGAATTCATGGGTGGTTCCGCCGACCTGGCCGGTTCCAACCTGACTCTCTGGTCCGGCTCCAAGGGTCTGACCCGCAACGATGCCAGCGGCAACTACATTCACTACGGTGTGCGTGAGTTCGGCATGAGCGCGATCATGAACGGTATCGCCCTGCACGGCGGTTTCATCCCCTACGGCGCCACCTTCCTGGTGTTCATGGAATACGCCCGCAACGCGGTGCGCATGGCTTCACTGATGAAGCAGCGCGTGCTGTTCGTTTACACCCATGACTCCATCGGTCTGGGCGAAGATGGCCCGACCCATCAGCCGATCGAGCAGATCGCCAACCTGCGTCTGACGCCGAACATGGAAACCTGGCGTCCCTGTGACGCGGTGGAATCCGCCGTGTCCTGGAAGTCTTCCGTTCAGCGCACCGATGGTCCCAGCTCGTTGATCTTCTCGCGTCAGAACCTGCCGCACCAGAACCGCGATGCCGCTCAGATCGATGCCATAGAGCGCGGCGGCTACATCCTGCATAACTGTGACGGCACGCCGGATGCGATCCTGATCGCCACCGGCTCTGAAGTCGGTTTGGCGATGGATGCAGCACAAGCGCTGAGTGCCAAGGGCAAGCAGATCCGTGTGGTTTCCATGCCCTGCACCGAACGTTTCGACAAGCAGGATGCAGCGTACAGGGAGCAGATCCTGCCCGCTGCCGTGACTGCGCGCGTAGCCGTGGAAGCGGCTCACGCCGACTTCTGGTACAAGTACGTGGGTCTGAACGGCGCCATCGTCGGCATGCGCAGCTTCGGCGAGTCCGCGCCGGCCGGCGACCTGTTCAAGCATTTCGGCTTTACTGTCGACAATGTTGTCAGCACTGTTGAAGGCTTGCTGTAACCGCCATGCCGGGCGCCCTGTGCGCCCGGTGGCGTGTATAACGACATGAGCTATCGCATTGCGATCAACGGCTATGGCCGTATCGGTCAGGGTGTGCTCAGGGCGGTGTATCAGCGGGGCCTGCAGCACCAGTTGCAGGTGGTGGCGATCAATGAGCTGTCGGATCTGGACACGCTCACCTACCTGACCCGTTATGACACCACCCATGGGCGTTTTCCCTGTTCTGTCGAAAACGACGGCGAAGCCCTGCTGATCAACGGTGACCGTATCCGGGTATTCAGCCTGGCAGAGCCCGAGCAGATTCCCTGGGGCGAGCTGGATGTGGATCTGGTGCTGGAATGTTCCGGCGCCTTTCGCACCCGAGCCGATGCCGAGCGTCATCTGGCCAGTGGTGCCAAGGGGTTGCTGTATTCGCACCCGGCGCAGGCGGATATCGATGCCACGGTGGTATTTGGCTTTAACGAGTCCAGCCTCAAGGCAGAGCACCGCATCGCCTCGGCGGCCTCCTGCACCACCAACTGCGTGGTGCCGGTACTGGATCTGCTGGATCGTCACTTCGGCATCGACAGTGGCGTGACGACAACCATCCATTCGGCGATGAACGATCAGCCGGTGATCGACAGCTATCACCGCAGTGACCTGCGGCTGGCGCGCAGTGCCATGCAATCGATCATTCCGGTGGATACCGGCTTGAGCCGTGGTATTGATCGGCTGCTGCCGCATCTGGCCGGGCGCTTCGAGTGTCTTCATGTGCGCGTGCCGACCATCAACGTTTCGCTAATGGACCTGTCGATCAATCTGCAGCAGGATACCGACCCGCTCGAGGTCAATGCCATGCTGCGTGCCGCCGCGAGCCATGAGCTGGCGGGGTTGCTGGGCTATACCGAAGAGCCGCACGCATCGGTGGATTTCAACACCGACCCTCGTTCGGCGGTGGTTGACGGTACCCAAACGCGGGTGTCCTGTGGCCGACTGCTGAAGCTGCTGTGCTGGTTTGACAATGAATGGGCGTTTGCCAACCGGATGCTGGATCTCTCCCGGTACTGGCTGAAGCTCAAGGACTGAATCTCTGAATCAACAAGAACAGGAACTCCTCTGATGAGCGTTTTGAAGATGACGGATCTGGATCTGGCCGGCAAGCGCGTGCTGATCCGTGAAGACCTCAATGTCCCGGTAAAAGACGGTCAGGTGACCTCTGACGCCCGCATTCGCGCCTCACTGCCGACGATTGAAGTGGCATTGAAAGCCGGTGCCAAAGTGATGGTGATGTCCCATCTGGGTCGTCCCACCGAGGGCGAATACGAAGAAAAGTACTCCCTGGCACCCGTGGCCGAGCACATCAGCAAACTGCTGCAGCGCCCCGTACCGCTGGTCAAGGACTGGCTCGATGGTGGCTTTGACGTGGGTGAGGGCGAACTGGTCCTGCTGGAAAACGTACGCTTCAATCCGGGCGAGAAAAAGGACAACGAAGAGCTGTCCAAAAAAATGGCGGCGCTGTGTGATGTTTACGTGATGGATGCCTTCGGCACCGCCCACCGCGCTCAGGCCTCGACCCATGGTGTTGGCAAGTTTGCACCTGTCGCCTGCGCAGGCCCGCTGCTGGCCAACGAGCTGGATGCACTCGCCAAGGCGCTGGATAACCCGGCCCGTCCGATGGCGGCGATCGTGGGTGGCTCCAAGGTGTCCACCAAGCTTGAGGTGCTCAATGCCCTGTCCGAGAAGTGTGATCAGCTGATCGTCGGCGGCGGCATCGCCAACACCTTCCTGGCCGCGGCCGGCAAGCCGGTGGGCAAGTCCCTGTGCGAACATGACCTGATTCCGGCCGCCAAAGCGCTGATGGAAAAGGTCAACATTCCGCTGCCGGTGGATGTGGTTGTGGCGAAGGAGTTTGCCGAGACCGCTGAAGCGGTGATCAAGTCCGCCGATGATGTCGCTGAAGACGAGATGATCCTGGATATCGGTCCCGAGTCAGCCAAAAACCTGGCTGAACTGCTGACCAGCGCCGGCACCATCATCTGGAACGGCCCGGTGGGCGTGTTCGAGTTCGATCAGTTCGGTGAGGGCACCAAAACACTGTCACTGGCAATCGCCAACAGTGCCGGCTTCTCCATTGCCGGCGGTGGCGATACGCTGGCGGCGGTGGATAAATACGATATCGCTGATAAGATCTCCTATATCTCTACCGGTGGTGGCGCCTTCCTTGAGTTCGTGGAAGGCAAGGTACTGCCGGCGGTTGCCATGCTTGAACAGCGCGCAGCCAAATAAGATTTTTTGATTAACCAATTCAAAGGGTGAAACCATGGCACTGATCTCCATGCGTCAGCTGCTGGACCATGCCGCCGAATATGGCTACGGCATTCCGGCGTTCAACGTCAACAATCTGGAGCAGATGCGTGCGATCATGGAAGCGGCGGCCAAGACCGACTCGCCGGTGATCGTTCAGGCCTCCGCCGGTGCGCGCAAGTACGCGGGCTCCAACTTCCTGCGCCACATGATTCTGGCGGCGATCGAAGAGTTCCCGGATGTGCCGGTGTGCATGCACCAGGACCACGGCACCAGCCCGGCGGTGTGCCAGCGCTCCATCGCCATGGGTTTCTCCTCCGTGATGATGGACGGCTCTCTGGGTGAAGACGGCAAGACCCCGACCGATTACCCCTACAACGTCAACGTGACTCGTCGTACCGTTGAGATGGCGCACGCCTGCGGTGTCTCCGTTGAAGGCGAACTGGGCTGCCTGGGCTCGCTGGAAACCGGACAGGCCGGTGAAGAGGATGGTATCGGTGCCGAAGGTATCCTGACCCACGACCAGATGCTGACCGACCCTGATGAAGCGGCCGACTTCGTCAAGGCCACCAACGTGGATGCGCTGGCGATCGCCTGCGGTACTTCCCACGGTGCCTACAAGTTCACCAAGCCGCCGACCGGCGACATCCTGGCAATCGACCGCATTCGTGCGATCCATGAACGCATCCCCACCACCCACCTGGTGATGCACGGTTCCTCCTCCGTGCCGCAGGAGTGGCTGGCGGTGATCAACCAGTTCGGTGGCGAGATTCCGGAAACCTACGGTGTACCGGTCGAGCAGATCGTTGAAGGCATCAAGTACGGCGTACGCAAGGTCAACATCGACACTGACCTGCGTCTGGCCTCAACCGGTGCCGTGCGTCGTTTCCTGGCCGAAAACCCGGCCGAGTTCGACCCGCGCAAATTCCTCAAGGCCACCATGCAGGCAATGACCGAAATCTGTGTCGCCCGTTACGAAGCCTTCGGTACCGCCGGTCACGCCAGCAAGATCAAGGCGATCTCGCTGGAGCACATGTCCGAGCGTTACGAGCGCGGAGAGCTGGACGCGAAGATCAACTGAGCCTGTTGTACTTTGTAAACACGGAACCCGGCCTTGGCCGGGTTCCGTGTTACAGGGCGCCCTTAATACCCTGTTGCTAAACAGAGACCATGTAACCTGTTGATTTTAAAAAGCACAGTGTAATTCTCTCCTGCCTGCCAAGCATTTGGCGACACTTCTTCCCCCGCTTTCTCCCGTCGAGTGCCGAAATCTCGGCATGCACCATGATTTTTGTTTTCAACATATTGAAAATAATAGAAATATTCTTTTGTGGCACAAGTCTTGGTACTGAGTGTTCAGAACCGATTTAAGGAGAGAATCCATGCTGCGTCTGATTATGATCCTGACCGTTATACTGACCTTTGCCGGCTTGCCTCAGGCCCTGCAGCCACTGTTGATGAGCGGTCCTCCAAGGCTGGTTATGCTGAACACCGGTGAGCCCCCGCATGTGATCAATCCGCATGCTCCGGATCGCGTGCAGGTGCCGGGCAAGACAGCGGAAGGCACCAGCAAGGCGACAGGGCCGGATCTTACATCGACTCAGTCCTGGGCCGAGCTGGTGATGCAGCCGCGCTCGCAAAGCTGAACCTGCTGCCATCGAACCGGCCTGTTCAAGTGGATCAAATCCAGTATGCTGGCGGCGTAATGTCATCATGCTGGAGCATAGTGAATGAACTACCTGATTGCCGTCACGCTGTTGTGGGCGGTGTCTTTCAGCCTGATTGGTGAGTATCTTGCCGGTCAGGTCGACAGTTACTTTTCGGTCCTGACGCGCATTGTGCTGGCGGGGCTGATATTTATCCCGCTGCTGCGTCCTGCCCGTTTTGCACTCGGCTTCATGGCCGGTGTGACTCTGGTGGGGGCGCTGCAGTTCGGGCTTACCTATATCTGTCTGTATCTCTCGTTTGAATACCTCAGTGTGCCGGAAGTGCTGTTGTTCACCATTTTCACGCCGCTCTATGTGGCATTGGTGGATAACGCTCTGAAACGCCGCTTCAGTCTCGGGCCCATCGTCTCGACGCTGGTGGCCGTACTGGGTGCCGGAATCATCCGCTATGACGGCGTCAGCGAGGCGTTCATTACCGGCTTTCTGATTCTGCAACTGGCCAATCTGGCCTTTGCGGCGGGTCAGGTCGGCTATGCCCATCTGGTGCGCCACTACCATCCTGATGGCAAACACCTCTGGCAGGGGTTTGGCTTTTTCTTTATTGGTGCCTTTGCACTGGTACTGCCCGCCTTTCTGTTGCTGGGCAATATGGAGCGTCTGCCTCATACGACAACACACTGGACGGTGCTGGGCTGGCTTGGGCTGGTGGCCTCGGGGCTGGGGTTCTTCTTCTGGAACAAGGGCGCGACTCAGGTGGATGCCGGTACACTGGGCATCATGAATAATGCACTGGTGCCAGCCGGGCTGATCGTCAATCTTGTGATCTGGAACCGGGATGCGGACATCCCGCGTTTGCTGATCGGTGGCGCGGTAATTCTGCTCTCGCTCTGGGTGAATGCTCGCTGGGGTCAGTGGACGCGGGCTGTGTCACGGGCAGGGTGACTCAACCCGCTGCTCTGTGCGTATACTGATTACTGAGACAAGCTGCGGGAGCGGTAAATGGAACGCTGGGATCTGGCCGGAACCACCGGCATGAAGCTGTCAGAGCTGATCAGCGCACTGTCGCATGCGCTGGACATGACCGAAGGGCAGCCACCGGGGCATTGCATGCGCTGTTGCTGGATCGGTATGCATCTGGCGGATCAGCTGGAGCTGGACGACACCGCGCGCTGGGAACTGTATTACACCCTTCTACTCAAGGACCTGGGCTGCAGCAGCAATGCCGCTCGGATCTGTCAGCTGTACGGCACCGATGATCTTGGTTTCAAACGTGACTTCAAGTGGGTCAACGGCAGCCTGACGCAGGTGGTCAGGTTTCTGCTGCAGCATACCGGGCGTGATGCCGGTGTAGCCGACCGCTTCAAGCGGTTGCTGAATATTGCGCGCAATGGTGAATCCATTGCCACGGAACTGATCGCAACCCGCTGCGAACGGGGCGCGTCCATTGCGCGTGATCTGGGTTTCAGTGAGTCGGTAGCGGCCGGTATTCATTCACTGGACGAACACTGGAGCGGCAGCGGCAAGCCTGACGGCCTGGCAGCCGATGCCATCCCGCTGTATGCACGCGTGGCACTGTTGGCACAGGTGGTGGAAGTGTTCCATGCCGCGGCCGGACCTGCAGCGGCACTGGATGAGGCGCGGGCGCGTAGCGGCCACTGGTTTGACCCGACATTGGTGAAAGCCCTTGAGCAGGCGGCAACGTCAGCTGACTTCTGGCCGATGCTGGCGAGCCCCGAGCTGCCTGAGCGCGTGCTGGCCCTTTCGCCGGCAGGGCATGAAGTCGAGGTGGATGAAGACTACCTGGACAGGGTGGCCGCAGCCTTTGGTCAGGTGGTGGATGCCAAAAGTCCTTTCACCGCCGGCCACAGTGAGCGGGTCGCGCTCTATACCGACCTGATTGCCGAGCAGCTGGATCTTGACCCGCAACGGCGCCGCTGGTTGCGCCGCGGTGCCCTGCTGCACGATATCGGCAAACTGGGGGTGAGCAACAGCATTCTCGACAAGCCCGGCAAGCTGGATGCGGATGAATGGCAACAGGTGCAGAACCATGCCCGCTTCACGGAAGAGATCCTGTCACGTATTGGCGTATTCAGCGAACTGGCACAGGTGGCCGGAGCCCATCATGAGCGGCTGGACGGCAAGGGATACCCCAAACAGCTCAAGGCAGCACAGATCACGCGGGAAACCCGTATTATCACGACCGCGGACATCTTCGATGCCATTACGGCCGAGCGTCCCTATCGCGGCGCTATTCCAATACCTCAGGCACTGGAGATGATGGCGGAGAATCTGCACACGGCAATCGATGCTGACTGTTTTGCAGCCTTGCAGGCCGCAATCAGAGAACTGGATGTAACGGAAGTGAATGCTGGAGCGGGGGATGAGCTGCTGCGGGAGTAAAACGGGGGAGCGGGGTACAGCCCCGCTCCACAGTCTACTCTGTCTCAGTTAACCAGCGCGGTGGCACCTGCCAGCGGACGACGCGGTTTCAGCAGGCGAGCAACGCGGCGGTACAGTGACGCGATTCCCTGCATGATGAATTCAGCACGCTCGCGGCGAGCCTGTTCAACATAGTAATCCACGTCTACCAGACCATTTTGTGTCATTACCATGCGATTGAAGTCGGACATTTTCGAGTAGAGCTCCTCAAATGGGGGTTAATTTTCAGGCGTTATACTAAGGTCTATGCTGCATTGCCACAAAAGATTGTTTTTCAGGCTATAGTTGAAAAAAACTAAACAGTAAGAGGAGCGCAGCCATCCGCCGCCTACCACCCCTCAATGCCCTGCGCAGTTTTGAGTCTGCCGCGCGAAACCTGAGCTTCAACGAAGCTGCAGAGGAACTGTTCGTGACCCCGTCTGCGATCAGTCATCAGATCAAGTTGCTTGAAGAATTTTTGGGCTTGAAACTGTTTCGGCGCGAGAAACGCAAGGTCAGCCTGACCGCAGCCGGCGAGCGTTACCTTCCCTCCGTACAGCTGGCGCTGGATGAAATTGAAAGTGCGACGCGGCGTCTGATGACATCGCCGAACCTGAGTGCGGTCAACATCAGCGTAGCGCCTGCGTTTTTGACCCGCTGGCTGGTGCCGCGCATCACCCGGTTTCAGGAACAGTACCCGGACGTGGAACTGCGCTTCAGTTCCACCACCGGCTTTATCGATTTCGAGCATTCCGATACCGATATGGCGGTGTATTACGGCGAGGGCAACTGGCGGGGTGTGGATATTCACTTTCTGCGCTATCTGGTGTCGACGCCGGTGTGCAGCCCCAAACTGGCAGAGGGGCTGAACAGCCCCGAAGACCTGCTCAAACGAACGTTGATTCACGTCAGCGGGCGACGGCAGGAATGGCAGCAGATTCTGCAACAGCTGGGCGTCAGAGCCAACACATCAACCCGAACCATGTCCTTCTCGAGTACGGCGCTGGCCGTTTCGGCGGCCATTGAGGGCATCGGTGTATCACTGGCTGATCGGGCACTGGTGCAGCGCGAACTGGAAGCGGGGCAGCTGGTGGTGCCGTTTGATATCACGCTGGACAAGCCAAGGGCGTTCTATCTGGTCTATCAGGAGAAACGCCAGCTCACCTATGGCATGCAGGCGTTTCGTGACTGGATTCTGCAGGAGATGCAGCAGGACCTGGCACCGGGTCAATAAGATTAACCCGGTGCCGGTACGTTCAACGCATACAACCCAGCTGCGGATGGCTGGAAGGAAGCACTCCTGGTTGTTGCATCAAATCAGTACGACGGCGGTGTTTGAAAACCTCGGATCGACGACAAATGGCTTCACGCCGCTGCAGCGTGTCCTGTAATTCAAAATGGTGCCCATTTTGAACACGGGTGCGAAAGTGATCGATAAAGTCCGGGCGTGAAATGATGCCCTGGCAATCGATCTGTCCACGCAGCAGCAGGATTTCATCGCCCACTTCACACTGAATATATTGTTCGGCGAAGTCGAACATGAACTGCGCCAGGTCTGCGGTAAATGAAATTGCGAGGTCGGATACGTTGCGCGAACGTGCCGGTTTCACCACATCATGCCCCTGCGGGCGGTGACCGAGCAGAAAAATATCAAGCTGTGCCATAGTGGTAACTCCCTCACTGTTTGTGTGGTTACAGCTGCATTCTCGATTCTCCACATGACCACTGAGCGACGTTGGCAAAACATTTTGGTGACAGTATTGGAGCTGTACCGGTCCAGAGGGCTAGAATGGAGACCAACCCTGAACCTTGCGGTGCCCCATGTCAGACAATCCCAGCCAGCCGTTCTACCAGTTGACGCCCGATACCGTGATCGATGCGGTGGAGTCGATGGGCTACCTCAGTGATGGTCGTATTCTGGCACTGAACAGCTACGAGAACCGTGTCTACCAGGTGGGCATCGAGGATGCCGAGCCATTGATTGCCAAGTTCTACCGCCCTCTGCGCTGGAGTGACGCGCAGATACAGGAAGAGCACCAGTTCTGTTTTGAGCTGGTCGAGCAGGAGCTGCCGGTGGTGGCTCCGCTGACCAACAGCGCGGGTGAAAGCCTGTTCCATTTCAAGGACTACCGCTTTTCCCTGTTCAAGCGTCGCGGCGGGCGCGCACCGGAGCTGGATGACCCCGACCACCTGTATCAGCTGGGCCATACCCTTGGGCGTATTCATCTGGTCGGAGCCGTGCGCCCCTTCGTGCATCGTCCGGCACTGGATATCCAGACCTATGGTCGTGACAGTGTGGCGTTGATCAGCGAAGGCTTTATTCCGTCTTCACTGCGCGAGGCCTATACCAGTTTGTGTGCCGACCTGTTGGCCGGAATTGAAGTCTGTTTTGCCGCCGCCGGTGAGGTGAAACTGATTCGGGCCCATGGTGATTGTCATGGCGGCAATATTCTCTGGCGTGACGACATGCCCAACTTTGTCGATTTCGATGATGCGCGCATGGCACCGGCGATTCAGGACCTGTGGATGCTGCTGACCGGTGATGATCGGGTGCAGCAACAGCTGCAACTGGCGGAAGTGATTGCGGGCTACAACGAGTTTGCCGACTTTGACCCACGCGAACTGCATCTGGTGGAAGCACTGCGCACCCTGCGCATGATGCACTACAGCGCCTGGCTGGCGAGACGTTGGGAAGATCCGGCCTTTCCGCACAACTTCACCTGGTTCAACACCGAGCGCTACTGGGGCGAACATATTCTGCAGCTGCGCGAGCAACTGAGCGCGCTGCAGCAGCCGCCGCTGACGTTGCTTTAAAGCTTAATGGGGCGGGTCGATCTGGTTATTGATGCTGGTATTGACCCGGAACCAGCCGGCGATGCTGTAGCGATCGGCACGGGCCGGCAGCACTTCATGCGGAAAACGCTCACTCAGAAACACCGCCAGTGTGCCCATGTACGGCACCACTCTTTCGACCACCTCTTCGCTGTCGTGGGTCGGCCAGATCAACAGTTCGCCCCCCAGCTCCGGTTGCCAGTCAGGGTTGAGGTAAAACACTGTGGTCAGTACGCGGTTGGTTTGGCCGCGAAATGCATCCAGATGACGCTTGTAGAACGCCCCTTCAGGGTAATGGGCGAAGTGAGCCTCGTAATCGAACAGCCCCATGAACAGTCGCCGGTTCAGCCCTTCACGCAAATCGTTCATCCACTGCAGATATTGTGCCTCGACCGGTGACTGATGGCTCAGCCAGCGTATCTGATCACGGCGGATCTCGCCGTGCAGCTGGTGATCCTGTTCACGACCGATCCCGGCTCGACGAAACTGCTCGTCATCCAGTGCCTGCAGGTGCTGGCGCAGCACATGTCCAAGGGATTCAGGCAGGGCAGAGGGCAGAATAATATAGCCCCGCTCAACCAGCGCATCAGCGATCTGGTCATACAGGCTTTGAGTCAGGTCGAGATCAAGCTCGGGTGGTGAATACACAGCGGCATCCTCCATAACAGAGAAGATGCTATATACCCCCGGTTGGTGGTAAAGTCACGCAAAAGATTCGATCAGGGTGACAAATGCCATCTTCTTCATACAAGTGCCTGCTCTTTGCCGGTGCATTGCTGCTCTCGGGCTGTGCCGAGTCATCGCCGGAGGTGCGCACGCTGGAGGTCAAAGCGTCTGCCTATAACTCGGTGCCTGCACAGACCATCGGTGATCCCAGTCTGGCGGCCTGGGGCGATACTCTTGAGCCGGGTATGAAGGCCATCGCCGTGTCGCGCGATCTGCTGGATGAGGGGCTGGACTACAACATGCAGGTACAGATTGAAGGCTTGCCGGGTACCTATCGCGTGCTGGACAAAATGCACTCCCGCTGGGAGCGCAAGATCGATATCTATATGGGCGAAGATGTTGATTCCGCACTCGACTGGGGTGTTCGCGAGGTCAGGATTCACTGGCACCCCCGCCCGGAAGAGGGCTGAGTCAGGGCTGTATCAGCTGCCCATCCCAGGCAAACACGCTGCCACTATCAGCCGGTATCAGGCCATCAATAACCTGCAGCAGTGAGCGGGCTGAAAACTCGGGCGTGAACAGTTTGCCTTCCGGTACTCGCGCCTGAAACGGCTCCGATAGCGCGGTGTCCACAGTGCCCGGATGCAGTCCTGCCACTACCAACTTTGGCCAGCGCCGTTTGGCCTCAATCGCGGTACAGCGCAGCAGCATGTTCAGTGCGGCCTTGCTGGCACGGTAGCTGTACCAACCCCCCAGTCGGTTGTCGCCGATACTGCCTACCCGCGCCGACAGCGCCGCAAACACGGTGCGCCTGTCCCTTGGCATCAGTGGAATCAGGTGTTTGGCCAGCAGTGCCGGGGCCAACGCATTGATCTGCATCTGCTGCTGGAAATAGTCACTCTCCAAATTGCGCCAGCTTTTCTCCGGCAGGCTCTCGCCCGAGTGCAGCAGGCCGGTGGTGATCAACACCAGATCAGGGGCGGCGCCAGTGAGTTGCTCGGCACAGGCGGCGATGGATGCTTCACGGTTCAGGTCGATGGAGTGGAGGCTGAGCCGATCGGAATGAGTGGTTGCCTGCTGCTGCAGTGATTTGCTCATCCGGCGGGCAAAGGCGTGAATCCGGCTTACGCGTGGCTCGGCCAGCAGTTGCTCCAGCATCGCCTGACCAATGCCGCCGCTGGCACCGATCAGCACGGCGGTGATGGGAGAATCGAAGGAACTCAGCAGACTCATGACAGCTCCCGATAGCGGTTGAAAATGGCATGCACATCGACTTTTGCACCGAGCTGGGAGGCGAGCATGAACAGCCCGCCCATCTTGCGGTGCAGAAACAGCACATCTGCCGGTGGCGTATGCCAGGCATCCGGATCGCTGCCGATCGCCATGCCGCGCTGATGAATCCGTTGTGCCAGATCCGACTGGCCAAAATCATAGGCCCCTGGGGTACGCAGCGGCTCGGTGGCCTCCATGAAGATATCCAGCACCACCTGACGGTTGGCGGCATCATGGCGCTGGCTGAAAAAGCCCAGCGTTTCCAGTGCTTGTGCCAGTGCCGTTGGGTTACGGTCGGTGGCTGCACAGATGGCGTGGTGATACTGCTGCACAAAGTCGATCGAGAAACGGCGTACGGCGCCAAAGTCCAGCAATACCAGTTTGTCCTGCTTCAGGTTGTACTGGTAGTTGGCTGGGTTAGGATCGGTCTGTACGCAACGCAAATGGAACAGCTCACAAAAGAAAAGCTCCAGCAGCAGGGCGGGAATATGATCGCGCAGCGCTGCCTGTTCAGCGGCGGCCTGTTTCAGGCTGACACCTTCGATGAAATCCATGCACAAGATCTGTTCCGTGGATAGCGCAGAGTCAACGCCGGGCAGTGCCAGCGCATCATAATGACGAAAGTCCTGCAGCGCCGCATCGTAGGCCAATAATTGTTGCTGCTCATGCAGGTAATCCGTTTCCTGTCGCAGCTGCTGTTTGGCTTCGGCCACCAGCGGGTCGATGTCCAGATCGCGAGGCACCAGGCCACTGATACGCAGCAGAGAAACCACATTGTCGATATCGCTGTCGATGCTGCGCCGTACACCCGGATACTGGATCTTGATGGCCAACTCGCGCCCCCCATGGGTGCGCCCCTTGTGCACCTGACCGATGGAAGCGGCGGCAACTGGATCAAAACTGAACTGAGCCAGTCGCTGATCCCAGTCGCTGCCCCAGTTGCTTTCCAGTACGCCGACCAGCTGGGCCGCAGGCATGATCACTGCATCATCGCGCAGCCGCTCCAGCACCGCCGCCAGCTCCGGCGGCAGCAGTGCCCCCGAATCCATGGAGATCAGCTGGCCCAGCTTCATCGCCGCCCCGCGCATGCGTGCCAGTTTGTCGGCCACCTGCTCCAGATTCCTGCGGCTCAACAACAGCTCGGACAGAGCCGGGCGCTGGCCTCGCATCCATTGCTTGCTGCCTTCGGTGACCAGATTGCCGGCCACTCGCCCGGCCAGACCTGTCAGGCTGGCCATGCGCGAGAATCGGCTGCTGGGTACCGCTGCGGCGCGACGGGATTTGCTCTGAGCGTCATTCATGGGATCTCCTGGGACATCCGGTCCCGGTTCAGGTGGTGTACTATTCCCGTCTTACGCGCACCGGGCGCGAGTGGATGCATGCTTTTGTGAGACAACCCGATGGAATACGAATTCAGACGAGACCTCTACGATCAGCCTGAAGCGATTGTCGAGATGGAACAGGCGCTGTTTGGCCGCTGGCTGGGAGAAGAGCTGGGCGAAAATCGGCTGCAGGCAGGGCAGGTTCTGCAGCAAGCCGAAAACCTGCTGACCGAGCGGCGGGGTCAGTTTGACTGGCATGGGCGAGAGCTGAGTCTGCAGCTGGACAGCGAAAGCGCCCGTGTCTGGCTACAGGCTGAAAGTGATCCTGTCGATCTGGATGATGGCTTTGGGCTGGCAGATGACGCCTGTGAGGCGGGGCTGGAAGATTTTATCGGCCTTCTGCGTGGCTGGATCGCTTATCTTGACTGAAGAGCCTTGGTTAAGGAGTCTTGAATAATAAAGAGCCTTGATTAAAAGCTCTGGCTAAAGCCTTGAGGATAAAAAGCGGCTTGGTGACACGGCATTGTGACTGAGCCTCTACCCAGAGTAAAAAGTTCTGCTACAATCCTGAGTAAATCAGTCAACAATACAGTTCGTATTAACAGTCGTGGAGAGACCAGATGAGCATTCAGATCGGTGACACCATTCCCAATGTAGAACTGCGCGTGATGGGCAAGGAAGGGCCGGAGGCGGTCAATACCGCTGACCTCTTCGCTGGCAAGAAAGTAGTGCTGTTTGCAGTACCGGGCGCCTTTACCCCGGGCTGCTCTCTTACTCACCTGCCGGGTTTCGTGGTCAAGGCTGACGAGATCAAGGCCAAGGGTGTCGACAGCATCATCTGCACCGCGGTCAATGACGTATTCGTAATGGACGCATGGGGCAAGGATCAGAACGCCGACGAGATCATCATGCTGGCCGACGGTATCGGTGAATTCGCCAGCGCTTTGGGTCTGGATCAGGACCTGTCCGGCATCCAGTTCGGCAAGCGCAGCCAGCGCTACGCCATGATCGTCAACGACGGCAAGGTGGAACTGCTGAACATCGACGAAAAAGGCGTCGACAAGAGCAGCGCCGAGACCATTCTGGCCGCGCTGTAAGTATTGAGGTTTTGACCCTCGATAAAAAAACGCCGACTTGCACCCTGTGCAGTCGGCGTTTTTTGTACTGATATCAGGCCAGTATCAGGCTGATTTCAGCGCCTTGGCATGATGGCGCAGGTGGTCTTCGATAAAGCTGGCGATGAAGAAGTAGCTGTGGTCATAGCCGGGCCGCAGATGTAGCTCCAGCGGATGGCCAGCCGCTTCACAGGCTGCTTTCAGTGCTTCAGGTTTCAGCTGCTCAGCCAGGAAGTCATCGGCTTCGCCCTGATCCACCAGAATCGGCAAACGCTCCTTCGCTGTGGCGATCAATTCGCAGCTGTCCCAGGCTTTCCAGCTTTCGCGATCTTCACCCATATAACCGCTCAGCGCTTTCTCGCCCCAGGGGCAATTGATCGGATTACTGATCGGCGCGAAAGCCGACACCGACAGATACCGGCCCGGATTTTTCAGCGCACAGATCAACGCACCGTGACCGCCCATGGAGTGGCCACTGATGGCGCGTTTTTGGGTTACCGGAAAATGCTGTTCGATCAGCGCCGGCAGCTCGTCAGTGACGTAGTCGTACATGCGGTAGTGGCCTGACCAGGGCGCCTCGGTCGCATTGACGTAGAAGCCGGCGCCCGAGCCGAAGTCGTAGCTGTCATGCTCGCCGGGCAGATCAGTACCGCGCGGACTGGTATCCGGCGCAACAATGGCGATGCCCAGTTCGGCGGCAACGCGTTGGGCACCGGCCTTCTGCATGAAGTTCTCATCCGTGCAGGTCAGGCCCGACAGCCAGTACAGTACCGGTACCGGCTGCGTTTGTGCCTGCGGCGGCAGGTAGATGGCAAACACCATCTCCGTGCCGGTCGTCGTCGAGCTGTGTTTGTAGCGCTTGAGCCAACCGTCAAAGCATTTGTTGCTGGCGACCAGCTCGGGGGCTGCTTGAGTCATGGGACTCTCCTTGATTACTGATCGAACAGAATCACCGAACGGATGCTCTTGCCTTCGTGCATCAGGTCAAACGCCTTGTTGATGTCTTCCAGCCCCATGGTGTGGGTGATGAACGGATCGATCTCGATCTTGCCGTTCATGTAGTCCTCAACGTAACCCGGCAGCTGGCTGCGGCCCTTGACGCCACCGAAGGCGGAGCCTTTCCAGACGCGGCCGGTGACCAGCTGGAACGGACGGGTAGAGATCTCTTCACCGGCACCGGCCACACCGATGATGATCGACTCACCCCAACCCTTGTGGCAGCACTCCAGCGCGGAGCGCATCACCTGCACGTTGCCGATACACTCGAACGAGTAGTCAACGCCGCCGTCGGTCATATCCACAATCACCTGCTGGATCGGATCAGAATAGTCTTTCGGGTTGACGCAATCGGTGGCCCCGAACTGGCGGGCCATCTCGAACTTGCTTTCGTTGATATCGATGGCGATGATGCGCTCGGCACCGGCCATACGGGCGCCCTGAATGCAGGACAGGCCGATGCCGCCCATACCGAAGATCGCCACGGTAGAGCCCGGCTCAACCTTGGCCGTATTCAGAACGGCACCGATACCGGTGGTGATGCCACAGCCCAACAGGCAGACCTTTTCCAGTGGCGCGTCGACATGGATCTTCGCCAGCGAGATTTCCGGTACCACGGTGTATTCGGAGAAGGTGGACGTGCCCATGTAATGGAACAGCGTCTTGCCGCCGATGGAGAAGCGGCTGGTGCCATCAGGCATCAGGCCCTGGCCCTGAGTCGCGCGCACTGCCTGACACAGGTTGGTTTTGCCGGAGAGGCAGAATTTGCACTTGCCGCACTCGGCGGTATAAAGCGGAATAACGTGATCACCCGGTTTCAGCGTGGTGACACCCGGGCCCACTTCTTCCACCACACCGGCACCTTCATGGCCCAGAATCGACGGGAAGATCCCTTCGGGGTCCGCACCCGAGAGCGTAAAGGCATCGGTGTGGCAAACGCCGGTGGCGACGATGCGTACCAGCACTTCACCGGCCTTGGGGCCCTGAACGTCCACTTCTTCGATGGTGAGGGGTTTGCCTGCTTCCCAGGCAACGGCGGCGCGTGACTTCATGGTGATCTCCCGATTCAGGTACAGATGTTGAGATAAACGTGATGGCTGAAGTGTAGCCCCTGATCTGTTCCGTGATAATGACAGCAATCGAAAAGTATTTTTGCTCAGCTGCAATAATTCTGGCATACAGGGTCTATATCAGACGGGCGGGGAACATAGAATGCGGCACTGGGAAGCGATCGAAGCCTTTGTCGAGGTGGTACAGCAGGGCAGCTTTTCGGCGGCGGCACGCAAACTCAAGGTCTCGCCCTCGCATATCAGCCGGCTGGTCGCCCGGCTGGAGGCCGAACTGAGCACGCCATTGCTGTATCGCACCACGCGCAAGTTTCGCCTCAGTGAAGCGGGCGAACACTACTTTCAGCACTGCCGAGAACTGCTGCAGGGCTTCAGCGCGGCGGAAGAAGAGCTGTCCAGCTTTCAGGCAGAGCCATCCGGTACCCTTAGGGTCACCTGCGCCACCACCTTTGGTGAGCGTTTTCTGGCGCCGCAGCTGAACGACTTCATGCTGCAGTACCCCAGGATCAGTCTCGACCTGCATCTGACCAACCGCCAGACCGACCTGATCAGCGAAGGCTATGACCTGGCCGTGCGCATGGGCACGCTGAAAGATTCCTCACTGCTGGCACGGCGGCTGTGTGACCGGCGCGAGTACCTCTGTGCCAGCGCCGGCTACCTGCAGCGTCACCCCATGCCGCACACACTGTCCGAGCTGGGTCGACACAACTGCCTGATGGGGTCCAACAGCTTCTGGCTGTTCAGCGAAAACGGCCAGCGCAAGGAGCTGAAAGTCAGCGGCAACTGGCGTTCCAACTCCGGCCCCGCGCTGCTGGACGCGGTCAGCAAGGGATTGGGGATCGCTCAGCTGCCCGACTATTATGTCGAGCCGGCCCTAAGGCGTGGCGAGCTGATCTCGATGCTGGAGCAGTATCGTTACCCCTACAGCGGCGTCTGGCTGGTGTATCCACAGGCACGACAGCGTTCGCCGCGACTGCAACTGCTGTGTGATTTCCTGATTGAACGCTTCAAGGGCGGGTTGCCGTGGTGATCAGGTGATGCTGCTTCTGTGAAGCCAAATGCAAAGGTCGCTATACTGCCTGCAGAAGGCATAAGCGGGATATTTCGTATGGCAACCCAATACAGATTAACGACTCGGGAAGAACAGGCCATTCGGCAGTTGCTGATGTCGGTTGATCCTGAAGGGAAAATTTATCTATTTGGTTCTCGGGCTGATGTAAACCGCCGTGGCGGGGACATTGATCTGTTTTTTGAAACCAGCCAACCGCTGTCGCTGAAGCAAAGGCTACTGCTTGAATACCGCATCAGCGGCGCTTGCGATACCCATGTTGATTTGCTGGTAAAACAGCGTGATATGCCCGATGAGCCCATTCACGCCATAGCACGAGAAGGAGTGCAGCTTTGAGCAAGGAACAACGCATTCTGGCAACCAATGTTGCAGCTTGCGAGCAACGGATTGGCAAACTGACCTATTCCGTAAACAAGGTGCGGCCTTTGTTTCCTCTGGCTGAGGCTCAGTTGGAGCATCTGACGGATGAGCAGGAAGAATCCATTGATGCCCTGATTCTAAGGTATTCCCAGACGGTTGCGATGATTCAGGACCATCTGTTCAGGGGGATTGCCTATGTTGAACAGGAGGATATTTCGGATAAATCCAACCGGGACAAGACTCTGCTGATGGAAAAGCTGGGTGCGATTCGTTCAGCAGAGGAGTTCGGTACCGCTGCTGTGTTGCGTAACAAGTTTGCACATCACTATCCCGAGCAGGCAGCAGAGCGCCTGGAGCGCCTCAATCTGATCATCGAAGAAGCCGATTTTGTGATCGCGACCTTTGATGATATTCAGCACTACCTCAAGCGGAAGAACATACTGATTTCTTGACGGACCCCAAATAAAAAACCGCCCCGAAGGGCGGTGGAAGTCAGCAAAACGCTGAAGAGAGATAGAGTTCGCTTTGAAGGGGCGATCAGTTGCGGATCAGGTGATCGAAGGCACCCAGCGCAGCCGTTGCGCCTGATCCCATCGAGATGATGATCTGCTTGTACGGCGTCGCGGTCACATCACCGGCGGCGAATACACCCGGCATGGAGGTGGCGCCGTGGCTGTCGATCACGATCTCGCCGCGTTCGGTCAGTTCAAGAGTGTTCTTCAGCCACTCACTGTTCGGTACCAGACCGATCTGCACGAAGATACCGGCCACATCCACCACATGAGACTCATCGGTTTTGCGGTCCTTGTATTTCAGACCGATCACCTTGTTGCCATCACCCAGCACCTCGGTGGTCATCGCCTGCTTGATGATCTTGATGTTGGGTAGAGATTCCGCCTTCTTCACCAGCACGCTGTCGGCGCGCAGGGTGTCGGAGAACTCCAGCACGGTTACGTCTTTCACGAGTCCGGCCAGGTCGATCGCCGCTTCGATGCCGGAGTTGCCGCCACCGATCACCGCTACACTCTTGCCCTTGAACAGCGGGCCGTCGCAGTGCGGGCAGTAGGCCACGCCCTTGCCGCGGTACTCCTGTTCGCCCGGCACGTTCATTTCACGCCAGCGGGCACCGGTGGCCAGAATCACGCTGCGGCTTTTCAGGGTCGCACCGCTGGCCAGCTCCACCTCGATCAGCTCGCCCTTGGTCAATTTGGCGGCGGACTGCTCGGTGATCACGTCAACCTCGTACTCCTTGACGTGCTGCTCCAGGCTGGCCACCAGTTTCGGGCCTTCGGTATAGGGCACGGAGATGAAGTTCTCAATGCCGACCGTATCCATCACCTGTCCACCGAAACGCTCTGCGACCACACCGGTACGGATGCCTTTACGTGCGGCGTAGATCGCCGCAGAGGCACCGGCCGGGCCACCGCCGACAACCAGCACTTCGTAAGGCTCGCGCTCGTTCAGCTCGGCTGCTTTCTTCTCGGCGGCACCGGTGTCCAGCCTGTTAACGATCTCGGGCAGCGTCATGCGGCCCTGACCGAAGTGTTCACCGTTCAGATAGACGGACGGAACAGCCATGATCTGGCGTTCTTCAACTTCCTTCTGGAACAGCGCACCGTCGATCATGGTGTGGGTGATGTTCGGGTTCAGCACTGCCATCAGGTTCAGCGCCTGTACCACGTCCGGGCAGTTCTGGCATGACAGCGAGATGTAGGTCTCGAAGTGGAACTCGCCCTTCAGGTTACGAATCTGCTCCTGCAGCGCGGCATCAGCCTTGGACGGATGACCACCGGCCTGCAGCAGTGCCAGCACCAGCGAGGTGAATTCGTGACCCATGGGGATACCGGCGAAGTTCACCCGCGGTGCCTGACCGGCGGCGCCAACGGCCATGCTCGGTGCACGGCGGTCGTTGCCTGCCTTCACACTGATCTTGTCAGACAGCTCGGCGATTTCATGGGTCAGATCAGCCAGCTCCTGAGACTTGGGGCTGTCATTGGTGGTCAGGGTCAGCTCGATCGGAGCGACGATGTTCTGCAGGTAGGTGTTCAGCTGCTGCTTCAGATTGGTATCCAACATGTGCGTCATCTCTCAGTAAAGTTGTTTATTGCGACCGCCCGCCTGTCCTGTGGATCTCCTGTTCGGCGTTAGGCGCATCTCGAATATGGAGCTATGGTACCGAGAGGCTATGAATGTGTGAAATTAATCGTAGTAAATGATTCGATAGCGAATGGCTATTTAAGTGGCAGGCCTACAGGCACCTCAAACGGGTGCCAGGTGCAAGGACTCAGGAGGAAAAGGCGGTCAATGCTGCAGGCTGCAGATTCGGCTGGCCAGTTGTTGCATTCGCTTGGCCAGAATGAAAATCAGCGCGAATGCGATCGGCCAGGCGATGACAATTGCCTTACCCCAGCGAGCCATGAACCCATCACCAAAGCCGGTGTTGATACCGGTAATTACAAAGGTCATGGCCGTTACCATACAGACCGACATCAGCAGGGTCGTTACCAGACGGGTGTAACGTTGTGGCAGCACAAGCAGCTCCTGTTTAAGCGTAGAGAATGTTCATCCGTGCCGGTATACGCCTATTGGCGCGGCATGGTTTATTAGATAAGGGGAATATTATAGATCTGCCCTGAGGTTAAGTCAGAACAACAGAGAGTTGCCAAAAGCAGTCGGGATGGGCAAAGGCTGGTGTGGCAGGGTAGGCTGCATCGTATCAAGGTGCTCACGGATAGTCTTGAGTGGAACTACCATCTGGCTTCTATCTGATATGAGTTTGGATCAGAAAAGCTCACTTACAAAGAGACCCGGATCATTTCGCCGGACGTTCCATGCATGGTTTGGCCTGAATTAATCCAAGTACACAGATCTGGATTTCATGGAGTGTGTTGTGGCGGTATTCAGTGTGCGCAGTAAGCAGTAAAAGGTCATCAAAAATCTGCGTCGCTTTAGCCTCGTCAGTCTTCAAGATTAATTTTTTCCACAGCCACATACAGGGTATTGATATCACCTTCCTTAACTCTGAACTGGTTGCGCTTCTTGGGTACCCAAGTTTGCCTTTTCTTTACATATTTAATGTTAGTACCCGGATCATAGTAAATAATGCTATTTGCGAGTGCATTCAAGTAGCTGGCCAGATCTGTACCCGTTGCTAGCAGGATGTTAGGGCCATAACTGTAGGCGTTGATGTCCGGGTGGCGCTTGTAGGAAACAAAACATGTGTTTGCGTGCTTACGTTTCCATATCTCGATCATCTTGCTGAAGGACCAGCCTGCTGCAAGGTTACCTGCACTATCTCGCAGCATCAAACCTCCATCGGGATCACTAATTTGGCCGGAAGATTTATCGTATCCTTCAAATCTCAGTGTCAGGCCGGATTTTTTATTAAAAATATTGATGTTGTGTCTGCTGGCGAAGTTCTTTTTTGACTCGCTGGTACTTGTTGCGTAGCTATCCATAAAAGCAAGGATATCTTGCCGATAACTTCCTGAATCTGGCTCCGGTGTCATCAGAGTTACCGGCCCGCTAGAGTGGGCTTTGAGTTCCCAATCCATAAAGTCAGGTGATGAGTGCCCGTTTGGGGTAATACCGAAAAGGGCTTCAAGGGTGTAGCCTGCCCCGTTCTGTGCCTTGTAATCTAGGAGTACACCTTTAGCGTTGAGTCTTCGTCCTGAGTGGGGGCTGTTGTGATAGATTTCCTTAAGTTTATGAATCAGCTGGGTACGACTATCAGTGCTTTGCTGCGGTTGAAGGCAATATTCATAAAATACGCTGGTTGCAAGTGAAATCGCCCCACGATTGATCAGCTCAGTTGCTTCCAAAGAGGCGAAGTCTTTCCATGCACTGACCCAGGCAAGAACACTTTCCTTTCTGACACCGAGTATCAGATATCTAGTACTCCCTTCACGAGCTTTACGCTCTTCCTTTGTCGGTGGCTGAAGCAAATGAGAAGGTGCAAGACAGCAACCTCTGACCATGCCGGATAGTCGCACTTCAGGGTACTTGGGGTAGAGGATCAGTTGAGAGCCTTTAGCCAGTTCCACTGTTCCGTCCATCGAAAACCAATACAGGTTTATTGGGGCTTTGAAAACGGGTCCGTATTTACCGACTCCAGCGCTGCGAACATTTCCGGAAGGGATTTGCCTTATGACATGGAAGTCAGATCCAAGATAGATCTGCTGTTTGGAGTTGTCGTTGTTGGCAAGAGGTTTGAGAATTATTCGCTGAGCACCCAGCTTCTGCATCTTGCGGCAGATGGCTTCCAATGAGAGATCTGCAGTCACTTCCCTATCTCCAGTCCAGTGTTCCTGAGCTCAAATTATCAGAAAAACATGTTCTGGTGTACCTGATGGTTCCAAGTAGACGGGGAAATAATTTGTTTGCTTTTTGACGTATAGGAAAGTCGAAAACATGAATTATACTGTATATATAAACATGTATTAATGGCAGTTATGTTCAATATGGGTTAATATGTGTCTATTAATTGATTTTTTGTCACTACATTGACACATTGGAGGTCGTATGGAAACGATGACAATCCTTGATGATCTGAGTGCACGGAAGGACATTGCCTCCGCGGTAGATGAACCGAACGGTTCAGAGCTTACGATTAGACAGGCTGTAAACTACCGTACACAAATCGCCCAACTCTGGATGGAAGAGGATTTCAGAAGAGGGGTATTACCTGAAAAAATTGGTAACTTTTCCGAAGTCCATGACTACTTAGATGCAAATGAATACTTGATGGATGAGTTTCATCCAGTGGAGCGGCTGCGTTCTGTATTAGAGTGGGACCTTCCGTTCTTCGAGTTCTACGATCAGTATCACATCATGATTTCTGCTCTGGATAATTGGCTGAGCTCTGATAGAGAAGGACAGGCTGTTGACTATTTGGAGCAGGTTGACTGAAACAGCTTGCTAAGGTCAGGGGATATAGCGAGAATACGGAACATTTTCGTGACTCCTGATCACTCATGTGACACAGGGAGTGATTGTCATGAACACACAGGTACAACTGGAACTGATGAACAGTTTTAACCCCTATACCCCAGAAGACGGATTTTGTGCTGAAATGCAGTTGCTGCATCGGCTTTCAGAAATCTATGATCAGAAATTCATTGCGGAAGTTCTCGCCAAGGCTTCCCCCGGCTACTGGACGCGGGAAACCATCAACAGAGCATTGAAAGGGAAAGCTACACCGCGTATTACCTTTAGCGAATATCAGATTCTGCAAAAGCTTCTGCCAGCAAGGCCTGCACACTATGACAGGCCTGCCTTCAGATTCATCGATCTGTTTGCCGGCATTGGAGGAATACGCAAGGGCTTTGAGCAGATTGGCGGCAAGTGTGTCTTTACATCCGAATGGGACAAGAATGCTCGCCGCACCTACTTGGCCAACCATTACTGCGATCCGGACGAACATGTCTTCAACCATGACATTCGTGATGTAACACTGTCTGAACAAACCGATGTTTCTGAAGAGCAGGCCTATGCACACATAGACCATGCTATTCCTGATCACGAAGTGTTGCTTGCGGGCTTCCCGTGCCAGCCTTTCTCTTTGGCAGGTGTATCAAAAAAGAATTCATTGGGTAGAAAGCACGGTTTTGAGTGCGATACACAGGGAACACTGTTCTTTGATGTGGCTCGAATCCTTGCAGCCAAGCGACCAGCTATTTTCCTTCTGGAAAATGTGAAAAACCTTAAAAGTCATGACAAGGGTAAAACTTTCAGGGTTATCTGTGAAACGCTGGATGAATTAGGCTATGAAGTCGCCGATGTGGATGCTGCCAAGGGGAGTGATCCAAAGGTAATCGATGCGCGACACTTCGTACCACAGCACCGTGAGCGAATTGTGCTGGTCGGTTTCAGACGCGACTTAAAATTGCATCAAGGCTTTACCCTTAAGGATATTGAACAGCTGTATCCCCATAATAAGCCCTGCTTTGGTGACATTCTTGATGCCGAAGTTGATGACAAGTACATCCTGACACCGAAGCTGTGGGAATACCTCTACAAATATGCCGAGAAACATCGTGCCAAGGGTAACGGATTCGGGTTCGGTCTTACTGGTCCCAATACAGTTGCAAGAACCTTGTCGGCACGTTATCACAAGGATGGATCTGAAATATTGGTAGACCGCGGTTTTGATCCGAGCGGTGATTTCTATTCTGAGCACAATATGATCAACAGGCCACGCAGGCTGACGCCACGGGAGTGTGCGAGACTGATGGGTTTCGATGAAGTAGGAGGGAATGAAATGGTCATCCCTGTATCAGATACCCAAGCTTACCGGCAGTTTGGCAACTCGGTTGTTGTACCTGTGTTTGCAGCTGTTGCTGAACTGCTTAGAGATCGAATCCCTCTCGCTCCTCAGGTAAAGGGTAGTCCCATATTCAAATCAGGCCCGAAGCAAATTGGAATGCCCCTCCCCATAGCCAATTAATACATATCGAGGGCTGCAGTATCGGAAGAGCCGCTACTGTTGCCTTTACCTCGTTTTGCCTCTGAGGACCTGGGTGGCTCTACCGGCCACTCCTGCCGTTGATCATTACTTCGGATGGCTGAAGTAATCTCTTCAAATTTTCGTTTGGAGTGCTTCAGCCCACACTCCCAAACAACCAACACTCGCCACCCCATGTCCAGCAGCTGTCGCTGCTGTACCAAGTCCCGCTGCCTGTTCCCCTCAAGCTTTTCTCTCCACTGTACGGCATTGGAAGCGGGAGTATATGCGTAATGACATCCATGATGCTGATGCCAGAAGCATCCATGCACGAAAACAACCAGGTTGTATTTTGGCAGGACCAGGTCCGGTTTGCCCGGTAAATCCTTGCAGTGAAGTCGATAGCGGAAGCCTGCTGCATGCAAGAAGCGCCTGACAGTCATCTCGGGTTTTGTGTTTTTCCCTCTGATTGACGACATGATTCTTGAGCGGGTCGCTTTATCAACAATGTCTGTCATGCGAGTACCTTGAGCAAGCTGGACTGTACAAAGCTTAACATGTTCTTGTGTGTCGAGTTATGCACACCCATCAATCCCGCAACATCTGTGCATATCTTTTAGGTTCCTCCCGCCGCCGCAGTCGAAGAAAAATTACTTCTGTGAAAACCATCCCCAGAACCCCTGAACAGTTCTGTGGAAAACCTCGGCACAACGGGTCCAAACATCGCCCTTAAGCCCTTGCAGTACGGGATCTGTAAAACTGATCAGGGGGTGATCGTTTTGATGCACAATGTGGATGTCAACCCTGGCGGAGTTTCTGCCCGGAGGTTCGGGGTGCTGTGGACAGTGATGTGTGTGCCTGTGGAATATCCTGTTATCTTTTTTATCCACTGTGTGAATTTCGATCAGGCCGGTACGGCCGGATAGGACTCACTTCTTATAGCTTTAGACAATTGATATTCTAAAAACAATAAATTTCAACAACTAAGCGTCAGGGGGTAATCTGGTTGCAACTGACACCCAAGGAGCTTTCAACATGACTGACGTTGCCCGCTACATCGCTTCATCCTTTGAGCATCCATCACGCCCGGCTGTGGTTGCCGCTCTGCCGGTGACTCAACAGGCATGCACTGACTGCAATTACAGCAACAATTATTACGGTGATCAGGTTTGCCAGCCGAAATCACGTTAAGCGATTGAAAAGGCTGCTGTTGAATATAAAGCGGCAGCCTTTAATTGAAATAAGTTAAATAAAGCTGTCACCGGGGCAATAATAGGCGTACTCTGAACTGGCTTGAGAGTAACACCTGCATTTATGCACCAATTCGACGTCCTGCCTAATCGTAAGTACCTCGTTCTGTTTTCATAAGTCCTTGTATTATTAAAAGCATTACCCGAACCTGATCAGTATTTTGCTGACAGCGTTCACACATTATATTTCGAACGAGAATACTATTATGTCTACTACTACTGGCACCGTTAAATGGTTCAACGAAACTAAAGGCTTCGGCTTCATCGAGCAGAAGAGCGGTGGCCCGGACGTTTTCGCCCATTTCAGCGCCATTGCTGGTTCAGGCTTCAAAACCCTGACCGAAGGCCAGCAGGTGCAGTTCAATGTTACTCAGGGCCAGAAAGGTCCTCAGGCTGAGAACATCGCCGCGATCTGAACCTCGAGTTCAGTCAGCGCTAAAAAACGGGCCCTTGTGGCCCGTTTTTTTGTTCACTGTTTTTTGGCAATGCCTGAAAATAGTTGAAATAAAGCTTTGACTCCCTACCGAATCAGCGTACACTGCAATGGCTTGAGAGTAACACCTGCATTTATGCACCATTTCGAAGTCCTGCCTAATCGTATGTACCTCGTTCTGTTTTCATAAGTCCTTGCATTACCTAAAGCATTACCCGAACCTGATCAGCATTTCGCTGGCAGTGTTCACACATTATATTTCGAACGAGAATACTATTATGTCTACTACTACTGGCACCGTTAAATGGTTCAACGAAACTAAAGGCTTCGGCTTTATCGAACAGCAGAGCGGCCCGGACGTTTTCGCCCATTTCAGCGCCATCTCCGGTTCAGGCTTCAAAACCCTGACTGAAGGCCAGCAGGTTCAGTTCACAGTTACTCAGGGCCAGAAAGGTCCTCAGGCTGAGAACATCGTCGCTATCTGAACCTCGAGTTCGATAAGCGCTAAGAAAACGGGCCCCTGCGGCCCGTTTTTTGTTTCAGGGGCTGAAGTGTCGGCCCGCACCCGTTAACATTCCATGTCATGCCTTACACCTCTCCTGTCTCTACCATCCCCTGCGAATTGCGTGATTATCCCGAGTGGCACCATGGTCGCGAGTTTTACTGTGTCTGGACGTTACCTGTGCATGACAGATCTGTGCTGCAGCGTCTGCAGTCCGCGCAAAGGCATCTGTCATCCTGGTTGCATCAAGGCTATCGTCGGCAGGCCCATATAACGCTGTTTGTCTGTGGGTTTGATGCGCTGGAGCAGTGCAGGAATGACGATTTCACTGTGCAGCTGCGGCAGTTGCAGGTCGAAGCCCTTGAGGCATTGGCACAGACACCCTTTGAGCTTCAGGTTGGAGGGCTCGACAGCTTTGCCAGTGCGCCCTATCTGCAGGTGAATGATTCGGAAGGTGTGTTGGCAATGCTGCGTGAACGGCTTCAGTGCATCAGCCCTGAGGTGCGACAGGCGGATTATGTGCCGCATCTGACGGTTGGCTTGTATAAACAGGCACTGCCCTGGCAGCGGCTGCAGGCTGGGCTGAACGCGTTCAATCAAATCGAGCCGTTGACGCTGAGGGTGAGTGAGCTGGAGCTGAGTTGCTACCGTGCCAGTGAGCTGTTCGGGCCGCTGGCACGGATAGTATCCGTGCCACTGCTTTAGGCGTTTAGGTCAACAGGCTATATCTGATGCCTGGCACCGGTATCGGCACTGATGACACGATTGCGACCGCCTGCCTTGGCTTGATACAGCGCATTATCGGCCCGGCGCAGCAGGTCATCGGCTGTATCATTGTCTCTGTGCAGGGCGCTGATCCCGGCTGAAAGGGTCACGGGGCCGATCATTTCGGTACCGTATGTGAATGTCTGGCTGGCCATGTTGATGCGTAATTGTTCAGCTCGATCCTGGCACTCCTGCAGTGTTGCCGTTGGCATGACCACCACAAACTCTTCGCCACCAAAGCGACAGATGATATCGGTTTCGCGGAAGGTGGCATGCAGCAGCTGTGCAACACTTTGCAGGACTTCGTCTCCGGCCGCGTGGCCATAGGTGTCGTTCAGCTGTTTGAAGTGATCGATATCACAGATCATCAGCGCCAATGGAGTGTGGTTGCGATGGGTCAAGGCGACCTCGCGGGACAGCATTTCATCGAGAAAACGCCGGTTATTGAGCCCGGTGAGCGCATCCTCATAAGAAAAACGGTTCAGGGCCTGTTGCAGTACAATTTTGGACAGTGTCAGGTTGATCCGGTCGACGGCGCGCAGAAGCAGGGTCTGCAGTGTCAACGGGTTAAGCTGCTCAAAGTTGATATTGCGGCTGTCGAGATTGACCACCAGCATGCCGACCAGCTGGTTGCCGTTGCGGGGGTCTTCATATTCGATACGGAAGTTGTGCCACTCATCCCCTTCAGGCCGGGGCGTGTCAGTTAACGCATGGCGCGAGGGCAGAGTCTCCTGGCACCAGTGTAATTCCAGTTCCCAGTGATGCTGAGTACTGCGGTAAAGTCCGCCGGGCAGCGGCTCACACAGGTCGGGAAAATGCTCAGTCATCCGTTCAATGGCGTGCTCAACAGTCTCGCTCTGCTCCATTGCGCTTATCATTTTATCCAGCAGTGCACGCTTGCGATTGCCGAATTCCAGAGCACGAGCACGGTCAGCTTCGCGCCGAGCCAGTATCTTCAGCTCTGAAGTGCGTTCGGCCACGCGGTTCTCAAGTGTGGCATTCAGTTGTGCCAGTGCGTTCTGGGTGTGAATGAAATGCCGCAACGATAGCGCCACAATGGCCAATGAAAACATCAATGAACCCCAGCCGACCGGGATTCGGCTCCAGGCGATCCAGCCATGGGCAACCGCCATGTCCACCAGGAGCAGCAGTGTCAGGGTGGTGGTGGCCAACAGCATGATACGCTGGTCGCTGTCAGCTTGAGGCAGCCGGTGCAGTGTACACAGCAGCATGCCCGGTACCAGCACCGCGAACAGCAGGTCGAACAGAGGGTAGGTGTTGGCGAGGCTCACCACGCCCGCGAGCGAAAGCCCCAAAGCGCCGATCAGATACACCAGAAACAGCCCCACGAGTGAGCGGTAAAGCCATCGCAGTCGCCCAAACCATGCCTGCAACATCAGCGCCAGCGCGATGGGCAGCAGATAGTAGCTGCCGGCTCCAATGTATTCCCACATGAGAGCATGATTGAACAGCAACTGTTTGGCCTGGCTTGTACTCAGGGCAAGACCTGCGCTGGCCAGCGAGAACAGTCCCAGAGCAAGCAGGGTCAGACGACCAGACTTGAAGAGCGCGAACAGCAGCGCCAGAACGGCAATCAACAGGCTGAACAGAGTGATGATCAGGCTATCGATGGACTCCTTTATAATTTGTTGATAAAGCTCAAGCTGGTCCATGATCTTGACCTCACCCCAAAGACCGATGTCCATGTAATTGGAGTAGACGCGAAAATGGATCGGCTTGCCTGCGGCATCCTCGGGCAGTGGGATCATGTGCCATGGCCAGCCCTCGAAGCGGCCCTTGCCCTCGGCATCAAATTCGCCGTAGTGATAGATGCGCTCACCCTCAAGGTAGACTTCGACAATCAGGTCAACGCTGAAGATGTACAGTACCGGGTCGCGCCAGCCACCTTCAGGGATCAGGGTGCGGTACCAGATGTTTTCCCTGCCGTTGCGTCCCGGGGGATTGGAGGGAAAATCGATAGACTGCCACTGAGCGGTATCAGATTCGATGGCCCAAAGTGGTGTATCGTCCTTGAACGGTGAGTCGCCCCAGCGGTATTCCCAGTGCTGGTCCAGCGGGACTGATTCGGCATGCGCGGCAGGCATGGACAGGGTCATGAAAGCTGCCAGACAGATCAGCAACAGACACCGAAACAGAACTGCTGAACGGTCAGGCTTGGCTGAATGAATGGCTGAATTCATCAGCTGAGGCTCCGTCAACAGGTAGTGATGTACCCAGTATATAGGGCTAAGGGTGATGATATCACCTGTTGTGAAGAATAGGGTCTGTTGCCAGTAGCTGCAGGGTGCCTGACAGGGCGGGTCCGATTGGATGGCTGATCTTCAGACTGAGCAACTCATCCGCGCGGGTTCTGCCCAGCGTCAGTGAGGCGATCGGTTTGTTCCACTCCTGGGCACGGCGGCAGAAGCGGAAGCCGGAATAGACCATCAGCGATGAGCCGATCACCAACAGGCCATCGGCCCGCTGCAGTGCATCCAGTGCATCCGTTACCCGCTGTTTGGGTACATTATCGCCGAAGAACACTACATCCGGCTTCAAGATGCCGCCACAGTGCGGGCAGTCGGGGATGCGAAAATCACTGAAATCCACCTCCAGATCCGCATCGCCGTCCGGTGCCGTTTCGGCACTGAATGAGGTGAATGTGGGGTTCAGATCAGCGCTGCGATGATGTACCTCGTCACGGCTGCAGCTGAAATCACAGCTCATGCAGATCACCCGGTCGGAACGGCCGTGCAGGTCGATCACCTTCTGGCTGCCGGCTCGCTGGTGCAGGCCGTCCACGTTTTGCGTTACCAGCAGGTCCACATGACCCAGCTGTTCCAGTTGCGCCAGTGCATCGTGGGCAGGGTTGGGACGGGCATCACGCATCACCGGCCAGCCCACCAGGCTGCGTCCCCAGTAACGCTTGCGGGTGTGCTCGCAGCGCATGAAGTCCGGGTGCTGTACCGGCTGCTTGCGTTTCCACTCGCCATTGCTGTCGCGATAGTCAGGGATGCCGGAGTCAGTGCTGATACCGGCGCCGGTCAGCACCAGCAGGCGCGGGTGGCGGTGGATAAAATTGGTCAGGGCAATATGTGGGTCAGTGGTCGGCATGTTCAGGTCCGGTTGGCATCAACGCTGGCCGTCAGGGTATTGTGGCGTCGGGCCAGTTCGACAAAGGCGTTCAGGTAGTCAGTCTCCACATCCTCTTTACGCAGGCCAAGGAAAATCTGTTTGGCCACACCTGATTTTCCCAGCTGCAGCGGGTGCAGCGGCAATCTTTGCTGGTACTCACTGACCAGCCAGCGCGGCAATGCGGCGACCCCACGACCGGCGGCCACCATCTGCAGCATGATGTCGGTGGTCTCGATCTGCTTGTGACGGCGCGGTGCACAGCCTGCAGGAGTCAGAAAGCGGTTGAAAATATCCAGCCGTTCCGGCTCCACCGGGTAGGTGATCAGAATATCGTTGAGCAGTTGCTCCGGTTCCACCTGATGCTGGCCGTGCAGGGGATGATCAGGACCCACTACCAGCACCTGTTCATAATCGAACACCGGTTCGAAGATCAGGCCGCTGCGGTGCAGCGGGTCAGGCGTGACCAGCAGATCGATCTCGTGGCCGTAGAGGGCGCCCATGCCGCCAAATTGAAATTTCTGCCGCACGTCCACATCCACATCGGGCCACTGCTGCAAGTAAGGGTTCACTATCTTTAATAACCACTGATAGCAAGGGTGGCATTCCATACCGATGCGCAGGGTGCCGCGCTGGCCGCTGGCAAACTGCTGCATTATCGCTTCGGCATGCTCGAACTGCGGCAGCAGCCGTTCCGCCAGCCGCAGCAGGTAGCGGCCGGCCTGAGTCAGACGCAGGCGACGGCCTTCTTTCTGCCACACGGCGGTGCCCAGCTGCTGCTCCAGCTTTCGCACCGAATGACTCAGGGCGGATTGGGTGAGGCACAGGGTATCGGCGGCTGCGGTGAGCGAACCCTGTTGGTCCACGGCGCGCAGTATCATCAGGTGGTGGCGATCGAGCATCTCAATCCATGATCAGAATTAATGGGTTGATGAGATAATGCCATTATTTTTCATCATTCATAAGGGCTAGCATCGTCTCCGAATTGAATTTTGGAGAGAGTCATGAGCCTTCAGCCACAGAACAAGACCCATCAGCCACAGAACAAGAGCCTTCAGCGACAGACAAAAAGCCGTCTACACAATCTGGGTTTTCCGCGCATCGGGGCGCGGCGAGAATTGAAGTTTGCCCAGGAATCCTTCTGGAAAGGCGAGAAAAGCGAAGCCGAACTGCTGCAGACCGCCGCCGAGTTGCGGGTGCAGAACTGGAAGCGTCAGGCGGGACTCGATCTGATCCCGGTGGGGGATTTTTCCCTCTATGATCAGGTGCTGGATCTGAGCTTTACCCTCGGCAACCTGCCGGCCCGAGTGCAGGGGCTGCAAGGCTCCGAGCTGGACCAGTACTTCCGCGTTGCCCGTGGTCGTTCCGCCAACGACAGTGGCTGCAACTGTGTCCACGCTGGCGAGATGACCAAGTGGTTCGATACCAACTACCACTATATCGTGCCGGAGTTCAGTGCCGAGACCCGCTTCAGTCTGAATCCGAGTCGTCTGCTGGCACAGGTCGAGGAAGCGCAGGCGCAGGGCCATAACGCCAAGCCGGTGCTGATCGGTCCGGTGACCTACCTGTTGCTGGGCAAGAGCAAGGACGCAACCGATCCGCTGAGCCTGCTGGCGCAGCTGTTGCCGGTCTATGCTGAACTGCTCAGGCTGCTGGCCGAGAAGGGGGTCGAGTGGGTACAGATCGATGAACCGACGTTGGTGACCGAGCTGGCATCGCAGTGGCAGGAGGCGTTCCGCACCGCCTATGCCGCGCTGGCTGACAGTGGTGTGAAGCTGCTGCTGACCACCTATTTCGGTCAGTTGAGTGAAAACCTTGAACTGGCCTGCAGCCTGCCGGTCGATGGCCTGCACCTGGATGCGGTCAATGCCCGCGATGAAGTCGAGCCAGCAATCGAGCGGTTGAGCGCGGAGCAGGTGCTGTCATTGGGTGTGGTCAATGGTCGCAATATATGGAAAACCGATCTGAGTGCGTTGCTGGACTGGCTGGAGCCGGTGGCGGCACGGCTGGGGAGTCGCCTCTGGATCGCTCCGTCCTGCTCGCTGTTACATGTGCCGGTGGATCTTGCCAGCGAACAGAAGCTGGATGCCGAGATTCGCTCCTGGCTGGCGTTTGCCCAGCAAAAGCTGGATGAAATATGGGTTATCCACAGCGCATTGAACAATGGTCGGGCGTCTGTTGCGGCTGAACTGGCCGAGAATCTGGCCGCGCTGAACAGCCGCCGTACCTCGCCGCGGGTGCATAATCCCGGGGTACAGCAGGCCGTTGCCGCCATCGACCCGGGCCTGGGCAAGCGCAAGAGTGCCTATCCGCAGCGGGCAGCGCTGCAACGCGAGAAGCTGAACCTGCCGCTGTACCCGACCACCACCATCGGCTCCTTCCCGCAAACGCAGGAAATCCGTAAGGCGCGACTCGCATTCCGCAAGGGGGAGCTGGATGCCGGTGACTATACAGCCCGTATGCAGCAGGAGATCGAGTTTGCCGTCAAACAGCAGGAGACGCTGGGACTGGATGTGCTGGTACACGGCGAAGCCGAACGCAACGACATGGTGGAGTATTTTGGCGAGCAACTCGACGGCTATGCCTTCAGCCAGTTTGGCTGGGTGCAGTCCTACGGCTCCCGCTGCGTCAAGCCGCCGATCCTGTTCGGTGATATCAGTCGCCCGAAAGCGATGACCGTGGAGTGGATCAAATATGCTCAGTCACTGACTGACAGGAAAATGAAGGGCATGCTCACCGGCCCGGTCACCATCCTTAACTGGTCCTTCGTGCGTGATGATCAGCCACGGTCACACAGCTGCTATCAGCTGGCGCTGGCGATCCGCGAAGAGGTGCAGGATCTGGAGCGTGCCGGTATCGATATCATCCAGATCGATGAAGCAGCGTTGCGCGAAGGTCTGCCATTGCGCCGCAGCCAGTGGGCGGAGTATCTGAACTGGGCGGTGGAGTCGTTCCGCATCAGTGCCAACGGCGTGTCGGACAGCACTCAGATTCATACCCACATGTGTTACTCGGAGTTCAACGACATCATCGAGGCGATCGCGCACATGGATGCGGACGTGATCACCATCGAGACCTCCCGTTCCGATATGGAGCTGCTGGATGTGTTCGACGAATTCCACTACCCCAACGAGATCGGTCCGGGCGTGTACGATATCCACAGCCCCAACATCCCGTCGGTAGAACAGATGGTGAAACTGATGCGTCTCGCGGCGCAGCGCATCCCGGCAGAACGCCTCTGGGTGAACCCGGACTGTGGCCTGAAAACCCGCCAGTGGAGCGAGGTAATCCCCGCGTTGCAGAACATGGTGGATGCCGCCAGGGTGCTGCGTGAGGATCGGGCGGCTGCGGCCTGAAAATGAGGGTGCCCGCTGCAAGGGCGGGCACCTTTGTATCCGTTAACAACTATCAATGGTTCACATGAATCAGCTCATCCACCGGATAACCGGCCTTGCGGGCGATGGCAATCAGCCGCTCCAGCGTATCGGCATCCATATCGGGGCTGCGCGACAATATCCACAGGTAATCCCGATCCGGGCCGCTGACCAGTGAGTACTGATAGCCCTCGTGGTCCAGTTCCATGATCACATAGGCACCGTAGAAGTGACCGAAGAACGAGACTTTCAGGTAGCCGGTGTTGCTGTCCTCAACGAAATACGCCTTGCCTTCGGCCTCGCGCCATTCGCCCCTGGCGGCGTCGTAACCCCGGTTGATCACTTTCACCCCACCATCGTCTCTCAGGCTGTACTCGGCCTGCACCTGGCTCAGGCCGCGCTCGAACGAATGATCCAGCCGGGCGATCTCGTACCAGGTGCCCAGATAGCGGTTCAACTCGAAGTTGCTCACCGGCTCCACCCGATCGGGCAGGCTGGTGCAGGCCGTCAGCGTCAGCAACGTAAGGCCGAGAAAAAACGTGCGCATGGGATCTCCTTGCTCAATGTCCTTAAGGTATTTAAGAATAGCCGACTGAATCATACGCAGAGGGCCAGGAATGGAGCAGATTCGGGTAGCTGTATATGGCACCCTCAAACAGGGGCAGGGCAACCACCACTTTCTCAACGGTGCCGAGTATCTTGGCTCAACACGACTGGATGGGGTCGCGCTCTACGACCTGGGCCCCTGGCCGGCGGCGAAGCGGGAGCTGGGCCAGACGCAGGTCGAGGTGTACCGTGTGAGTGCGGCGACGTTTGCCGCACTGGATGAACTGGAGGAATACTGTGCCCATGCACCGCACACCGGACTGTATGACCGGGTTCAGGTGGACACGCCCCATGGCCGTGCCTGGCTCTATCTCTACAACCCGACGGTTGAGCCAGGGCAACGGCTGATATCGGGTAACTGGGTCAGCCGCTGATCTCTCGGACCTTGCCGTTTGCCGCTTTTTCGGCGGTATCCAGATAGATCAGGGTCCAGTCCGCCCCCGGACTGACCTCGTCGGAATCGGACAACAGCAACAAATGCCGGTCCGGGCTGATCAGCGCAATCGGCATGCGTGCGTCTGTAGTGTCCTGCTGCCACTGATTGAAATCGTAGCTCTCGCTGAAGCGTGTGGCGCGAAAACGTGCACCGCGACTGATCAGGCCAGAGAGCAGGCCGAAGTTCAATGGCTCAGGCCCCAGTGGCTGGCCCTGATGCGCTTCGGCCAGCTTGAGCCGCGCCTGTTGGTGTTTTTCCGTGCGGACCGTGAAGATCTGCCGAGCCGGAAAGTCGCGTCGGAAGTGTTGGCACAACAGGGCGTTCCATTCCCGCTGCGGTGTCAGCGTCAACAGATGCCCCAGTCCGGCCAGGTCCAGCCGATCATCGACCACCGCGGCCAACGGGTTGCCGCACAGGGTTCTGAGTCCGCGCATGCGGGCGTCCCGAATCGCATCCCAGTGGGTGTCCACCACCAACAGAGGAACGTCCTCTTTCTGAAGACACTCGGCCAGGGCCAATGCGGCTGGGTTGGCGCCTATGAGCAACAGGCCGCGCGGTTCCGGTTCGGTCACGTTCAGCGCCTTGGCAACCGGGCGAGCCGTGGCACTCTGAAACACCACGGTGCCAATGATGACGGCAAAGGTCAGTGCACTGATCAGCCCGGCGTCTTCATACCCGGCCTGCTCCAGCTTGAGAGCAAAGAGTGCCGAGACCGCCGCCGCGACAATGCCGCGCGGGCCGATCCACGCGATCAGGCCTCGCTCCGGCCAGCTGAGATGACTGCCGAGCGTGCTGGCCCAAACCGATAATGGGCGGGCGATGAATTGAATAACGGCCAACAGTACCAATGCCGGCCAGCCCAGTGCCAGCAATGCCTGCAGGTCCAGCCGGGCAGCCAGTAGAATGAAAAGCCCGGAAATCAGCAGGGTGGCAAGATGTTCCTTGAAAGCCAGAATTTCGTCGATATCGATCCCTTTGGCATTGGCCAGCCAGATCCCCATCAGCGTCACGGCCAGCAGACCGGACTCATGAGCGAGGTGGTTGGACACTGAGAAGGTCACCAGCACAACGGCAATGGCGGCCAGCACTTCCAGATACTCCGGGATCCAGTAACGTCGCAATGCCAGCGCCAGCAGCCAGCCCGCCAACAGGCCAATGATGGTGCCGGCCAGCGTGACCTTGAAAAAGATCATCAGGCTGGCGAGAAAACCGTTTTCACCGCTGCCGGTGGCGATCAGCCACTGGAACACCAACACTGCCAGCAGAGCACCCAGAGGGTCGATCAGGATGCCCTCCCAGCGCAGCACCTCGGCAATGCGGGGTTTGGCGTGCAAGGTGCGCAGCATGGGTACAACAACGGTCGGACCGGTAACGACCACCAGCGCACCGAACAGGGCGGACAAGGCGGGCGGCAGTCCGATCAGCCAGTGGGTTGCAAGCGTAATCACACCCCAGGTCACCAATGCGCCCAATGTCACCAGCCGGCGGACGACGGTGCCGGTCTCGCGCAGCTCGCTGAACTTCAGCGTCAGGCTGCCTTCGAACAGAATCAGAGCGACGCTGAGTGACACCAGCGGGAACAGCAGCTCATCCAGAAAAAGATCCGGTGACAGCCACCCGCCGATGGGCCCCACCAGAATGCCGGTCAACAGAAGAAACAGAATCGCCGGAAGGTGCAGTCGCCAGGCCAGCCACTGACAGGCCAGACTGGCCAGTGCCAGAGAGGCGAAACCCAATGCGGGGGTGAAAAGATCGTTCAGGGTCACAGGCTGTCCTTGTCGGCAAGTTGGGTGTCATCGGGGCTGCGCCCCGTCGTTACTGTATAGTGTTCCATGCACGCGGTTTCCAGCTGCGGGAAGGTAGGCAGTTGAATATGCGCCACAGCAGTCCAATATACTGGGTGGTCACAGGTATGAGGAGAGTGACAGGTGTTTCGATTTCCCGCCGAACCGCTGAGTGAACACAATCTGGCGGAGCAGCTTGAAATGCTGGGCGGAATGCTGATTCAGCAGGGCGATGTGCTGCAGTTTTCACTGCTTGACCATCACTTTGCGCTCACGCGTATCGAGCAGCCGGAAGCGCTGGCCCGCTGGCTGCAACAGGCCGCTGACGCCGCGCCCGATCTGCGAACCCTTTACATCGAGCTGCCGGCCGGCGAGCATGCAAGCACAGCGCCGCCCGCTCGCTTTGAGCACCGTAGTGTTGCCACTGTCGAAGAGGTGTTCACTTGCCATCGCCGTGTTACCGAGAACCTTGAATGTGACCGTGTTCTGATCAGTCTGGCGCTGCAGGACAGCCCTGCCACACTGGTCTGTGAGTATATCGTTTGAATCCGCAACAGGAGTGATCCCCATGTCATCCACTCAGCCCACCCTTTTTGTGCCGCACGGGGCAGGCCCCTGTTTTTTCATGGACTGGAATCCGCCCGATGCCTGGGATCGGATGGAAGCGTTTCTACGCGGCATTCGCGATACATTGCCGGAGCCGCCCAAGGCGATCCTGCTGGTATCGGCCCACTGGCTTGAGCCCGCGTTCAGCACCACCTCGAGTGAGCAGCCGGATCTGATCTATGACTACTACAATTTTCCGCCACACACCTACGAGCTGACCTACCCGGCTCCCGGCCAGCCGGCATTGGCACAGCGTGTGGTTGAGCTGTTGCAGCAGGCCGAGCTGCCGGCTGCAACCGATGCCGACCGAGGCTTTGACCATGGCATGTTCATTCCGCTCAAGCTAATGTTCCCTGAGGCGGAAATCCCGGTAGTACAGCTGTCACTGCGTCGGGATCTGGATGCCGAGGCGCACCTGCAGGCTGGACGGGCGCTACAATCGCTGCGGGATGAGGGTGTATTGATCGTGGGCAGCGGTATGAGTTTCCATAACATGCGTGGCTATCGCGATCCGCGTTTTGGCCCGATCTCGGATGAGTTTGATGACTGGCTGGCGCAGGCGATCGCAACTGACCCTGCCGCCCGCTGGCAGGCGCTGGCGCACTGGGATCAGGCCCCGAGGGCGCGTGAGTGTCACCCGGAACGGCAAGAGGAGCACCTGCTGCCGCTGATGTTGGTGGCGGGTGCCGCCGGTGATGATCAGGGACAACATGTGTTTGTGGATCGGGTACTGGAGACAAGCCTGTCCGGGTACCGTTTCGGCTGATATCAACCGGGAATTTTTCCCGTCAGATGCGGGATTTTTCCGCTCTGTTGCGAGCGTAGTACCAAAGTACGCCAGTACTGCTACCTGTTGCTGACGACAGCGTTTTGTTGCCCAACACATACTGTGGCAACAATTTTGCCAGCCCTCTCATTGGCAGAGGCTGTCCTCTCGGCAACAGGAGTGACCCCATGTTTTTTCGCAAGAAACTGCTCAGCAGTGCCATCGCCTCTTCGCTGATGCTGGTCCCATTCGCCTTGCAGGCGGAGCAGGTGGACAGCATAAACACACTGACGGTTACCGGCATTTTGCCCGACCGACTGGAAGCGGTTCCCGGTTCATTTGATATTGTGGACGAGCGTGACCTTGAACGTCGTCGTCCGTTTACCGTAAAGGAAGCGCTGAAGACCGTCCCGGGCATCAACGCGGTTGATGAAGACAGCTATGGCCTGGCCCTCAATATCGGGGTGCGTGGCCTCAACCCCCGCCGTACATCCCGCACCCTGTTGATGGAAGATGGCATGCCGCTGTTTCTGGGCCCCTATGGCGATCCCTCGGCACACTACTCGACCCCGCTGGACAGGGTTGAGCGCATAGAGGTGGTAAAAGGCTCGGGGCAGATACTGCACGGACCACAAACCGTGGGTGGCATGATCAACTTCGTGACGCGCCCGGTGCCCACCGATGGCTTTGAAGGCGCTGTCACCATGGACGCCGGTAATCAGGGGTTCAGAGGTGCGCATACGCGCCTGGGCTACGGAAATGACACCGGCGGCATCATGATTGATGCGTTGCAGAAGCAGGGGGATGGCGTTCGTCGTGGACATGATTTTGATGTCACCGAGTTTTCCATCAAGGGGCAGCTCAATCTGACGGATCGGCAAACGCTGATTGCCAAGGTCAGTCGCTTTGAAGAAGATTCGGCCATTACTGAAACCGGCCTGGGGCAGCTGGAGTACGCGCAGGACAAATATCAGGCGCCCACCTCCGACCATGACCGTTTCGAGCATCAGCGCGACAGTGTGCAGCTGAAACATATCTTTGATATCAACGACAGTGCCACGCTCAATACTCAAGCCTATTATGCGGATTCCTATCGCTCGTCTTTCCGGCAGGTCAATGAACCGGGCGATGGCAGCTACATTATTGACGGCGTTGCCTATTCAGAGCTGGATCGCTGTGGCACGGCGGCGACCGCTGCCAATGCAGACGCCTGTGGCGGGCGTCACCGTCCCCGCGACTATGAATACTGGGGTGTTGAATCCCGTTTGGACTTCAATCACACCCTGTTTGGCCTCGACAGTGATGCTGTCGTCGGCGTTCGGTACCACGAAGAGGACATTCGCCGTCGTCAGTTCCGTGATGGTGACCCGCGTGCCCGCGATCTGGACTGGCTCAAGTCGTTTGGCACAGACTATCTGCGTGAAGATATTCGCATCGATGTGGAGGCGATATCCTACTTCGCCCAGAACACGTTCCACCTCGGTGACTGGTCCTTTACCCCCGGGGTTCGGATCGAGGACCTGAGCATCAAGACCGATGTGGTCTGGGCAGAAGGCGACCCACAGGATATTCGTCAGACCAACCGTTCAACCGATGTTCTCCCGGGCTTCGGTATCGCCTGGAATGGCATCGACAACACAACCGTCTTTGCCGGTGTGCATCGGGGTATTGCCCCTCCGCGCCCGGATCGTGATTTGGGAGAGGTGGGTGATGGTGTGGTGCTGTCCAAAACCAGCCCCGAAAAAAGCACCAACTGGGAACTGGGCTTGCGCAGTAACTATTTCGACGGAGTGTCTCTGGCAGGAACGCTGTTCTACACCGATTTTCAGGAGATCGTAATTCAGGACAGTGGCCGTTTCTTTAATGCCGGTGAGTCGGAACAGGCCGGTATCGAACTGGCCGGACGGGTCGATTTCGGCACCTTCTATAACAGTGCCCATAACGTTTATCTGACCGGTTCCTATACCAACCTGTTCAAGGCCGAGTTCAGCAAGGCGGTACCGTCGGAGAATATTGCAGCGGGTAACCGCATGCCGTATGCCCCCCGTCACATGGCCTCACTCAGCCTGGGTTACGAAAACCCCTACGGGTTGGATACCCGCATCGGTGTGGACTACATCAGCCGACAGTTTGTGGATGGCGAGAACACGCGTGTCGAAAGCGCCAATGGTGAAGAGGGCATGATTGACGGCTACAGCCTCTGGAACGCCTCCATCAACTACAGAAAGCCCGGCAGCGATATCACCCTGTTCGGCAGTGTGTACAACCTGACCGATCGCGAATATCTGGTCAGCCGAGTGGATGGCAAGGTAGCGGGGCGTCAGCGCCAGTTCCTTGCCGGTATTCGCTACGAGTTTTAACCCCCCCCTGAGCCTTCAGCCGCCAACTCTGTTTCCCCGGGGTTGGCGGTTTTTTCATTATTGGCTTAATTCTCTATTGCAAATAAGAATGATTATATTTAAGATTAATTCCGTTCATTGACAGGTCTAGCTCACTGTAGGCACTGCAGATGTGTGCCGAAGGTGATTGGCGCCGCTTCCTCCATCTCCCCGGGGGAAGCGGCATTTTTTTGTTCGTTTTCGTTCAACTTCACTTGAACAGCCTCCGTTTGACCTCCTCGCCCCAACTGCCTATTATCCGCGCCTTGCTTCCGGTGTACTGAACAGCTGTTCAGGACTTAAACGGGAAGTCGGTGCGCATCGTTTTATGAAAACCGATGCCATGCCGACGCTGCCCCCGCAACGGTAGAGGCGTGAGGCGATGACGACAGGCCACTGTATCGATCCGATATGGGAAGGTGTCATCCCTCCTGACTGCACAGTCTGACGCCTGAGCCCGGAGACCGGCCAGAAGTGATCATTCATCCATCAGTGTGCGGGTGGCACACATGAGAAAGGTCTTTCCCATGCCGAAACGTTCCACGTTGGCGCTGGCCATTGCGCTCGCGCCCAGTATTGCCTTTGCTGCTGAAACCTCGCTTGATGAGCAGCTGAAACTCTCCACCATCGTGGTGACCTCTTCCCGCCAGCCCCAGCTGCAGCAGGACACGACTGCCGCTACCGAAGTGTTCACTCGGGCAGACATTGAACGCCTGCAGCCTTCAACCGTTGTTGAACTGCTTGATCGGGTACCCGGCGTACAGATGACCCAATCCGGCGGTCGCGGCAGTATGACCGGCCTGTATATCCGCGGCACCAAGTCCTCCCAGAGTCTGGTTCTGATCGACGGTGTCCGCATCAATGGCGCTGACAGTGGCAGTGCCGCGCTGGAAGCACTGGCGGTTGATCAGATCGAGCGCATCGAAGTGTTGCGAGGGGCCCGTTCCGCCATTTACGGGGCAGATGCCATTGGCGGTGTGGTTCAGATCTTTACCCGTCGCGGTGAAGGGGATGGGCTGCGTGCCCGTGTACATTTGGGTTACGGTACGGAGCAAACCTGGGAGCGCGGCCTTGGGCTGTCAGGTGGCAATGCTGAGACGCGTTTCAACCTCAGCCTCAGCAATGACGAGACCAACGGCATTAACCGCACTCATGAATCCACTGGCCCGGACAGCGATCGTGATGCCTATCGCAATACGGCCGTCAGCTTCAACCTCAACCACCGTTTCAGCGACCGGTTTGACGCCGGCGTCAGCCTGCTGGATCAGCGCGGCGAAAGCGAATTCGATCTGAGCTGGGGCGGCGACTACCCCTATAATGACTTCCAGCTGAGCACTGCATCCGTGTATGCCAATCTGCAGGTCAGCGAGCTGTGGCATAGCCGCCTGGAACTGGGCCATGCAGAAAACCGCAGCTGGACGCGATTTGACGATCACGCCGGCAGTGATGCCTTCAATACCTATCGTGACAGCCTGGCCTGGCTCAACACCCTGCAGCTGACCCCGGCACAGCAGTTATTGGTTGGTTTTGATGGACATAAGGAGCGTCTGAACGGCAATGACAGCTTCGCTGAAACCAGCCGCTGGAACCGGGCGGCGTTTGTTCAGCACCGCTATGATCATGCACGCTTCAGTACCGAAGTTGGCCTGCGGCATGACGATAACGAACTTTACGGCAGTGAAAATACGCTGAGTGCGGCACTGACCTGGCGATTCAACCAAGACAATGATTTGATCGTCTCCTACAGCGAAGGTTTCAGGGCACCCACGTTTGTGGATCTGTACTACCCGGGCTATGACAATCCCGCCCTGCAGCCCGAAACCTCGAAGAGTTATGAGCTGCAGTGGCGCAGCCGACTGGGGCAGGGCACCGAGCTGCAGGCGTCCATCTATCGTACCGATATCGATAATGCGATTACGCTGGACTCGACCTTCACACCGCAGAATGTTGGCACGGCACGTATCAATGGTTTCGAGGCACGCCTGCAACATGAACTGTTCGGCTGGCAGACCGCACTGGCACTTGAGCTGGTCGACCCTGTTGATCGGGACACCGACATGACTCTGGCGCGGCGTGCCAAGCGCAGTCTGAGTCTGGATCTGGATCGCACGTTCGGAGACCTGTCTGTGGGCGGCAGCTGGCAGCTGGCCGACAGTCGCTGGGATGATGCCGCCAATACGCGAGAAATTGCCGGCTATGGGCTGGTGAACCTGCGCAGCCGCTGGCAGCTGAATCCCGAGCTGGCGCTCAAGCTGAAAGTTGATAACCTGTTCGATAAAGAGTACGCCACCGCGCTCTACGGTGTCGGCTGGCCCTCAACCTATTACCCCTATCGTGAAATAGGACGTACGGCATTGCTGTCACTGACATGGACACCTGCACTCTGACTCTGGAAGCGGCATGTCTGGCCTGATGCTCCGCTGTTTGCGGGGCCTCGGGCGGTCTCTGTTGCTGGGCCTCCTGCTCGCCAGCACCAGTGCCCAGTCAGCCCCCCAGCGCATCCTGTCGCTGGATCTGTGCATGGACTGGCTGTTGGCGCTGCATGCAGCGCCCGAGCAGGTTGCCGCTCTGTCGCCGATCCATCGGCGCTATCAACTGCCCTTTGATATGCCTGACTGGCCGCTGCACGATGGCTCGCTGGAGCAGATCTATCAATTGCAGCCGGATCTGATTCTGGTGGGTGAGTACAACGCGTTACTGTTGCGTCGCCGTCTTGAGGCGCTGTCACTACCGGTGGTGGACCTGTCCCTGCCGACCAGCCTTGCTGAAATCGAAGGCTATGAGCGCCAGTTTCTTGAGCTTATAGGCCAGCCGCCCTCGCGGGCACGACTGGCTCCAGCGCCCGCGCAGCCGTCGGCCGATGCGCCACGGTTGCTGTTGCTGGGTGCCAACGGGATCGGCACGGGTGCAGGCACCTTCGAAGACCAGATTCTGCGTCAGGCCGGCTGGCGTAACTACCTGACCTCTAACGGCTATATCAGCCTGGATCTGGAAAAACTGGTGGCCGATCCGCCTGACGCGATCCTCTGGTCGGCTCCGGCGAGTCCATCACTGGCGAGCCGGTTTGCCGAGCATCCGGCCCTGCAGCAGGTTGTCACACAGGATGGGTGGTTGAGCACCGACTACTGGCGCTGGCAATGTCCCGGCCCCTGGACCTGGGAGCTGATCGAACAACTGAAACGGAAGCGAGTGCAATGAACGGGATACTGGCGTTGCTGGTGCTGCTGACGGCGCTGCTGTCACTGGCCACCGGCAGCACCGATATAGCACCTTTGACGGGCCTGCTCGACTGGGCACGAGGGGTGCAGAGCATTGATGCCATTGTCAGCGGTGAAATTCGCCTGCCACGCACTCTGTTGGCACTGTTGGTCGGTGCTTCGCTGGGGCTCAGTGGCGCTGCGTTGCAGGGGCTGCTGCGCAACCCGCTGGCAGATCCGGGGCTGACCGGCGCCAGTCAGGGGGCGGCACTGGGTGCAGCCTGCGTGTTCTATTTTGGTCTGTTTCCGGCCCTGGGCGTGGCAGCACCGGCACTGGCGGGGCTGGTGGGTGCAGGGCTGGCGCTGCTGATCATGCTGCTGCTGGCAGGCCCGGCCGGGCAGGCGATGGTGATTATGGCGGGGCTGGCCATCTCGACGCTGACCGGCGCGCTGCTGGCTGCGGTACTCAACTTTGCCCCCAATCCCTTCGCCATGCAGGAGCTGGTGTTCTGGCTGCTGGGCTCGGTGTCCGAGCGCGGGCTGGATCATCTCTGGTTGCTGCTGCCCGCATTGCTGGTCGGTGGCGGTCTGATCTGGGGCCAGCGACGTCTGTTGCTGGGACTCAGCCTGGGCGAGCAGGTGGCACAGAGCATGGGACTGTCTCCCCGGCGCGGAGGTCGTCTGATTGTGCTGGGTGCGGCGCTGCTGGTGGGCACCTCGGTTGCCGTGGCGGGCGCCATCGGGTTTGTCGGTCTGATAGTGCCGCATCTGGTGCGGCCCTGGGTGCAACATCGGCCCGACAGAGTGTTGCTGCCCTCGGCCCTGCTGGGTGCCGTGCTGGTGTGTCTGGCGGATATCCTGGTGCGTCTGCTGCCGCCGGGGCAGGAGCTGAAACTGGGGGTGCTGACCTCCCTGATCGGCGCCCCCCTGTTCATCTGGCTGGTATGGAAGGAGCGCCGACGATGGATCTGATCCGGGTAGAAGCGCTGTCGCTGGCACAGCGTCTGGTATCGGTCAGTCTGGATCTGCAACCGGGCGAGCTGCTGGGCATTATCGGCCCCAATGGTGCCGGCAAATCCTCTCTGCTGGAGTCACTGGCCGGCATCCAGCCCTGTTCCGGTCGGCTCAGCTTCGAAGACCACGACATGAGCAGGCTTGAACCGCTGGAGCGGGCACGCAAGATCGCGTTTCTGCCACAGCGATCCACGGCGGCCTGGACCTTGAGTGTGCGTGATGTGATCGCGCTGGGGCGTCTGCCATGGGGGGATGAGTCAGCACAGATTATTGATCAGGCGGCACGCAGTACCGGCGTAGACGAGTGGCTGAACGTACCGGTGGATCAGCTTTCCGGTGGCGAGCAGGCACGCGTCTGGCTGGCACGATTGCTGGCGGGCGAGCCGCGCATAATTCTGGCCGATGAGCCTTTGGCCAGTCTGGATCTGTATTATCAGCAGCAGGTACTGGGGCTGCTGCGTCGCTATACCAGCCATGCCCGTGCCGTGATCCTGTCACTGCATGACCTGTCACTGGCGGCGGCCTGGTGTGACCGGCTGATATTGATGGATGCCGGCCGTGTCATTGCAGTGGGGGCACCACAGGCGGTACTGACGGCGGAAAACCTGCGTCAGGTGTTCCGGGTTGAGGCCGAAATTGATTTCAGCGCTGCAGTGCCACTGCTGCGCATGCAGGGGAGAGAACCCGTATGAGCATTGCCAACAGCCGTGATCTGGATGAGCTCTGTTACCCCTTCATCCATGAAACCTCCTGGCTGTGTGATTATGAACTGCTGACCGATGAGCTCTGTGCCCAGATCGGGGCGGTGCTGGCGGCGCTGCCGAATGAGTGGGATGACCTGCGTCAGGACCTTGAACAGCTGCAGCCGCTGGTGTTGCACGCCAACGGCTCAATCCGAGGCCGGCTGGCCCTGAAGGAGGCTGATCTCGTCTGGCTCAAGTCGAGACTGCAGCATTATCGCCAGCAGCTGGCAGCGCCACCACAGGGGTTTGTGTTGCCTCGGGGCTCGGCGCCGGTGCCTCAGCTGCATGCCGTGCGCTCCAACTGTAAAAAGGCGATTCGGGCGCTGGTACGGGTCAGTGAAGAGGGGAGAGAGGTGGCGGATATTCTACCGCGTTTTCTGAACCTGTTGTGCAACTTCAGTTTTACCCTGACGCTGGTGATCAACCAGCGCCGGGGCGAAGCGGAGACGGTGTTTGTCAGCCTCAGTTACGGGCCGGTGAAACCGGCATCCGGTCAGGTATCAGGGTAAGCGCAGAAACTGCTGTGCGGCGACCTGTCCCTGACTGGCGGCCCGCTCGGCCCAGAGTCTTGCCTCGTCGGCCTCACCTTCAGCCATAAGATGGCGGGCAAGCTGCCACTGAGCATCGGGCTCGCCGGCGTTTGCGGCCTGTCGAAACCAGTGCAGCGCCCGGGTCTCATCGGCTTCGATGCCCTGACCGTGACGGTAGGCCTGAGCCAGCTCCAGCATGCTGATGGCATCACCGGCCTCGGCTGAGCGCTGATACCAGACGAACGCCAGCGACGGGTTCTGCTCAACTCCAAGCCCTTTGGCGTACATGTTGGCCACATTGAGCATGCCTTGCTGATTGCCGGCTTCGGCCAGCACCTTGTATCGGCTGAAGGCCTCTTCATACTGTCCCATCTTGTAGACGGCATAGGCGTTGAGCACCTGAATCATCTCGCGGGCGATGCGCTGCTGTTCCCGTTCAACATCGTCGTTGGCAACAGCCGTTGTGATCAGCACAAGGCTCAACAGCAGGGTTTTCAGAGTTGATAGGCGGTTCATGGCGGCACTCCACGCAACAGGACAGTTCACGCTAACAACTCTGCGAAAGGCCGTCTTTACTACCTGAGTACCGATTTCGCTTACGCGAGGCCTGCCGATCCGCATTGACACCAGAACAGTCTGAACCGATGCTTGTTGCAGTGCACAATAAAAGGGGCTACGCATGTCTGAAGTGAAACTGAGTCTGGCGTTGCAGGGGGGAGGGGCTCACGGTGCCTTCACCTGGGGGATGCTGGATCGCCTGCTGCAGGAGGATGAGATCCGCTTTGACGGCATCAGTGGTACCAGTGCAGGCGCCATGAATGCCTTAATGCTGACGGCGGGTTGGCAGCAGGGTGGCGCGGCAGGTGCACGCGCACTGCTGTCGGAGTTCTGGCACCGATTGATGCTGCCCGACAGTTTTGATCCGGCAGGATGGAGCCGTCACTGGCCAATATGGTGGAGCGGAGTAACTCGACACCTCTCCCCCTATGACATGAACCCGTTTGATATCAATCCGTTGCGAGACCTGTTGAGTGACTTGGTCGACTTTGATCGGTTAAGGCGTGATGCGCCGTTTCGTTTGTTCATTGCCGCCACCGAGGTCGAAACCGGCAAACTGAAACTGTTTCGCGAACACGAACTGAGCACTGAACACTTGCTGGCGTCTGCCTGCCTGCCGGCGTTGTATCAGGCGGTGGAGATTGAGGGTGCGCATTACTGGGACGGTGGTTTTGCCGGCAACCCGGTGGTGTACCCGTTGCTGTTTGATTGCAAGGCACGTGACCTGCTTCTGCTGTTGCTGCACCCGCAACAGCCGGCTGCACCACCGGTCAGTGCCCAGGCGATTGCTGACCGGGTGGCTGAACTGGGGTTTCAGACTACCTTCATGCGCGAGATGCGGGCGCTGGCGGCCATGCATCAGAGGGCGCGCCGCTCGCCCTGGCGGCTGGGGCGGCCTGAGCGCCGGATACGGCAGATGCGGCTGCACGTGCTGGGACCGGATGAGGGCTTGAGTCAGCTGCACCGAAGCAGCAAGCTGGATGTGCGCCCTGATTTTCTGCTTGAGCTGATGCAGCGTGGTCAGGCGCAGATGGACCGCTGGCTGCAGCAGAGCCGCTCGGCGCTGGGGCGGAGCAGCAGTTGCGATATTGAAGCCGAATTTCTCTGATGCCTGCTGCGGCAGGTACAATCCCTTTTTTATCGGCAATACAGGCAGATACAAGGCAGTTGACTGCTCCCCTCTCTGACACCCAAAGGGTGCGCCGAGGAAGGGGATTCCCAATTCACCGAGAACTGGACACAGGTGCTTGACCTATGCCACTTACATTCTCTCCAAGGGCTAACACCGCCAGCCCGGCGGCTTTAATGTTGGTCGCTGCGTTGATGTCTCGATCATGGCACATGCCGCACTCAGGACAATCCCATTGCCTGATCGACAACGGCAGTGACGACAAGGTATGTCCGCAGCCCGAACACCGTTTCGAGCTTGGGAACCACTGGTCAATGGCGACCAGCAAGCGCCCGGCCCAATCGGCTTTGTACGTCAACTGGCGCACGAATTCACCCCAACCAGCATCGGCAATCGCTTTACTCATCGAGGGGTTGCGGATCATGTTTTTCACTTTCAGGGATTCGACACAGATCACTTGGTTCTCGTTAATCAATCTGCGGGACAACTTATGTAAGTTGTCCAGTCGGCAATCTGAGATTTTGGCGTGAAGTTTCGCCACCTTCTGCCGGGCCTTGGCACGGTTGGACGAGCCGAGCTTTTTCTTGCTCAATCGGCGCTGCGCCTTGGCCAGTCTGGCGGCGTATTTCGCGGTATGGCGGGGATTGCCGACCCGTTCACCCTTGTCGGTGATAAACAGGTCTTTCAAGCCCAGATCAATGCCGGTCATGCTAGGTGTGACCGGCAACTTACTGGGTTCAAACTCGCACAAGCAGCTCACAAAGTAGCGACCAGCCGAGTCCTTGGAAACAGTCACGGTACTGGGTTCGCCGGAAAGTTCGCGGCTCCATCGAATATCCAATGGGGTTTTGCTTTTGGCCAGATACAGCTTGCTGTCCCGGTATTTAAAGGCCGAACGGGTGAACTCCGCCGACTGACGGTGCCGCTTGCTTTTGAATTTCGGGTACTGGGCGCGACCTTCAAAGAAATTTTTGAACGCCCCTTGCTGATGGCGCAGACACTGCTGCAACGGCACCGAGCTGACGTCGCTCAAAAACGCCAGCTCGGGGTCTTTCTTCATCCGCGACAACTGCGCATTGGCTTCAACATAGCCGACTTTGAGTTGTTGCTGATAGAACGTATCGGTACGCCAACGAAGGATCGAATTGTAAACGAAACGCACACAGCCAAACGTCTGGGACAGAATTTTCTCCTGCTCAGGCGTTGGGTAAAAGCGGTATTTGTAGGCGCGTTTAGTCATATCTCACACAATAGACAAAATAATGTAAGATAGCAAACAGATTAAGAGGAGAGTCGCGGGAACAGGGGCGTCCTACAGACGCCGCGCTATCCCTCCCCGGCCTAGAAGTCCGGGGTATCTCGCGCAAGGCAGATGATCAGATTGATTCTCGGAGGCGCCCGTTCGGGCAAAAGTCGGCAGGCGGAGCAGTTGGCACAGGCCTCGGGCCTTGAGGTGATCTATATCGCCACCGCACAGGCGCAAGACTGCGAGATGCATGCACGCATCAGCCGCCACCGGGATGATCGCCCTCGTCACTGGGTAACCATTGAAGAGCCGTTGCAGCTTGCGGCCGCGGTTCTGTCACATCAGGCGTCTCACCGCTGCCTGTTGATCGACTGTCTGACCCTTTGGGTTACCAACCAGTTGCTGGCCGAGGCTGATATGCACGCCGAACGGGAAGCGCTCTGTGCGGCCTTGCGCAACGCCCGTGGCGACATCATTCTGGTCAGCAATGAAACCGGTATGGGCATTGTTCCCATGGGGGAGTTGAACCGCCGTTTTACTGACGAAGCCGGCTGGCTCAACCAGTCCGCAGCGGCCCTGGCTGATCAGGTCATGTTGATGGTGGCGGGAATCCCGATGCGACTGAAAGGGCCAGCACTGGAGGTGTCCGCATGAGCTGGATAACCCATGCGATCAAGCCGATTGACACCCAAGCTGTTGCGGCGGCACAGGCGCGCCAGCAACAACTGACCAAACCGGCCGGCTCGCTGGGTCAGCTGGAACAGCTGGCGACTCGATTGGCCGGGATGCAGGGCAAAGCCTGTCCGCAACTGCAACGGGTCAGCATCGCCGTATTTGCGGCCGACCATGGTGTTGCAGCTGAAGGCGTGTCCGCTTATCCACAGGCGGTCACCGCTGAGATGATTCGCAACTTCTCCCGCGGCGGAGCCGCCATCAGTGTGGCGGCCCGGGTGCTGGACGCCGAGCTGCGGGTCTGGAACTTGGGCACGGTGGTGGAGCTTGAGCCTCTGCCGGCGGTTGAACCCCGCGTGATTGCAGCGCAGAGCGGCAATCTGCTGCATGAGCCTGCGATGACAGAACCTCAGTTGCAGCAGGCGCTGGCGACAGGGCGAGAGGCGGTGTTGCACACCCCGGCCGAGCTGTTCATTGGCGGCGAAATGGGCATTGGCAATACAACGGCGGCCACGGCACTGGCGGCGGCGCTGCTGGAAAAACCGGTGGCGGAGCTGGTGGGCCCGGGCACCGGGCTTGATTCGATGGGTATGGCGCGCAAATGCCGCATCATAGAACAGGCCCTGCAGCGTCATGGCCGCAACAGCGGCGGCACGCACGGGCCTATGGCCCTGTTGGCCTCGCTGGGCGGGTTTGAAATTGCGGCGCTTACAGGTGCCTACCTTGCCTGCGCTCAGGAGGGACTGACGGCGTTGGTGGACGGTTTCATCTGTACCGTTGCGGCGCTTTTGGCCTGCCGGATCAACCCGGCTGTCGCCGACTGGCTGATTTTTTCACATCATTCGGCAGAGCCGGGATATAGACACCTGCGGCCTGCACTGCCATCACCGCCTCTGCTGGATCTGGGGTTGCGTCTGGGAGAGGGCAGTGGTGCCGCTGCGGCTGTGCCCCTGTTGCGAATGGCCTGTGAGCTGCATGCCGGTATGGCCACCTTCGCCGAAGCGGCAGTATCGGAGAAACCGGCTTGAGCGCACTCAGAATCGACCTGTTACGTCACGGCGAAACCGAGGCTGGCCAGTGTTTTCTGGGCCGTACGGATGCTGCCCTGACCGATAGAGGCTGGCAGCAGATGCATGCAGGTTTGGAAGGCGTCAGGCCACAGCATTATGAACGGGTTATCAGCTCACCCCTGCTGCGCTGCTCTGCCTTCGCTGAGCAGTGGGCCGGCCCTGAAGGCTTTGTGACCGACGCTCGCTTGAGAGAATACGACTTTGGCCAGTGGGACGGGCACACGGCGGCCCACATCCACGCCACCGATCCGGCTGCGCTGGGTCGCTTCTGGCACGACCCCTGGCACTGCCCGCCGCCGCAGGCCGAATCACTGGCCGATTTCTTTGCCCGTCTTGAGGCTCTGGTCGATCAACTGCAGCAGGAACATGCCGGTGCCGTGCTGCTGATCTGTCACGGGGGTGTTATACGTGCCTTGCACTGTATTCTGAACGGGCTTCCGATCAGCGAAATGTTCAGCTTTCCGGTGGCGCATGGCAGCCTGCATCAGCTGCAGGATGCGCGCCAATGAAGGCCGTGTGGCAGGCGTTTCTCTGTGCGCTGCAGTTTCTTACCCTGATTCCGGTGCGTTTGGCTGTACCGCCCGATGAGCGAACTCAGGCACGGGCTCTGCTGTGTTACCCGCTGGTCGGCGGGTTGATCGGGCTGTGTTTGCTGCTGCTGGCCACGGTTCTGCAGGGGGTGCCGACCGGGCTGGGCGCGGCACTGCTATTGCTTGTCTGGGCCGGGCTGACCGGAGGGCTGCATCTGGACGGGCTGGCTGACAGCGGCGATGGCTGGATGGGCGGGCTGGGCAGTCGGGAGCGTACCCTTGAAATCATGAAAGATCCGCACCTGGGGGCCAGTGGGGCGTTGCTGCTGATGCTGGTGTTGCTGCTGAAGTGGAGTGCGCTCTCCGCCCTGTTGAGTGCGGCAACGCTGTGGCCCCTGCTGCTGGCCCCTGTGGCGGGTCGTGGTGCTGCGCTGTTGCTGCTGGTCACTACCCCTTATGCGAGGCCTGACGGTATCGCGCGTGACATGTTGCCTCGGCTGCAGCGCCAACACGCACTCTGGGTATGTGCCGCTGTAATACTGCTGCTGGGCCTGTTCAGTCTGTGGTTGCCACTGAGCCTGCTGCTCGCCGGAGCCGGGCTCAGATGGCTGATGCTGCGCCGTCTGGGTGGCACCACCGGTGACACGGCCGGTGCCTCGATCGAGTTGATCGAAACCCTGTTGCTGGTGCTGACCGCGATTATCGGGAGCCACGCTGGTGGTTAATTACTGCTCTGGCGTATAGTCTTGTAGAAGCCCCCAAGCGAGCAGGGAAGATGCTGTGAGAAAGTCCTTGTCCATTCCGATGCTACGGTACGTGATGCTGTCGACAGTCATGCTGTCCAGCGCCTGTATGGCGACATCCGAGAAGACCGTACGGGTCGGCGTGTATGAAAACGAGCCGAAAATCATGCCCGCAGCGGATGGTCGGCCCAGTGGCCTGCTGGGGGATCTGCTACAGGTAATTGCTGAACATGAAGGCTGGCAACTGGAGCCGGTACAGTGTGAATGGCAGCGCTGCCTGAGCCTGCTGGCACAGGGCGATATTGACCTGATGCCGGATGTGGCCAGCAGCCCGGCGCGGCAGGCGCTGTACGATTTTCATCAGGTGCCGGCGTTGCACAGCTGGTCGCAGCTGTTCAGCCGGCCCGACAGCAATATCCATTCACCGCTGGACCTGGACCGAAAGCGGGTCGCAATTCTGGCCGATGGTGTCCAGCATGAATACCTGCAGCAGTTGATGGACGGGTTTGATATTCACCCCCGCATCATGCCGGTGAGCACCCTGCAGGAAACTTTACAGGAGTTGCAGCAGGGCTATGTGGACCTGGCGGTCAGCAACCATCTGTACGGCAACTATCACGCTGCTGAATATGGTGTGATCCCGACCTCTATCGTGTTTCAGCCCAGTCGGCTTTACTACGCGGCTCCACTCGGCAAAGGGTATGAGTTGCAGTCACGCATCGACTACTGGCTGCAGCGCTGGCGTGATGATGCAGACTCCCCCTACTACAGCTTGATGAAGCGCTGGGGCGGCGAAACCCCAGCGGCACTGGTGCCGCCTGCTCTGGTGTGGGGGTTGTCGGTTTCCGCCCTGCTGCTGTTGTTGGCGCTGGCATTTGTGTGGCTGCTGCAGCGACAGGTGCAGGCGCGTACTCGCGCCCTTGAGGCAAATGAAGCTCACTTGAGCGATATTCTGGCCAATATTCAGGCGTTCATATACCACAAGGATACGGACTACCGTTACCAGTATGTCAACGCTGCGCTGTGCAATTTCCTTGGCCGCAATGAGGAGCAGCTGACCGGTGCCAGCGATGCTGACTTCTTCGACCCTGAAACCGTACAGGATATCCGCCAGGCGGACCGACAGGTCATTGAGCAGGGCAAGCGTATGTTGGTTGAGGAGGTGATCACGCCGGTCGACTCAACCGAGCCCCGTGTGCTGATGACCGTCAAAATGCCGCTGTGGGATGCCAAGGGAAGGGTGCGCGGATTGTGTGGCGTATCCACCGATATTACCGAACAGCGCAAGCATCAGCAGCAGTTGCACCAGCTGTCTCATTTTGATCCGCTGACCGGACTGCCCAACCGGCGCCAGCTGCAGGAGCGTCTCAAGGTGGCGCTGCTGGCGGCAGAGCCAATCGGTCAGGAAGGGGCGATTCTGTTTATCGATCTGGACAATTTCCGTGATCTGAACGATGACCAGGGCCATGAGGTGGGTGACCAGCTGTTGCAGGCTGTGGCGGCGCGACTCAATCAGCTGCCACTGGAGCATTTCATGCAAGCCCGTTTTGGTGGTGATGAGTTTATCCTGCTGCTGGAAGGACTCAGCCCCTTCCGGGATCGGGCTCTTGTTCAGGTGGAACAGCATGTCAATACGGCACTTCAGGCACTGAGCGAACCCTTTGAGCTGGATGATGGCAACATCCATACCGGCACCGCGAGTATCGGTGTGGCCATGTTCTCTGATGCTCCCAGTGATATTCGAGAGTTGATCAAAAAAGCCGAGCTGGCGATGTATGCAGCCAAAAGTGCGGGGCGCAGCGGCTTCAGCTTTTTCGACCCCTCCATGCAGGCGCAGGTGCGGCTCAGAGCCGAGCTGGAAGCCGGCCTGCGCCGCGGGCTGGAGCAGGATGAATTCCGACTCTGGTATCAGCCTCAATTCAATCTGGATGGCAAGTTGATTGGTCTGGAAGCGCTGGTGCGCTGGCAGCATCCCGAGCAGGGCATGGTTTCGCCGGCCGACTTCATTCCGGTTGCTGAAACCAGCGGCTTGATCCTGCCGCTGGGGCGCTGGATTCTGCGGACCGCCTGCGAGCAGCTGGTCGCCTGGCAGCAACATCCTGTGCTGGCAAACGTCCGCATCGCCGTGAATATCAGCGCTCGCCAGATGCAGGATGATGGTTTTGTTGCCGAAGTATGCTCAGTACTGGACCAAACCGGTGCCGATGCGGGTGCCCTTGAGCTGGAGCTGACCGAGAGCCTGCTGGTGCAGAACATGGAGCAGACCATCGAGAAAATGCAGGCACTTCGTCAGCGCGGCGTTCATTTCGCCCTGGATGATTTTGGCACCGGCTACTCCTCCATGAGCTATCTCAAACGCCTGCCGCTGGACAAACTGAAGATCGATCAAAGCTTTGTGCGTGACCTGATGACCGACCCCAACGACGCCGCCATTATCCGTACCATTGTGGCGCTTGGCCAAAGCCTGGATCTGTCCGTTGTGGCAGAAGGGGTCGAAACGGATGAGCAGAAACAGGCCCTTGTGACTTCGGGTTGCCGAGGGTTTCAGGGCTACCTGTTCAGCCGGCCGGGCTCGGCACAGGAGCTGGAGCACAGTATACATGGACAGACGTAACCCGTTGCAGGATGCATTTTTCACCCGCCTGTTTCATGGCGTGAGTGATGCGATTTATGTGATTGACCCCGATAGCTCATCGATTCTTGCGGCCAATGAGGCGGGCTGTCGGGCCCTGGGCATGAGCGCAGAAGAGCTGATTGACCAAAGCGTACTGAGCCTGAACCAGGATGTCACCGGCCCCAACCAGTGGCGTGAAATATCAGCCGCCATCATCGCCGCGGGCAACTACACCTTCATGGGACGGCATGTGCGCAAGGATGGCACCGATTTTCCGGTGGAGGTGGTCACCGACTATCTGGAATATCAGGGACGCGGCTATCTGGTCTCGGTGGCACGCGATCTGAGCGAGCATCACCGACATCGTGAACACCTGACCGATGATGAGCTGATTCGTGCGCTGTTGCTGAATGAATCCAGCGACGGCCTGTGGGACTGGAACCTGCAGGACCATAGCCTCTTTCTGAGCCCGCAGTGGTTCCGCATGCTGGGGTATGGTCCGAATGAAATCAGCTCACCCACTCTTGATACCTGGCGCAACTCGGTACACCCGGATGATCTGGATCGGGTCATCGCGTTGCTGCAGGATCATCTGCAGGGCAATACATCGCGCTATGAAGCCAAATATCGTTTGCGCAGCCGTGACGGACACTACCTTTGGGTGCATGACCGAGGGATGGTGGCACAGCATGATCTGGACGGTCGTCCGCAACGGATGATAGGCCTTGTGCTGGATATCACCGAATCCGAACACTATGCCGCCGAGCTGCTGGAGCGGTCCCAGCGAGATGAGCTGACAGGGCTCTATAACCGGCGCACGGGGTATGAGCTGTTTGAACGTTTTCTGCGTGACTGCCGCCGCGACAATCAGCCCCTGCAAGTGGTGATGCTGGACATCGACCACTTCAAACCACTGAATGACAGCTATGGTCATCTGGAAGGGGATAGCGCCATCCGTCATGTGGCCGATGAGCTGCGCCGCTGCCTGCGTGCCGATGAGTGGCTGTTCCGCTGGGGAGGTGAAGAGTTTCTGCTGCTGTTCCCGGGGACGGATCGCCGTGCTGCGCAAGGCATGATGCAGCGCCTGCTTCAGCACTTCAACGCCACCCCCTTTGTCACCAGAGGGGGGGAATCACGGGCCCTGACCTTCAGCGCGGGCATCAGTGGTTACCCGGAAGATGGCAACAGTATCCGACAGCTGGTGGGGGCGGCCGACAGGGCCATGTATCGTGCCAAATCATCCGGAAGAAACCGAGTAGAAGGATAGGCCGAAAGCATTAAACCGGTGATCCCGCTGTTGTCTTCTATACTGAGAGCAGCAATCGGGAGAGCACCATGTTTCTGCTTCGATCGATCTTCTGTCTGCTGCTTCTGCTCGGGCTGCTGCCAGGGCCGGTGGCGGGTGCAGACACCACAGATGCCCGCACCGAAATCCGGGTGATGAGTCTCGACGGTGCGGTGGGACCCGCGACGGCGGACTATCTGGTACGCGGCCTTGAACAGGCGGCGCAAACGCCCACGGCAGCCGTAGTGCTGCGCATCAATACGCCTGGCGGGCTGGACCTGTCGATGCGGGAGATGATTGCGGCCGTTCTGGCCTCTCCCGTGCCGGTGCTCTGTCATGTCACCCCCGGCGGTGCCCGTGCGGCCAGTGCCGGTACCTATCTGCTTTACAGCTGCCATCTGGCCGCCATGTCCCCTGCCACCAATCTGGGTGCGGCAACACCGGTGTCAATCGGAGGGTTGCCCTCGACCGAACCGGACTCGTCTAAGCCTGCTGATGAGTCTGCCCCCGCGGATCAGATGCGGGGTGCCAGCGCCATGGAGCGCAAGGCTACCCATGATGCCGTGGCCTATATCCGCAGCCTCGCCGAGCTGCGCGGCCGCAACGCGGACTGGGCCGAACAGGCCGTACGCAAGGGTAGCAGCCTCAGTGCTTCCGAAGCACTGGAGCAGGGGGTGATCGACCTGATCGCCACCGATCTGGAAGACCTGCTGCGTCAGGCAGAGGGGCGGGAGGTCGTGGTGGACGGTCGCACGACGCAGCTGGAGCTGGCGGGTTTGCCGCGTGTCGAGCATTTGCCTGACTGGCGCAGCCAGTTTCTGGCGGTGATCACCAATCCCAATGTGGCCTACCTGTTGATGCTGATCGGCCTGTACGGACTGATATTCGAGTTTTCCAATCCCGGCATGGGCGTGCCCGGTGTACTGGGTGCGATCTGCCTGATGGTGGCACTGTACGCCTTCCAGATTCTGCCGGTCAGCTATGTGGGGCTTGGGCTGATGTTGCTGGGCATCGGGCTGATGGTGGCAGAAGCCTTTGCCCCCAGTTTTGGCATTCTCGGTATTGGTGGCGTAGTGGCGTTTGCGTTTGGCTCGATCATGCTGATGGATACCGAACTGCCTGCCTATCGGGTTGCGCTGCCGGTCGTTATCGGACTGTCGCTCAGTACGGGGTTGATGGTATTTGCCGTTCTGGGCATGGCGCTGAGGGCACGAAGCCAGCCGCGAGTGGCCGGGCTGGATGCGGCCCAGGGACAGTTTCTACGGGTAAGTCGCGTGCACCACGGTCAGCCGCTGGTGCTGTTTGAAGGTGAATACTGGCAGGTGTACTGCTCTGACACTCTGAATCCGGGAGATCGGGTAAGGGTCATAGGGCATGAAGGTATACACCTGAGTGTTGAAAAGGTGGAGGTGTAAGATGATGACGGGCTTTCCGTACTTCATCACCACGATCAGTGTGGTGGTGATACTGTTGCTGATGTCCATGTTTCGTGTGCTGCGCGAATATGAGCGCGGCGTAGTCTTCCTGCTGGGACGTTTCTATCGGGTAAAGGGGCCGGGCCTGATCATCCTTGTGCCGCTGATTCAGCAGATGGTGCGTATTGATCTGCGTACGCTGGTGATGGATGTACCGACCCAGGATGTCATTTCACGTGACAACGTGTCGGTGCAGGTCAACGCCGTCATCTATTTCCGCGTGGTCGATCCCGAGCGGGCCGTGATCCATGTGGAAAACTACCTTGAAGCCACCAGCCAACTGTCGCAGACCACGCTGCGCTCGGTACTGGGCCAGCACGAGCTGGATGAGATGCTGTCGGAGCGCGATCAGCTCAACAGCGATATTCAGGAGATTCTCGACAAGCAAACCGATGCCTGGGGGATCAAGGTGGCCAATGTGGAGATCAAGCATGTGGATCTGGATGAGAGCATGATCCGTGCGATTGCCCGTCAGGCGGAAGCGGAACGCTCACGCCGTGCCAAGGTGATCCATGCGCTGGGTGAGCAGGAAGCATCGGAACAGTTGCTGAAGGCGGCACAGACACTGTCGCAGCAGCCGCAGGCGATCCAGTTGCGCTATATGCAAACGCTCACCGAGATCGCGGGCCAGCACAGCCATACCATTGTGTTCCCCTTGCCGGTTGATCTGTTCAATAACCTGAATATCAAGCCGGCGCAGGGAAACGGCAAGGTATGACCCGATAAACGGCAGGTTCACCTTTACTGGTCATCATAATGAATGATCGACAACAGCTGGATCGGAACCTCCAGCAACTCTTCAGGCCCGTGGGGAATCTCCGCATCGAATGAGAGGGCATCCCCGGGCCCCATGTCATACAGGTGGTTGCCGTGCCGGTAGCGGATCTGTCCCTGCAGCAGGTAGATGAACTCTTGACCGGGGTGAGAAAAGGTCGGGAACACCTCGCTGGCATCATCCATGGTAATCAGAAACGGCTCGTAACTTTTCTTCTTGCCGCGGTGGTAGCTGAGCAGCTGGTAGGTATGGCCTTTCTCCGTCCCGCGGCGCACCACCTCCATCCCTTCACCTGCCTTGGTCAGCTGTGCCGTGCCCTCGGGGCGGTCATAGTCGGTAAACAGCTGTGAAATCGGCAGTCCAATGGCATCACACAATCGGCTCAGCGTATCCAGGCTGGTGGATACCTGCGCGTTTTCGATCTTGCTCACCATACCCTGACTAAGCCCTGCGATGCGGGCAACATCGGTGATCTTCAGGCTCTGCTCGGTACGTTTGCTTTTCACGCGCATGGCGATGTACTGCTCAAGCTTCAGTTTCGGATTATCGGCATCGCTCATGGGCGTCATGCTCCTTTCTTGTGCGTTCTGTTCACCAATGGTGCGTTTTTTTGGATGCAACCATGAGTGAGGCTTGAACAGCTTAATATTCCTGACAGTATATTTATTTTCACAAAATAAGCCAAAACAATGCCTTAGCCTTGCCATACCCAATTTTTTAGCCGGAAAAGCAAAGTTGGCAAAGAGATTGCTTTTACCTTAAGGAAATAAACTTTCCTTTAAAGAAATCTGGAACAAGGTCATGGCAATCGAAACCCAACATGCACGCAAATTCCGTCTGACCGTCTCCTGCCCTGATCGGGTCGGGATTGTAGCAGCCGTTACCCAGTTCTTCGCCTCTCACAATGGCTGGATCAGTGAAGCGCATCAGTTCGCCGATACCGAGAACTGCCAGTTCTTCATGCGTTATGAAGTGCTGGCCGACTCGCTCCCGTTTGAGCTGGAAGAGCTGAAAGCCAAATTCGCTCCGCTGGCCGAGGCATTCGGCATGCACTGGCAGATCACTGACTCGTCCCAGCGCAAGCGCGTGGTCCTGATGGTATCAAAGGAAGCGCATGCTCTGTCGGATCTGCTGTACCGCTGGCGCTCGGGCGAGATGAACATCGATATTCCCTGTGTCATCTCCAACCATGATGACCTGCGCTCCTACGTTGAGTGGCACGGTATTCCCTATGTACACGTCCCGGTCGACATGAGCAACAAGGAACCGCATTTCCGCGCCGTGCGTGAACAGATCGCGGCAGCGGAAGCCGATGCCATTGTGCTGGCCAAATACATGCAGATCATTCCCGAAGAGCTGTGTGAGCTGTATCCGGGTCGGATCATCAATATCCACCACAGCTTCCTGCCCTCCTTCATTGGTGCACGTCCATACCATCAGGCCGCCGAACGCGGCGTGAAGCAGATCGGTGCCACCTGTCACTACGTCACTTCGGAGCTTGATGCCGGACCGATCATTGAACAGGACGTGCATCGCGTAACCCACCACAACACCACCGCGGATATGGTCCGGCTGGGCAAGGACGTGGAGAAGGCGGTGCTGGCACGAGGCCTGCGCTACCACATCGAAGACCGTGTACTGGTACACGGCAATAAAACCGTTGTCTTTGCCTAGGAGAATATTATGCCCTGGCGCCTGCTTAAACATGGCCTCACGTCGTCTCACAATGAGCCCCGGTTCTTTCCGGAAACCCGGCCACTGAAATCACATTATGACGTGGTGATCATCGGTGGTGGTGGTCACGGCATGGCCTGTGCGTACTACCTCGCCAAGGAGCACGGCATCACGGATGTGGCGGTGCTGGAACAGGGGTACATCGGTGGCGGCAATACCGGCCGCAACACCACCATCGTACGTTCCAACTACCTCACGCCTGAAGGGGTGAAGTTTTACGACACCAGTCTGAAGCTGTTCGAAGACCTGTCTGACGACTTTGACCTCAACATCTTCTATTCCACTCGAGGTCACTTCACGCTGGCGCATACCGACAGTGCCCTGCGCACCATGCGCTGGCGTGCCGAGGTGAACAAGCATCACGGCATCGATTCCGAAGTGGTGGATCGCGATTTCATCGCCAAAGAAGTGCCCTACATGGACCTCGACTGTGCCGGCCACAACCCGGTGATGGGCGCGCTCTATCATGCGCCCGGTGCGGTTGCGCGTCATGATGCCGTTGCCTGGGGCTACGCCCGTGGCGCTTACAACCGCGGTGTGGAGATTCATCAGAAAACCCGTGTCACCGCCATTCGTACCCAGGGCGACAGGGTGACCGGTGTCGAGACCGATCGCGGTGTCATCAGCTGCAACAGGGTGGTGTCCATGGTGGCCGGTTCCACCCCGCGCATTACCTCCATGCTGGGGTTGCAGACCCCGATCGAGATCTACCCGCTGCAGGCCTGTGTGTCCGAACCGGTCAAGCCGTTCATGGACACCATCGTGGTCTCCGGCAGCCTGCATGTCTATGTCAGCCAGTCCTCGCGTGGCGAGATGGTGATGGGGGCTTCGGTTGATCCATCGGTGTTGCACTCCACCCGCTCCAGCTTTGATTTCGTTGAGGGGCTGACCGACAAGATGATCGACCTGTTCCCGTTCATGAGCCGCATGAAAGTGATGCGCCAGTGGGCCGGGATGAGTGACATCACCCCCGATTTCGCCCCGATCATGGGCAAGACCCCGATTGAAGGTTTTTACCTTGATGCCGGCTGGGGTACCTGGGGCTTCAAGGCCACACCCGTCAGCGGCAAAACCATGGCCTGGACGCTGGCCAATGACCGCAACCATGAACTGATTGAACCCTTCCGACTGTCCCGCTTTGCCGACTTCGATCTGGTCGGCGAGAAGGGTGCAGCATCGGTCGGGCACTGAGGAGAGGGCGATGAAAGTATTTGATTGTCCCGTAATAGGCCGTCGACCGATCAGCGAATTTGATTATCTCGGTGAGGTGCGCAAACCGCCGATGGACGCTGATGAAACCACCTGGGCCGAGTATGTATTCAACCGCAATGGTGCACCGGGCCTGCTGCGTGAGTGGTGGTATCACCGTCCGACCGGGCGCTGGTACGTGATGGAGCGCGATACCGTGAAAGACGAAGTGCTTCGATTTATCGATCTGGAGGAGGTGCGCTATGACATCCCGGCTTGATCAGCAACCGCTGGAGTGGATCGACCGCTCGGAATCCTGCGGTTTCGAATTTGAAGGTCGCCATTACACCGGCTACCGCGGTGACAGCATTACCTCGGCCCTGCTCGCGGCCGGCCAGACGCTGCTGGGACGCAGCTTCAAGTATCACCGTCCACGCGGTGCCGTCACGCTGGCCAACCATGACGTCAACGCGCTGTTCCAGAGCAGTGAAGAGCCCAACATCCGGGGTGATGTGACCGCGCTGGAAGCGGGCATGGTACTCAGCGCCTGCAACGTCAATGGCAGTCTCGAAAAAGACCGGGATCAGATCATCGAAAAGCTGTCCCGCTTTTTGCCCGTGGGTTTCTACTACAAGGCGTTCCACAAGCCGAAGAAGCTTTTCCCCATGTGGGAGCGGCTGATCCGCGAAAAGGCGGGTTTGGGACGTATCGATACCGGCTGGGGAGTACGCCGCAAGACCAAGACCTACGGTTTCTGCGACTTGCTGGTCATTGGCGCGGGTGCATCCGGCATGCAGGCGGCTCTGACCGCCGCCGAGCAGGGGCTGGATGTGGTGTTGGCTGACGAAAATCCGCAGATCGGCGGCAGCCTGGACTATCAGCTGGTCCATGATGCAGAAGCCGCCCCGGTACGTCAGCGACTCAAGCAGGCGGTGCAGGCGCATGCCAACATTCGCGTGCTGCCCGGTCATCTTGCCTGCGGCTGGTACACCGATCACTACGTGCCCCTGTCAGGTCCTGACGGCATCATCAAGATGCGTGCTCGTGCCGTCGTGAACGCGACCGGCGTCATGGAACAGCCGGCGGTTTTCCGCAATAACGACTTGCCGGGTGTGATGATGGCGTCAGGTGCTCAGCGACTGATCGCACGCTATGCCGTCAAACCCGGTCAGCGTGCGGTGGTACTGACGGCCAACAATGAGGGCTATCGCGCGGCGCTGGATCTGGTCAATGCTGGCATCACCGTATCGGCCGTGATCGACATGGGCAAGCTGGTCGACCGTGGTGCCTGGGCTGAGGAACTGAAAGCCCTGCAAGTACCGGTACTGGAACGCCACGCGGTTTACGAAGCGCAGGGCAAGGGACAGCTCAAGCGTGTCGTGGTGGCGCCTTTTGATGGCAAGGCCTGTGACGGTTCACATGCCCGTGAATTTGATGTGGACCTGCTGCTGATGAGTGTGGGCTGGGCCCCAGCGGCACAGTTGCTGTATCAGGCCGGCGGACGCCTGGCCTACGATTCGACCCTGGAGCAGCTCCTGCCACAGGAGCTGCCGAACGGGATCTTTGCCTGCGGCCGCCTGAATGGTGCGTTCACGCTGCAGCAGCGCCTGGCGGATGGTGAGCGTGCCGGTACAGAGGCCGCCGCCTTTCTGCAGGGCAAGGCGGTGCCGGCTGCACTGGCGGCCCACCGTGACAGCGAGGCGCACTCCCATCCCTGGCCGATTGTTGAACACCCCAAGGGCAAGAACTTTGTCGATTTCGATGAAGACCTGCAGCTGAAGGACCTGATCAACGCGGCGAAGGAAGGCTTCGACAACATCGAGCTGATGAAGCGCTTCTCCACCGTTGGCATGGGGCCGAGTCAGGGCAAGCACGCCAACATGAACGGCATTCGTGTGCTGGCCGCCGTGACCGGTCGCAGCATCGACCAGACCGGCTCGACCACGGCCCGTCCCATGTTCCACCCGGTGCCGGTACAGGCACTTGCCGGTCGTCGCTTCCGTCCGGAGCGCCTGACGGCGCTGCACCAGTGGCATTTGGACCATGGCGCTCAGATGATGGAAGCGGGTGTTTGGATGCGGCCTGAGTTCTATCTACCTACTTCAGAAGCTGGTGCTTCTGACGCCGCAGGCGCTGGCAACCCTTCAGTGCGTGAACAGGCCATTCTGCGCGAAGTGCAGGCCGTGCGCACGGCGCTGGGCCTGATCGACGTGTCCACTCTGGGCAAGATCGAGGTGATGGGGCCGGATGCCGGCAAGCTGCTGGATGGCACCTACACCATGCGCATGTCCAACATCAAACTGGGCATGACCCGTTATGCCCTGATGGTGGATGACAGCGGCGTCATCGTGGATGACGGCATTGTGGGACGCATCGCCGAGGATCGCTTCTACGTCACTGCCACCACCAGTCATGCCGATGCCACCTTCCGTACGTTGTCGCGCCATATCGTCGAATGGGGGCTGGATGTACGTCTGGTCAACCGCACCGGCACGCTAGCCGCGATGAACCTGGCCGGACCTCATGCGCGCACACTGCTGGCCCCGCTGACCGATATCGACCTGAGCGAAGAGAACTTTCCCTATTTGGGGCTGCAGGAGGGCACCCTCTGTGGTGTGCCGGTACGTCTGATTCGCGTCGGCTTTGTGGGTGAGCTGGGCTACGAGATTCATCTGCCGGTGGATGCCGCCGAGTCGCTGTGGAAGACCCTGATGGAGAAAGGTGCCGAGTATGGCATCCGCCCCTTCGGCGTCGAGGCGCAGCGTGTGCTGCGACTGGAAAAGGGTCACATCATTGTTGGTCAGGACACCGATGGCCTGACAAACCCGTTCGAGGCCAACATGCCCTGGGCGGTGCCGCTCAAGACCAAGCCCTGGTTTACCGGCAAGCCTTCGCTGGCGCTGTTGAAAGAACGCTGCAACCGACATCTGCGCGGCTTCATGCTGCCCAAGGGGTACAGCGGTGAGCGGCCGAAAGAGTGTCATCTTCTGATCGACAACGGCGACATCGCCGGTCGCATCACCAGTATCGCCTACAGCCCGGCACTGGGTCGGCATATCGGTCTGGCGATGGTGGATCTGCCGCTGGCCGCCAGCGACAAGCCTTTCCAGGTGCGGGTCGACAGTGGCGCGCTGGTATCCCTGGAGCCCTGTGCAACTCCCTTCTATGACGCCGAAGGTGCGCGTCAGACCGTTGATCTGACGGAGGTGGCCTGATGAACACACAACAACCGAACACGCTGCAGATCGGTGTGCGTGAACTGAGCAGCTTTCTGCTGACCGGACCTGACAGCAAGGCAACGCTGGCGGCGGCGGGCTTGCCGATACCGGAGGCGGTATTGAGTGCCGAAGAGCGCCCCGGTGCACTGGTGGCTCGAACCGGGCGTGACGAGTACATGGCGATGCTTGCGGACGCTCAGCCGGCCCCGCAGGGGGAGTGGTGCTTTCGCCGCTACGACTGCGTGTTCGAGCTGACCGGGGGCCGCTGGATCACGTTCATGGCACATCTGTGTCAGTACGATTTCCGCCAGCTTCAGCCCGGCAGCTGGTTGATGACCTCAGTGGCCGGTGTCAGTTGCTGGCTCTACCACGAAATTGAAAGCGGCAACCTGCTGATCGGTGCCGATCCGAGTTACCGACACTATCTCAGCGAAATATTCAGCGCGGTCCTTGATGACCTCAGCGCAACCCGAAAAACGACAGGAGGTGCATCATGATGCCCGCAGAGATCGAACGCATTATCAGCCAGAACAACATCAAGTACGTGCTGGCCCAGTTTGTTGATATTCACGGTGTGGCCAAGACCAAGTCGGTGCCGGCCAGCTGCCTCATGGACGTGGTCGAAAAAGGTGCCGGCTTTGCCGGGTTTGCCGTCTGGGGACTGGGGATGGAGCCACATGGCCCCGACTTCATGGCCCGCGGTGATCTGGAAACCTTCAGCATCGTGCCCTGGCAGCCGGGGTATGCCCGCATTGCCTGTGACGGTTATGTGAGCAATGCGCCTCACCCCTACTGCAGCCGTGTGGTGCTGAAACAGCAGCTGGCACGTCTGGCCGACAGGGGCTGGACGCTGAATACCGGTGTGGAGCCCGAGTTTTCGCTGTTCACCCGTGACGAAAAGGGTGCCCTCAATCCGGTTGATGCCAGTGACGTGCTGGACAAGCCCTGCTACGACTACAAGGGTTTGTCCCGCTCCCGCGAGTTTCTGGAAAAGCTGGTCGAGTCGCTGCAGCAGGTTGATTTCGATGTGTATCAGATCGACCACGAAGACGCCAATGGCCAGTTCGAGATCAACTACACCTACAGCGATGCGCTGACCTCTGCTGACCGCTTCACCTTCGTGCGCATGGCCGCCGGTGAGATCGCCAACGAGCTGGACATGGTTTGCTCCTTCATGCCCAAGCCTTCGTCCGAGCGCACCGGTAACGGCATGCACTTCCATCTGTCGATCACCGACAAGGATGGCCGCAACCTGTTCCATGATCCGGACGATATGAACGGCATGGGGCTGTCCAAAATGGCCTATCACTTTACGGCAGGTCTGCTGGCACATGCACCGGCACTCTGCGCCTTCGCGGCACCGACGGTGAACTCCTACAAGCGTCTGGTGGTGGGCGGCAACGCCTCCGGCGCCACCTGGGCACCGGCCTACATCTGCTATGGCGACAACAACCGCTCCGCCATGGTGCGTATTCCCTATGGCCGCCTTGAGTTCCGTCTGCCGGACTCCGGCTGCAACCCCTATCTGGTTACCGCGGCGATCATCGCCGCAGGCATGGATGGCATCGAGCGCGAACTGGACCCGGGTGCGCCGATGAACCTTAACCTGTACAGCCTGACGCTTGATCAGATCAAGGAGAAAGGCGTCGAGATCCTGCCACAGAACCTGAACGAGGCGCTGGACGCGCTGGAAGCGGACACCGTTTTCACCGACGCGCTGGGACAGGAGATCGTGTCCGAGTTCCTCAAGGTGAAACGGACCGAGTGGGTTGAATACAGCCGTCATGTATCAGACTGGGAAGTCAGTCATTACGCCGAATTTTTCTGATCCGGATTTGTTACGAGGAATGTGATTATGTGTGGAATTGTCGGGCTTTATCTGAAAAATCCTGAGCTGGAAAGCCGGATAGGCGAACTGTTCAAGCCTATGCTGATCGCGATGACCGATCGCGGTCCCGACAGCGCAGGCTTTGCCATCTACGGTGATGAAGTGGGCGAAGGCTGGGTCAAGCTGACGCTGCGCCACCCGGAGGCGGACTATGACTGGGAAGCGCTGGCGACCCGCCTGAAAACCGAACTGCAGCTGGAGCTGAGCTGGTTCCAGAATGCCAGCGTTGCGGTGTTCAAGGTACGTGCCGAAGAGGCCACTCTGCGAGAGTGGCTGTCCGAAGAGGCACCGGATGTGTTGATCCTGAGCGTTGGCCAGTCGATCGAAATTCTGAAGGAAGTGGGCCTGCCGGAGAAAATCGCCGAGACCTTCAATCTGGAAGGCATGAAGGGCAGCCATATCATCGGCCATACCCGTATGGCGACCGAGTCGGCTGTCACCATGGAAGGCAGTCACCCGTTTTCCACCGGCATGGATCTGTGTCTGGTGCATAACGGCTCCCTGTCCAACCACAACCGCCTGCGTGAAAACCTCAAGCGTGAAGGGATCACATTTGAAACCCAGAACGACTCTGAAGTTGCCGCCGGGTATCTGACCTGGCGCCTGCAGCAGGGTGACAGCCTGAAAGAGGCGCTGGAGCATGCGCTGGAAGATCTGGACGGCTTCTTCACCTTTACCATCGGCACCCGCAACGGCTTTGCGGTCATGCGTGATCCCATCGCCTGCAAGCCCGCCGTGCTGGCCGAAACCGATGACTACGTGGCGATGGCCTCCGAGTATCAGGCACTGACCACTCTGCCGGGGATTGAAAACGCAAAGGTCTGGGAGCCGGAGCCGGCCACTTTCTATGTCTGGGAACGCAGCTAAGCGCCTGTTTGAGGAGTATTGAAGATGAAAACAATCGATCTGGCTGAATCCAGCATCCGTGAACTGAATCAGGCGCTGCATGACCAGGCACCGGAGTGCCTTGAGCGTGAATTTGAAGTACTCAACCCGAAAGGGCAGCACAACATCGCCTGCGGCATCGATCAGAACCTGTCGGTGGATATCCATGGCCATGCCGGTTACTTCTGTGCCGGTATGAACAAAAAGGCCCATGTGGTGATTCATGGCAATGCCGGCCAGGGGGTGGCCGAGAACATGATGTCCGGCACCGTCCGCGTGAAAGGCGATGCCTCTCAGGCGGCGGGTGCGACCGCGCAGGGCGGGTTGCTGGTGATCGAGGGCAACGCCGGTGCACGTTGCGGCATCTCCATGAAAGGGGTCGATATCGTCGTCAAGGGTGATGTTGGCCACATGAGCTGCTTCATGGGGCAGTCGGGTGCTCTGGTCGTGTGCGGTAATGCCGGAGAGGCGCTCGGAGACTCACTCTATGAGGTCCACATTTTTGTGAAGGGCGAGGTCAAGTCACTCGGGGCCGATTGCGTCGAGAAAGAGATGCGACCGGAGCACCTGGAGGAGCTGACCGATCTGCTGAACCGTGCCGGAGTGGACGAAGACCCGGCCAGCTTCAAGCGCTACGGGTCTGCCCGTCAGCTGTATAACTTCAAGGTGGACAACGCTTCTGCGTACTAATCAAAAGCTACCTGCGTTGGCAGTGCGGCGTTAAAAATCGGCTCAAATCGGTCATTTATAGAGTATAAACTCCTTCATTTCGCCGATTTTTGCCTTGCTCTGCCTGCCTCGCCAACGCTTTTCGGACTGTAGTCTGAATCAAGAGGAATCGATTATGAGCAACGATATCAACGTCAATCCGGGCCTGCGTGAGTCCGCGACCTTTGACCGTACCACCATGGCCGAGATCCGTCGCGCGGCGGACACCGGCATCTATGACATCCGTGGCTTCGGTGCCAAGCGCAAGCTGCCGCACTTTGATGACCTGCTGTTCCTCGGAGCGTCGATGTCACGCTACCCGCTGGAGGGGTACCGCGAGAAGTGCAACACTCAGGTAACGCTGGGCACCCGCTTCGCCAAGAAGCCGATCGTGATCGAAACCCCGGTTACCATCGCCGGCATGAGCTTCGGTGCCCTGTCGGCCAACGCCAAGGAAGCGCTGGGGCGCGGTGCCTCCATCGTGGGCACTTCAACCACCACCGGCGATGGCGGCATGACCCCGGAAGAGCGTGGCCAGTCCAGCAAACTGGTATATCAGTACCTGCCGTCCCGCTACGGCATGAACCCGGACGACCTGCGCAAGGCCGATGCCATTGAAGTGGTGCTGGGTCAGGGTGCCAAACCCGGTGGCGGCGGCATGCTGCTGGGGCAGAAGATCACCGACCGCGTTGCCCAGATGCGCAATCTGCCCAAGGGTATCGATCAGCGTTCGGCCTGCCGTCACCCGGACTGGACCGGCCCGGATGATCTGGCGATCAAGATTCAGGAGCTGCGTGAAATCACCGACTGGCAGGTGCCGATCTACATCAAGGTTGGCGCGACTCGTACCTACTATGACGTCAAGCTGGCGGTGAAAGCCGGTGCCGATGTGATCGTGGTCGACGGCATGCAGGGCGGTACGGCCGCCACGCAGGATGTGTTCATCGAACATGTTGGCATCCCGACCCTGGCGGCGATTCCTCAGGCGGTACAGGCACTGCAGGAGATGGGCATGCACCGCAAGGTGCAGCTGATTGTCTCCGGTGGTATCCGTAACGGGGCCGATGTGGCCAAGTGCATGGCGCTGGGTGCCGACGCCGTTGCCATCGGCACGGCCGCACTGGTGGCACTGGGCTGTAACGACCCGAAATGGAGTGACGACTACCAGAAGATCGGCTCCGCTGCTGGCTTCTATGATGATTACCAGGAGGGCAAGGACCCGGCGGGCATCTCCACACAGGACCCGGATTTGATGCAGCGTCTGGATCCGGTTGAGGGTGGGCGTCGTCTGGCCAACTACCTGCGCGTGCTCACACTGGAAGCGCAGACTCTGGCGCGAGCCTGTGGCAAGAATGACCTGCGCAACCTGGAGCCGGAAGATCTGGTAGCCTTGACCGTTGAGTCTGCCGCCATGGCGCGGGTACCGCTGGCCGGTACCAGCTGGATCCCCGGCCAGGGATTCTGAGGCGTCAGTCAATAATGAAGCTCTGCAACTGAATGCACGGTTGCAGAGCACCCCTCCCGATAATCCCCAACTCAGGAGAGACTCTTGGAAACTCAGTTGATCGATGGCAAGGCCGTAGCGGCAGGGCTGCGGATGGAGATCGCGGGCAAGGTTGCCGCCCGTGTATCCGCTGGCAAGTCACGCCCGGGGCTGGCAGTGGTCCTGATCGGACAGGACCCGGCATCTCAGGTGTATGTGCGCAGCAAGGTCAAGGCCTGCGAAGAGGTCGGCTTTGTGTCACGCAATTACAGCCTGCCGATGGACACGCCTCAGGAACAGCTGCTCGAACTGATCGATACCCTGAACGCGGATGATCAGATTCACGGCATTCTGGTGCAGTTGCCGCTGCCGGATCAGATCGAGGTTCAGGCGGTGATCGAACGCATCCACCCCAGCAAGGATGTGGATGGCTTTCACCCCTACAACCTGGGGCGGCTGGCGGGAAAGGCACCGACCCTGCGTCCCTGTACTCCATACGGCTGCATGCGTCTGCTGGCGGCCTACGGCATCGACCCGATGGGCAAGAAGGCCGTGGTTGTCGGCGCGTCCAACATCGTCGGTCGCCCGGTGGCACTGGAGCTGCTGATGGCACGGGCAACCGTGACCGTCTGTCACTCCAAAACCCAAGATCTGCCGGCGGAGCTGGCCAATGCCGATATTGTGATCGCCGGGGTGGGTATCCCCGAATTCATCAAGGGTGAGTGGATAAAGCCCGGTGCCGTGGTGATCGATGTGGGTATCAACCGGCTGGACGATGGTCGGCTGGTGGGCGATGTCGAATTCGACACGGCACGCGAAAGGGCATCGGCCATCACACCGGTACCCGGTGGCGTGGGGCCGATGACCATTGCCTGCCTGCTGCAGAACACGCTGGAAGCCTGTGAGGCGATGGAAAAGCGCTGATTGACTGAACAGAGACCTGCCCGAAAGCCGTGCATCAATAACCGTTGATGTGCGGTTTTCCTGTTTTATACCCCTCTGATTTTACATACCTGCCCTGGTTTGAAAACGCTTTTGCACTGCAATGGCACGTCTGTATGACAGGCTGCTCGATTTTGGTTCTCACTATTCTGTCTGCATACCGCGCATGAGTGTTTTTTTATTTTAAATCAACAAGATAAAAACATGGCCCGGCATTTGCTTATTCATATCAGGAAATTAAATATCCTTTTGGTAAAGGCTGGTATGCCCTTGAGGGTGTAACCGGATACCGAACAAAAGACGTTAGGAGAGTGCTAATGGAAAGTATGGTGCTGGAACTGGGCTATGCCCTCGACACCTTCTATTTCTTGATGTGTACCGCACTGGTGATGTGGATGGCGGCCGGTTTCGCCATGCTCGAAGCCGGTCTGGTGCGTGCCAAGAATACGGTGGAAATTCTCAACAAGAACGCGTTGCTGTATGGCGTGGCCTGTATTGTTTATCTCGCGGTGGGTTACAACGTCATGTACCCCGCCAACCCGATCAGCTCGGTGATTCCGGGCATCGACTTCCTGCTCGGGGCTGACAACACCACTGAGTCCGTGATTGCCGGTGGTGATGATGCGCCTTACTACTCAGGTATGGCCGACTTCATCTTCCAGGCTGTCTTCGCGGCCGCGACCATGTCGATTGTGTCCGGTGCGGTTGCCGAGCGTATGAAACTGTGGCCGTTCCTGATTTTTGCGGTGTTCATGGTTGCCGTGATCTATCCGGTTGAAGGTTACTGGAAGTGGGGCGGTGGTTTCCTTGATCAGCTGGGCTTCCAGGACTTTGCCGGCTCGGTTGTGGTGCACATGGCGGGTGCCGCCGCAGCGCTGGCGGCCGTCATTCTGGTAGGGCCGCGCAAGGGCAAGTATGGCAAGAACGGTGAAGTGCGTGCGATTCCGGGTGCCAACCTGCCGATGGCGACACTGGGCATGTTCATCCTGTGGATGGGCTGGTTCGGTTTCAACGGCGGCTCCGAGCTGAAGATCGCCAATGTGGAAGAAGCCAACGCCGTGGCCAAGATCTTCGTTAACACCAACGCGGCAGCTGCTGCCGGTATGGTTGTAGCGGCTCTCTTTGCACGCTTCCTGTTCGGCAAGACCGACCTGACCATGACCATCAACGGTGCACTGGCCGGTTTGGTTGCCATTACCGCCGAGCCGCTCCAGCCTTCTGCAGGTCTGGCCAGCTTGATCGGTGCTGTTGGTGGTCTGGTGGTTGTGGGCTCAGTACTGGCGCTGGACAAGCTCAAGCTGGATGACCCCGTAGGTGCGATCTCGGTGCATGGCTCGGCCGGTATCTGGGGCATCTTTGCCGTGATGTTGAGCAACGAGGATGCAACCTTCATGGGGCAGCTGATCGGTACTGTTGCCACGTTCGCCTGGATGTTCTGCGCCAGCATGGTGGTTCTGCTGGTGATCAAAGCAATCATGGGGCTGCGGGTCAGCGAGGAAGAAGAGATGGAAGGCATGGACGTGCATGAATGCGGCATGCAGGCCTATCCGGAATTTGGACCGGGTCACTCATCCATGGGCCTGAGCAGTGGTCCTGGCAAGGCAGGCATGGAGCCGCAGGACCAGGGTATGGCGACCTTCAAGGAAGGAACGGCCACCGGCCGGTAACAAACTCCTCCAGAGTCAAAGGCCCTTCGGGGCCTTTTTTTTGCGCTCGAAAAGTCCTGCAGTCTGCTCCGCTTTGGCTCAGGGCTGTGCAATCTGCCCTGATAGAGGGCTGTTTGAAGCCCGGGCAAGCCAGTGTTTTTGGTTAACGTGTTGTTTATAAATGACTTTCAAGATTTGGCAAGAGAATTGCTATTCCTAATAGGAAACAAATTATACCACTAATAAATTTTGGGTAACCCCAAAGGAGTAGATCCCATGCCAATGAAGTTTGTTGAACAGGCCATCAAGCTGGAACTGCCAAGCATGAACAAACCGGGCAGCAACGCCTTTCTGGATGACGTTATTGCGTCCACCGACCCGGAAAAAACCATTGTGGCGGGCTTCTTCCGCATGGAGAAGTCTGACACTCCTCTCGAATATCACTACCACTACGATGAAATGAAAATCATCGTGCAGGGTGAAATGCTGATTTCGGATGAAACCGGCCAGCAGGTCCACGCCAAGGTGGGTGATGTGCTCTATTTCGAGAAAGGCAGCACCATCACCTTCCAGTCGCCCAACGTCGGAATCGGCTTTTTCTGTGGTCAGCGTCTAGAAGGCGATGCCTGAATAGCCAGAGTTTGAATGGATACCCGGAGGAATAGCGATGCAGATCGATCCATCCATCAAAAGTCGCCCCAAGTATCAGCCGCCGGTTCTGGTGGACTCGGCGCCGCTGCAGGTATTTATCTGTGAGCCTTCTGCTCTCGATCAGTTGATGCCGCTATACGCACAGTGCTCGCCCGAGCAGGCGAGGCTGCTGCTGATCGGTGCCGCTGACGAGGCTGTCAGTGATATTGATCCCTGTACGGTCGAGGCGATGCCCGAGCGGGTGCAGCAGTTGTTGGCTGAAGTGCCCGTTACCACACGTCTGTATGTGGGTGGCAGCGAAATGTTCCTCTGGGATATCCGAAATCAGGCACTGAAAGCCGGGCTGGTGGATGAGCAGATCCAGCTGGCCCCGCCGGTGCACAGGGCGCGCCGTCTGTTCTGTACCCATTGCTACACCGTCACGGAAGGGGTTGAAACCAGCCCCTGTACCTGTGATGGCTGTGGTCGCCTGCTGCTGGTGCGTGATCACTTCTCACGCGTACACGGTGCGTATGTGGGGGTGCAGATCAACGCCGAAGACCCTGACGAGCAACCCGAACAGGAGGTACTGCAATAATGAGTCTGGATAGCCTGTCGGTCCGTGTCAGCGCCATTGAAGTCGTTGCGCCGCTGATTCGAGAATTTACGCTTGAAGCGGTGGACGGTGCGCTGCCGGCCTTTTCACCGGGCAGTCATGTTCAGGTGGTGATGCCGGGGGATGGCCGCGAAATCCGCAATGCCTATTCTCTCTGCAGTGATCCACGCGACAGCGCCCGCTACCGAATTGCGGTGCGTTTGCAGGAGCACTCCCGTGGTGGCTCCGAGTTCATGCACAGTCGGGTCAGGGTGGGCGATCTGCTCAGGATAACGCCCCCTGCCAACCTGTTCAGCCCGTTCAGCCTGGCTCGTCGTCACCTGTTGATTGCCGGTGGTGTCGGCATCACTCCTTTCATGTCCTATATCACCGAGCTGGAGCGTCAGGGCGCCGAGTACGAGTTGCACTATCTCTACCGCAGCAGCCAGACCGGTGCCTACCGTGACGAATTACAGCAACGGCTGGGGTCGCGCTTCAAGGGATATGACTCGGACAGCGGCGTGCGCTGTGACCTCAGCGCATTGCTAAGCGGGCGTGAGCCGGGAACTCATGTCTATACCTGTGGCCCGGAATCGCTGATTGAAGGTGTGTGCAGTACCGCGAAGGCGCTGGGCTGGCCCGAAAGCCTGATCCATTACGAGGCCTTTGCCGCGCCGCAGCCCGGCGAGCCATTTCAGGCCCGTCTGTCTAAAAGCGGCAAGGAGGTTGATGTCAGGCCGGACGAAAGCCTGCTTGAAGCGCTGGAGCGCGAGGGGGTCACAGTCCCCAACCTCTGTCGTGGCGGTGTGTGTGGCCAGTGTGTCACGCGTGTCATTGATGGCACGGTCGAGCACCGTGACGCGTACCTGTCGACCGATGAAAGGGCGGGGGGCGCCTGCATCATGCCCTGTGTATCCCGCGCTGCCGGCAAACATCTGACTTTGGATCTATAGGAGCGACATCATGCGCATGTCACCCAAACCCGTACAGACCTTCCGCGATGACTTCACCTACAGCAACAGCCCCGGTGCCGTTGCACGTTTTCCGTTCCCGTTTCCGGAAGATGAATACCGCTATTCGGTCAATATCGAACCGCATGTGACACCGGGCCCGGAAGGATCGGTGTTTGAGTATCTGCTGGATATTGATGAGCACTACCTGTCAGAAATGGCTGAGCGTGCCATCGTGCTGGAAGAGAATCCCAAACGCTGTCTGGCCATGCCACATATGGATCTCGCGTGCTGGGATATGATCGAGCGATGCATGACATCGCTGGCGGCGGACTACCCCGAACATTTCAGTCTGCAGGTCGATGGCGATCAGTGGACCTGGGAAAACCGTCTGCTCAATATCCACGATACCTTCACCTTTGGTGACAGCAGCACCTTGCCGCTGCCGCCGATGGAGTACATGGGGCGACAGGTGCAGGGTGACTTTGCGCTCATGGACCAGCGTGATGGCGACCTGTTCCTGGATGCAGGTATCGTGACCTGCCCGGCCGACTGGTCACTCGCCTTTGATGCCGGCATGAGCTTTTCCGAGTGGCACGGCCCGGTGCCGCTGGCCCACGAAATGGGGGTGTTCGAGCGCGCCCTGAAATACCTGACGGCCATTCCAGTCGGGCGCCCTGTGCGTCGCCTGAACTGGACGTTGACCGTCAACGCACGCATGGATACTTCGCCGGAAACCTATCCGAACTGGGGCACCGACCGAGCCAGCGTGACCGCCGATAACGTGGGCGAGAAGGTGCACCTGCGGGTGGAGCTGCAGGTGCTGGATCGCATGCCGCGCAGCAATGCGCTGATGTTCAGCATTCGTACCTATTTGATCAGCTTTGACGACCTGGTGACCAACCCGGACTGGGCGCGGCGCATGCATCGGGTACTCAAGACCCTGCCGCCGGAGCTGATCGAGTACAAGGGGCTGGGGCGCTACCACGATCTGGCCGTCGAGTGGCTGTCGCGCTTTGACCCGGCCAACTGAAACGGAGTAATGCATGGGCTGGATCTATCTGCTGATCGCCGGTGTGCTGGAATGCCTCTGGGCGATCGGCCTCAAATACAGTGACGGTTTCACACGGCTGTGGCCCTCGCTGATCACGGCTGCATTGATTGTGGTCAGCCTGGGGCTTTTGTCACTGGCGATGCGCACCATTCCTGTGGGAACGGCCTATGCGGTCTGGTCAGGGATCGGCGCGTCGGCACTGGCGGTTGTCGGTATCCTGTTTATGCAGGAACCGGGCGGCCTGATCCGGATGGGCTGTATCGGCATGATCATCGCCGGCGTAGTGGGGCTCAAGCTGTTTGGCGAAGGGGCGGTCTGACCGTACGTTTTTCAATTAATGCGAAAAGCCTCGTGCTTTTAGGACGGGGAGGATGTCAATCATAGTGGCTCCAAAGTCTGAGGACTTTCACTACTTTCTCGTCCTCCAGCACTTGTATGGGTAAATGGGTCTGTCTTTTTTTTCGGAACTCACAAATCACCATATTCCACCTGCTTCAGCCCGGCTCGGCCACCCGCACGCAGTTGCGCTGATCGGACTTCGCCTGGTACATGGCTGTGTCTGCGGCCTTGAACAGTTGCGCTGAGTCCGGGTATTCCTGATCGAAAATGGCAGAAACCCCAACACTCACCGTCACCCGCCCGCAAGGAACGTATTCGTTGCGGATATCAAGGGCCTCCACGGTCTGACGGATGTGTTCCGCCATTACCTGTGCATCCACTAACCGAGTGTCGATGGCAATGTTGATCAGCTCTTCGCCGCCGTAGCGTGCTGAGATGTCGCCATGGCGACGGGCCGTTTCTTTCAGGACGTTGGCCACCGCCTTCAGACAGTCATCCCCCGACTGGTGACCGTAGTGATCGTTGTAGCTCTTGAAGTAGTCAATATCGACCAGGATCAGCGCGAAGGGCTGCCGGCTGCGCTGATAGCGAGCCCACTCGTTTGCCAGAGCCTCGTCAAAGCGACGGCGGTTGGCCAGGCCGGTCAGCCCGTCGGTGTCGGACAGCGCCTGGAGTTTGCGATTGGCCTGCAGCAGCTTCCCCTCCATATCCTTGAGACGGGTAATATCGATGATATAGCCAATCCAGATATCCACACCGTTATATTGCTCGGGTGTCGGTTTGGATGAGAGTTGCAGCCAGTGCTCCTGACCATTGGGGTGAAAAAAACGCACTTCTGATACGAACAATTCCCGGGTCTTGTTCGCGCGAACGTCCTCAGTCAGGATCTGCTGTAGATCGTTCGGGTGCACCATCTCCCAGAAGCGGTTCACGTCCTCCACGAAGTATTCCGGTGGCCGGCCGAGGATCTCTTTCGATGATGGGCTCAGGTAGAGCAGTTCTGACCTGCTATCTGGATAAAGTACGTACTCGTACAGCACTGCCGGCAGAATACCCAGAAAGGCGCTCAGTTCATGTTTGGATGCCATAGCAACTGAGCCTGATAGTAATCAACAATTTTGACATTTTTTGCACCGGCTTTGGCGTCCTGCTTGATTTGGCTGGTTAAATGTACCCTATAGCCGATAACGATAGATCGGTGATTTGTAGAAATCACTAATCAGCATAGCCGTTTCTGGCTGGCAAGATGGTAAAGCAAAGTAATTGCTTATTAAAAAAACATTGGAGATTTTCTCTGCCGCCAGTTTTTTGGCAACGTCACGCATGCCATCAGTATGCAAAAAACACACAAGTACATCAGCACCAGACAGATCCACCAACAAAAAATCCTTTTTGTGGATTTCGAGGTTGTCCAGCCCAAGTGTTTTCTTGAAAAAGACCGATACCAGCCATGGTACAAACGAAACCTCATACCCCACTATTTTTCGATCAGGGTGTTTTTTGGCCAACCGTATGACAAGCCCACCCCAGCCACTGCCGAGGTCATAAACAGGGCCGGTGCCTGTATTGGCCATCAATCTGATGATGACCTCGCGGGCCTTCCTGGAACTCGGCATAGGCGATATACCTACTTTGGCTGTGCTCCAAACGATGGAGCCTACAACAAGTAATGTACTCACCACGACAACAATCTCTAATATAACCAAACGGGCACTCTCACTCGCTGTGAATACTAAACACCTTGTTCACGCAGCTTCGGTATTCGAGACACCGGCGGCAGACTTCCGATACTGCCATTGGGGCGCTGACTATTGTAGTGATTGATCCAATCGGTCAGTGCCCAAGGGGTTTTACCCCTTTCCCAGATTGTTAAACCCTTTTGTGTACGGTATTCTGTACAGGGTACAATATCCTGTACAGGAGTAGCCTTGTGGATGCCATTAGCTATACAGCCGCTAGAACCAATCTGGCAAAAACCATGGAGCAGGTCTGTGAAGACCATTCCCCGGTGATCATCACCCGCAACAAGTCGCAGTCCGTAGTAATGATTTCCCTTGAGGACTACGAAGCGCTGCAAGAAACTGCATACCTTCTGCGCGCACCAAAAAACGCCCGACGTTTGCTGGAATCCGTTACCGAGCTGGAGCAGGGCGGTGGCCAGGAAAAGGAACTTCTTGAATGAAACTACTCTTCTCCGAGAACGCCTGGGAAGACTATCTGTACTGGCAGAAAACCGACAAAAAGATACTCAATCGAATCAATAAGCTGATCAAAGAGACTAAACGAGAACCGTTTGGAGGTGTCGGTAAGCCGGAGCCTCTCAAACACAGCCTCGCTGGTTACTGGTCTCGACGAATCAACGAAGAGCAGCGAATGGTTTACAAAGTCACGGATGATGCTTTGCTCATCGCCCAGCTCCGGTATCACTACTGATTTAATATTTTAATCGTAAGCGGGCGCATTTTTGCAGCTTTACTGGGGAAAAGGGGTCTGTCCCCAGGGGGCACTGCTGCAGGGTCTACACTACAAGTGACATTTGCACATACTCTGAGTGAGGCAATCCCATGGCAGCGCATGACATCCCCCCCTCAACCGACGACAGCCTTCGTGACAGGGCGATGGGTGCACTGATGGGCGCCTTCATTGGTGACGCCCTGGGGGTTGGGCCGCACTGGTATTACGACCTGGACCAACTGGTCGCCGACTACGGCCCCTGGATCGACACCTACACCCGCCCGCGCCCCGGACGCTATCACGAGGGGCTCGAACCCGGTCAGCCCTCGCAATCGGGCATCCTGTTGGAGATGACGCTGCGCTCGCTGGTGGACTGTGGAGACTATGACGAGGCCGATTTCTGCCGTCGGCTCGATACCGAACTGTTTCCCCAACTGGACGGAACCCCGATGCATGGCCCGGGTGGCTTCACCAGCCAGTCCATGCGGGATGCCTGGCACAAGCGGGTTCAGCAAGGGCTGCCCTGGGGCTCCATCGGCGGCAACGCCGACAACACCGAAGCCGCGGAACGCATCATCGCCATCGCCGTGCGCTACGCCCTCACACCCGGCGAGCTGGCCCGGTCGGTCACGGCCAACACGGCCCTGACCCAGACGGATGGTACCGTCATGGCCATGACCACCGCATTCGGCGCAGTGCTGGGCATGCTGGTAGAAGGCCATCGCCTCGACGGCGACCTCTCAGACAAACTGATGGCCCGGGTCAAAACCGGCGAGCTGCCCTTTCACACCATCACACAAGGCAAACTCGAAGCCCCGTCACGCACGCAAAACGAAAAGCGGCAGGAAGGCCTGTTTGCCTCTCCCGATGCGCTGCTCACGCCGTCCTGCATTGCCCGCGCCGCCCACGCCAGCACCATTCGTATCGAACCCGCTGCACAGGTAGGCCTGCTTTACGGCCTGCCGTGCGCGGTCTACCACCAGTTCCCGGCCGCCTACTATCTGGCGGCCCGCTTCACGAACGACTTTGAGTCGGCTGTGCTGCACGCGATCAACGGCGGAGGACAGAACATGGCTCGCGCCATGCTGACCGGCGCCATGAGTGGCGCGATGGTGGGACTGTCGGGGATTCCGCAACGGTTCATCGATGGCCTGGAGCAGGCTGAGCCGTTGCTGGCAATGGCCGAGGCACTGACTGACGATATGCAACGTGATACGGAGTGAAGCCCACGAGTATTTCAATCAGGCCGGTCCAGCGCCATGGCTTGCTTCCTGGAGTATTCTTTGAGCCAAAATCCATGACCTTCCGTACCATAGAGAAACCATAAACGGAGCCAGCCATGTTTGCGTTTCTCAAGAGCAACCCAACCAAAAAGCTCAAAAAAAGGCACTCACTCCTTCTTGAACAAGCGATGCAAGCTCAAAGAAAAGGAGACATCCGAACATATTCGCAATTAACGGCTGAAGCTGAAAAGGTTTATGATGAAATTCAACATCTAAAAATATCGAAAACGTGAATTTTAATACTGCATGGGTATCGGGTCAGAATAAAATTGTGTGCTTCGAGCTTCCGCTATATATGCCAGCGGGCTAACAGTATGTTCGATCTCTGTTCCAGAACCACCGGCATCAGGAACTGGCCCAAAGCGGACACTAAACGAGCCATGCTTTTGTCAGGCAAAAGCGAAAGAGGGTCATCCATCTAGCGATGTATCAGGTTATCCTGTTGCAACAACTTGGCGAAGAACTCATGTACCACGGGTATAAGTGCAAAACCGTCATGCTCTGCACCAGGAACCTCTGCCAGTTCTACCGAAATTCCCAATTGCTTCCAGGATTTATGCAGTCGCCGTAATAGTGTTTTGCGCGAGTCCCCTGAAATTCTCCATGCATGACTGGGAAGCATGTTGGTGTCCTCGCAGCCCACAGCCATCTGCACTCTGATATCCTTGAGTACTTCCAGACCAGGCACATCTAGGTATTGTTCGGGCAAACATATCTGGCCGGGCGCATGGATAGAGAGCCCCTTAAGGCGCTGGGGGTGTAAATAGGCAAACCTGTGCGCAAACTGCGCACCGCCCGAGAAGCCGTAAAGATAGAAATTTCTCGCTGTCAGGTATTCTGCAGCTACCTCTTCGATGATCGATAGCAGTACCCGATCATAGCGATAACTAAGCGGTGACTGAAGTTTGTAACCGTCGGGATCGTCATCACGAACTGCACCACGAGGAAAGAGTGGTGCCAACACAACGCAACCATGTGTTTCAGCAAACTCGATAAAGGCATCCCTGAAACCCTCGGCCGTGCGCCCCGAGCCATGCACAACCACCAGTAGTGAAACTTCTGACTGCATTTGATCAAGGTGGCTATTCGGTACATACAGGCAATATGAAAAACGGGGATCGGCCTGACAGGCAGTAAAGGGGATACGTCCCCGTTGATAGCGTTTCTGCAACTCCCTCACACAACATCCTTCATCCACGCAGGCACGCGAAGCCTGTTCATCGATCCTTTGGCAAGGCAACAGGGTTTACCATTGGCACGAATTTTCACCTCGGCATCAACGTTAAACACGCTCGCCAGCATCCCCGCTTCAATAACATTTTCGGGTTCCCCAGATGCCAACAGAGCCCCCTGTTCCATGACCAGCACATGATCGGCAAACTGTGCAGCCTGATTGAGATCATGCAAGGACATTACCACCGTCAGCTTCTGCTCAAGATTCAGCTTGGTCAGAAGTTCCAGAACCTCCAGCTGGTGTCCCCAGTCGAGAAAGGTCGTGGGCTCATCGAGCAACAGGATGTTGGCCTGCTGGGCGATTGCCATGGCAATCCAGACCCGTTGCTGCTGGCCACCGGACAGTGCCTGCACAGGCTTTTCTGCGTAACACTCAACACCGGTCTGTTGCATCGCCCAGGCAACCACTTCCCTGTCTTCACGGCTGGCACCGCGCAAGATGCCTTGATAGGGGAAGCGGCCGTACTCGACTAATTCACGCACCCGGATACCTTCGGGCGCCACCGGCTTTTGCGGCAACATGGCAACTTCAAACGCCAACTCTCGGCGAGGCCAATTCTCCAGCAAGCGGCCATTCAATGTAATATGGCCCAAGGTTGGCCTGAGCAGGCCGGCCAGGCTTTTCAGAAAGGTACTCTTACCGCAGCCATTGGGACCTATCAGGGCTGTCACCTGCTGCATGGGAATCGCTACGCTCAGCTCCTTAATAATGGTATTGCCGTCATAGCCCAGCTGCACCCGCTCCACGTTCAGGCTCATTTTTCTCCCCTTGTCTTCAAGGTTGCTGCTTCAAGAGATACAAAAAGGCAGGCACACCAATAAGCGCACAAAGCACTCCAACGGGTAGCTCGAAAGGCACTACCAGAGTACGCCCGGCCAGATCCGCCACCAGCACCAGCAAGGCTCCCAGCAACGCCGAAATACCCAACTGGTGTGACAATTTTCCCGGCACCAGCCCACGCGCCATATGAGGCACTACCAGCCCAACGAACCCGATTGGACCGGCCACTGCCACCGCGCTGGCTGCCAGAAGTGTCGCCACCAGTAGCACCAACAGACGCCAACGCCCCAAATCAAGCCCCAAGCTCAGAACCTGCTCATCGTTCAGACACAACAGACCCAGAGGCCTCAAGGTTATTGCCACCCCTATCAGGCCCACCAGCGTCCATGGCAAAATCACCCATAAATGGTGCCAGTCACGTCCATGCAGACTACCGGCCAGCCAGGCGACCAGTGTTTCGGTATGAGCCTGCCCCCAGAGTGCCAATACCCCCGTCATAAGCGCATTGAGCACCGCTGCACAGACAACACCGGTGACGATCAGCTTGAGCGGTGTCAATCGTGCCGACCCGCTGAGCAGAAACACCCCCACCGCGGCCAAAACACCTCCGGCCAAGGCCCCCCAAGGCAGCCAGGCCAACAGTTGATCACCCTGCAAATAGAAACTAGTACCGGCTGGCAGCATCGAAGCGCCCACGACCAGCATCACCGCCAACAGACTGGCACCCGCGGAAATGCCAAGAACACCGGGATCAGCCAAGGGGTTACGGCTAAGTGCCTGCAACATGCAACCCGAAAGGGCAAAATGCAGCCCGACAACAGTGGCAAGAACAGCCCGGGGCAAACGCAACTCCCAGACTACGCGTTCGCCATGCTCGTTCCCGTTGCCGATCAGCGCCCCGAAAACCTGCTCAATACTGAGCGAAGACGCCCCGAGGGAGAGGCTCAGTAGCAAGCCCAGCACGATAACCAACGGCAACAGAACCCAGCAAACAGCGGGTGTAACACTAACCCTGTTCACCCAGTCCTCCTGATATTCTTGTGCATCAGCAGAAGCAGCCAAGGTCCGCCCAACAGCGCGGTAACGACACCCAGTGGAACCTCCTGTGCTGTCGCAGGTAAGCGCGCCATCAGATCAGCCCAAAGCAACAGTAATCCACCCAACGCGGCATTCAGCGGCAGCCAGGCAGCTGATTGATCTGACAGCAGTTGTCGCGTGATATGGGGTACCACCAATCCGATGAACCCAACCGGCCCAGCCACGGTTACCGCCCCTGCCGTCATTACCACTGCCAACAGCATAAACATCAGCCGCCAGCGAGACACTGAAATACCCAAGCTGCGGCCTACTGCATCATCCAGCAACAACACTCTGAACCACCGAACCAGAAGCATTGCCAGGAGCAGCGGAGGGCCTGTCCAGATGACAACCTGTGCCAGCTGCGCCCAGCCCCTGCCGCTGATGCCACCTGCCAGCCAGAAAAACAGCTCACCCGCCTCGGCTCCCGAGAATACCAACAGGCCGGTCATCACGGCGACACACATTGAGCTCATAGCCACACCGGCCAATACCACACGAACAGGCATGAGGCCATTTTTCCAGGCAATCACAAACGTCAATGCGCCCACAAACGCACCTCCCGCAACACCTGCCAGCGGGTACCAGGCCGCATCCACGGAGGCCAGTGTACTGAGAATGACCACCATGCAGGCCGCACCCGCAACGACGCCAGTAAGGTCCGGTGCTGCCAGGGGGTTACGTGTTACGCCCTGCATAAGGCCACCGGCCGTGGCCAGGGATGCCCCCACCAGCAAAGCCAGCAAAGTACGCGGCAAGCGCAACTCCCAGAACAGGATCCATTGCAGTAATTCGCCCTCGCCCTGGCTCAGTCGCCAAAGATCAGTCGGCGTAAATGCCTGCGCGCCCATCATCAGGGACAGTACAACAGCGATTATGGAGATAGCGGCCATGATGGCGATAAGCCTAGTATTCACCAACAGGACCTAACGGTAGGGTTTGCTGCGCAACGACTCAGGCAGCTCCGGCATTGTGAAAAGTTCGGGATAAAGCCTGTGCGCCATCTCCTGCAAAACCAGCGATCGAGCTATAGGACCGGCCGCTTCTTTCCAGTGTTGTCCGACTTCGTATACCTGCCCCCGGCGCACCGCTTTCAGGTAGGGCCAAATCGGGTTTTGGGTAAAGGCGCGCTCCTTATTGGACTCAAACAGGAAAATCACATCGGGATTTTGCTTCAGCAGGTCTTCAAGACGCATACGATAGCCCAGAGGTAGCCCCTGTTCGGGCTCACTAAGCTCTCCCCCCAGATTATCGACATTGAGCCAGTTGAGCAGTTCAGCCGTTAGAAAATGATCGTAGTAGATAAAAGGCGCCTCGCCCCCGGTCACCAGCAAGGCGGCTGACAACCCACCGGGGGCTTGCTTGCGGTATGTTTCGAGCTGCCTTTGAAATGATCGGTTAATCTGTTCGGCATCCGCAGTCCTGCCCACCAGTTCACCCGCAATGGATACTGCTCGGATGCTATCATTCAGGGTCACAAGGTTCAGTGCGGCATAGGGCGCTATTTCGGCAAAACGAGTGGCGTCCTTTTCTGTATAGCGACGAATGGCCAATACCAGATCCGGCGCCACTTCTGACAGCAGCTCCATGTTGACCTGTGAGCGGCTTCCGATGACAGGGACACCCTGAAGACTACCCGCAAGATAATCCGGCTGATCAAAGGGACCAAATCGGGTAATAGCGGCCGGCTTCATGCCCAGAGCCAACAGCAGATCAGCGCCAAAGGTTGAAACACTGGCGACACGCTCGGCAGGCCGAGACAGATGCACCGGCTCACCTCGGTCGTCTTGGACCGTAATGGCTGATGCCATCAGTGGCACAAGCATCAGACACAGCAGGAGCTTGTGGAATAGCATTCTAGGCATCCATAAAACCCAATTAGAATCATTCACATTAAAGGGGCGCATTATGGCATAATTGGCGCCAAAATCGATTGCTTTTTTTTGATGCCTGTATCGGCACCATCACAAACTAAATTCCGTCAACACCGACAAGGATAGATATGAGCAGCAAGGGTAAACCGCTTTCCGATCAAGCCACCCAGGTACTGGTCAGTAAACTCAAGCAAGCTATTGGCTCGGGCTGTTATCGTCCGGGCGAGTGGCTTAAACAGATCGATGTGGAGGAGACCTACAACGTCAACCGCTTTACCGTCCGCTCGGCACTCAGTGAGTTGCACGGCAGTGGTTTCCTGCAGCATGTCCCCTACAAAGGCTACAGAGTAATCGAGCACTCCCTGCAGGAGCGCATGGCTATTACCGAAGCACGCGAACTGATCGAGTGCGCAGTCGCCGCAAAGGTAATGCTCAACATGGATGAGTCTGGCCTTAATGAGCTGGAGTCTCTCGCTCGGGCATTCAGTGAAGCCGTTCAACAGCAAAATCAGACGCGCATGATGGAACTTAACTTCACCTTTCATCGCTTCTTCAACGAATACTGCCGTAACCCTCACCTGTCCAGGGTAGTAGATGATATGCGTGAGCGTGGCGTTGGAAGCGCCAACCGTGGCTGGACCAAACGCAGCACACAGGAGGCCAGTGCCCAGGATCATTTGGACATGGTCGATGCCCTGCGAGAGAAAAATCTGACCCGCCTGCAGGCGTTGATACATACCCATCTCAACCGTTGGCGCGAAAGCTATAGCCAACTAAGCTCCTGATCTGGTCGTGACTTGGAATCGATTCGTCACAATCGACCAACGACAATTATCACGCATAGTAAAACAAGTGATAATTATTATCATTCTGTTGTATTGGCGCCAATTTGCTTTTATGATCCCGCCCTGATCGTTTCGTGTAACTGCTGCCAGACAAGCCTACGCCCCTGATTCGACCAGTCTGGACCGATATCAACGACTCGATGTTCGTCTTAACCAACATGGGAATGCAGTTTGATGAGCAAAATGAGCACGCCACCTAAACCCCTCTTTAACCGCAAGGCTCTGTATTGCAGCTGCCTGCTGGCCAGCCTCTCGACTCTGGTTCAAGCCGAGACTAACCAGGAAACTCTGGTAATTACCGCTGATTGGCTAGGTAACGCAACATCAGAAGAGATCAAGGTCTATCCCGGATCACGCGACCTGATTACTGAAGCAGAACTGCATGAGCGAGGGGCTCTCAATTTGGAAGATGCCTTGCGCAGTACCCCTGGCCTGCAGATTCTGGATGAAACCGGCACCGGCATTCTGCCCAACATCGGCGTGCGCGGCATGAACCCGCTGCGCAGCGAGCGTGTTCAATTTCTTGTGGACGGCTATCCGATCGCCATTGGTCCATACACCAACGTGGGCGTTTCCCTGTTTCCGGTAACTTTCCCCAGTATTCAGAGTATCGATGTAGTGCGCGGCGGTGCAGCCGTTCACTACGGCCCCAACAATTTGGGGGGTGTCATCAACCTACATACCCGTCCCATCCCACATGAACTGTCACAGACCATCCGTGAACAGGTGGCCATCAGTGAAGAGACAGGTCATCTGCTGAATGACTTCTATTACCGTGTAGGCGGTGCAGTAAATGAGCAACTGGCCCTACAGCTGCAAGTAAACTTGCAAAACGGCGAAGGCGCACGCGATAATGCGGACACCGATGTGGGCAACATCATTCTGGATGCGCGTTATACACCAAACTTGGAGCACGAAGTTGCGGCACAACTGCAGTACTACGATGTTGATGCCGGCCTGCCCGGCGCTCTTAGCCCAGCAGCCTACCAGGATGACCTCACCCAATCGCAGCGACCACACGATGGCTATAACGCGGACATGCTGCGTGGCACACTCACCTGGACCTTCACACCCAACGACGATGTCGAGTTCCAATGGCGCAATTTTGCCCACGACGCGGATCGTACCTTCTATTTCGGACAGCGTTTGGGGACGGGTGATCACTGGGCAGACCCATCACTGCCATCCACTCACCTGGCAGACTCTCCCCGCCTGTTCACCGTTTATGGCACTGAGCCACGGCTAACCCTGCGTCAGAACAACCACACCTTTACGCTGGGCGCCCGTTATATTCACGAGGAGGTCGAGTTTGATGTCAACCGGCTGGAGTTCGCGACTGATAACTATGCAAATGTCCGTGACTGGAATTTTGAAACAGACGCCTGGGCGGCCTATGCCAGTGACACAATCAGCCTGATGAACGGGCGTTTGGATGTCACACCGGGCATCCGCTATGAAAATGTTACAACCAACTACAATGATGGCATCTCTGGAACAGTCGACGAGAATAACGTCAGTGAGTGGCTTCCGGGCCTGACGGTCGGTTTCCAGGCCACCAAGGATCTCTTCGTCTACACCAATGCCCAGCGTTCGCTGGTGCCGGTACAAACTGCCCAAGTAACCAAACCGGGAGAGGTGGGCAACGAGCTGGCCTGGAACTACGAACTGGGTGCTCGCCTGCAGGCAACAACTAATCTGTCTGCCGGTGCAACCCTCTTCCGAATCGAACATGAAAACCTGATCCAGTATGACAAGCCGAGCGATACCTATATCAATCTGGGAGAGGCGCGCTCTCAGGGCATCGAGCTCAGCAGCGACTGGCAGGCTAGTGATCAGCTCAAGTTGGCACTCAGCTACACCTACTTGGAAACCGAGCAGCTAAGTGGCGCCAACGTTGGCAATGAATTTCCAAATGCGCCTCATCATCATTGGGGTGCCGAAGCGGTTTACCAGCACAACCAGTGGCAAGGTAGCCTGACCGGCACCTATGTCAGCAGCAGTTACAGCGACGCTGCCAATACTGAAGCGGAAACAGCCAATGGCAGCGCCGGAAAACTACCGAGCTATACGCTGGTCAACGCCCGTATTGCACGTGATTTCAACCTGGGTAGCAACAAGCAACTGCAACTGGCACTCTCCGCCAACAATCTCCTGGACGAGGATTATTACTTCCGGGGGGCCGATGTCAGCCCGGTTGGCCGCCTGCCTGGCCCCGGTCGTGCATTTATCCTGAGCGCCCAGCTGGATTTCTGATCTGAAGTATCAGTTTTAAGCTGGGTCACTCTCCCCTTCGTGGCCCAGCTTAAGCTTCAAACCTGCAATGCTTGTCTTCTACATACGCTGGGTTGCATCCGTGGCTAAGACTGCAGCTGGCCCGAAGCGGTCATTAGACGTACCGTGCGCCTGATTGGCTAACAGCACGGTGCAACTAATGTTAAATGTTACTCTAGCCCCAATTCTTGACCCCAATTCTCGTTTGCTCTGTTTGCCCACATCCTTCGTGCCAAATTGGCAAGTGCTCAAGCGTGATTGGAATGTTGATCGAGGAACACCTCATACTCAGTCACAATCTCTCCATGGATTTCGAATTTCAGAAAACTCATCAGGAGACACGCCTGCTTCACGCCATTTTTCAACTACTTCTGGAACGGGCAAGCTCCGTGAGTTGTAATATGTCCAGAGCGCTGCTGCCATAGTTGATGAGATACGTCGAACTTCCAGTTTCTCGTCAAAATTCAGATATAGATTGTCACTATCGTAAGCTGTATCGGTAAGCAGTCTATCAAGTCGCCTTTGGACAGCCGCCTCCAAGCGGTGGGAGAAACTGGTTGGTGATTTTTTCAGAATACGGGTGATGATCCAAAGCGCTGAGCTTATGGAATTTATTGGACACCATCTGAGGTATTGGATAAGCATTGATGCCGGATCAGGTTCCATAGAACTCGCATCGGCCTCGTTGCCATCGAAAATAACTTTTGCAATTGCATTGAGAGCATCTCTTTGGATGTTATCCTGATTCGAAATCAATGCTTCATTGATTCGATTATAAACATCCGCCTTCTGATCGGGATATATGTGAAGACACGCCGCTTCAGCAGCAAGGCTAGGTAATCCGTACTCCCGAACTTCTTTAAGGAGTCGGCTGAGCGATGTTTTGATGTCGTCAGGTGAATCTTTGCTGAGCTTGGGACCTATGACCTCAGCGAGCAGTTCGAGCATGCGGGAAAATCTTGCCCGAAACTCCTCTGGTATGGATGACAAACCTTCAAACACATTTTCCTTTATACTCAGTCTGTCCTTGTCAGCATCCCACCATTCGAGCAGGCGTTGCTGAATCTCGGCAGCATCTTCCGCTGTCCAGGTGCTTCCGTAATTGCCATTTGCACCAATAATCTCGTGCACGATGGGGAGATCCCCCCCCGTTATGCTGATTCCCTTGTCTTGCTTGTTTTTTTGAATAGGGAAAGATGTGGACTTGACATAGTTTTTGAAAAGCTGAGTAGGATCAACCTCTTCGGGATGGGGAAGTCCCAGAAACGCAAATTTGTAAAAATCAGTACGATACGGCAAGCCATGCTGGTCAGTTACACGCCAAATAGCTTCTGCGAGTTTTTTGCTCTGGTCGTCGTCGAACAGCTGTAACTTGTGTAGTGTTACTAGGGAGGTCACCGCCCAACGTCGACGGTCGGAGTTATCCGACGCTGCTTGACGGAACAAATGGTCTACCAGGCCGGGTTGAATTTCCACTGTGGGGGCACATTTTGGCTTCTTATTGAGTTCGAGCAGCAGGAAGGGGTTCAGAAACTCATTATTAATAATCTGATTCAGGTTCTCGGGGAAAGGAATTTTCAGCAAATCTGGTACCAGAGTGTACTGATCCACTTCAGACATAGAGATTATGAGCCGCTCGATCAGACTCCTCACATTCCGGTAATTCGTTTTGTCGGGTGAAGCATAGATTCCGGTAATAAACTCAAGGACGCGGCTCTTCGACTCTCTTGAACATTTGCAGCAAAGTCTCGATATGACTTCAGGCAGCAACTGGGCGAGGCGCACACCGTAGTTTTCATTTCGAAAAGCATCGCCCGCATGAATGTCATCCCTGCATTTATTGAGCGCATCCAGATAGCCGTGAATGAGCTGATCTGACTCATGGGCTGTGAACCTGTAGACTGCTTCGCGGCTGAACAGGCTATCAACAGCTTTAGCATCTCCCAGTCTGGCGAGTGTGGAAATAGCCCAAAATGATGAATATTTTGAGATGCGTTGCAGGCTTGCCAATGCGGTTTTTGTCGCCATCGTGCAGCTGCCAACTCGATATGGCATGCCGACCTCTTCACAGAATCGAAGAAATGAATAGGCACTGATCACCTCTTGATCTGCACCGTGAAAATGGCGTGTCCTAGAGACTCGGCCGATATCAAATTCACGTTTCTCCGTGAGAGTTTTTCGCTGAACAGACGGTCTATCCAGCTTTAGCTCGTACAACTTTAGTTCATTCCACGGATCGCAGCGGAAGGCTTTGAGTTCATCCCAACGGGCATTTTGTTGCTGCAATTCATTCCATCGCTGATTGTTCCGAATAGTTCTAAGGTGCTGATTCCATTCTGCTTTTCTGTCATTCAGACGTCTTGCATACAGGTCTTTCCAGTCTTCAATAGAGCTATTAAACCTTTCAGGAGACATAATCGTGCTATTTTCTTGGCGATCTGTCTCTGACTTTTTCTTATCTTGATTCCATTTTTCTTCAAGATAATCCTTTATTAGTTTTTCTTCTTCAGCTGTTGCAACTTTATCAACAAACCAATCACTGGCATCCCTGATATAACGAAAGAGAAGCATTTGATATGATTCATCGGATATTGACCGATAGCCTGCTGAAGTGTGTTCGTCGTTACTCTTTTTGCGGGACTCTACCAGCGCTAAGCGAATTTGATCATCTGTACCATTTATTTGGCCAATTTCAGCAAGACCGGCAGCACGCTTGGCTACCCAGTAAGGCTGCGCTTCATTGGGCCGCCAGTTTTCAAGCTGCTGTTTGGCTTTGGGTAGATCCAAGGTAAAAATGCTGAAGAGAAAGCCTTCGTAATTCAGAAACTCCTTTTGTTCCGCTGAAAGATGGTCGGAAAAGGTCTTGAGTCGAATTTCTGCTTCCTTCCATTTATCGAGGTATCCTTCCTCGCGATAGAAACGCAACATTGCCAACGCGATGGCCAGCCATGCCTGCCGAAGGTCATTCCAAGGAAGATCTTGGAATTTATTTCCCCCAGGGTGTATTTGGCAGTTTGCGGGAGGATTTCTGTTTTGAAATGGCCAATACTTTTTGAGGAGTTTTTCGCAGAACTCTGCGATGTTGTTGAAGACCGGCAGTAGGCATTTTTCAAGCCGCCAGATTAGCTCGAAAGCGTATTGGATATCCAATCCTGGGGGGGATTTTTCAGTGTCTAGAAGGTAATTAGCCCATTTCTCCGTATATACCCACAAGTTCTCACGGTTGCCATGAGGCAGAATCAGCCAGCCGGGATAGACCTGCCGCTGCCTTCGCCATTCTTCCGTGATTTTCTGAACCTCTTCGATACGATCCTCGTCGTGGTTAGGATGCATCGTTTTGGGACTGTAGGGCCAGTCAAGGGCATCTGGTTTTTTAAGCCGTATATAATCGAAAAACCTGCTCAGCGCATTTTTGTGGTCGTGTTTATTGATCCCGTAGCAACACGAAAGGTCAACGACAATAACCCCACGCTGCGCCAGGAGTTGCAGCCTGGCGGACGACAGATCAAACACCCCGACCAGATAGATTTTCTGCGTCTTGTCTTTACCGAGATTGTCGCGAATCCAGCCGATCCACTGAAGAAAATTGGGGTCATCCCCGGAAAATCCAATCAGACAGAAAGTGTTTTCAAGAAGCGCCTGCTGAACGGTATTGACGAAAGGGGCATTGTCATGCGGATAGCGCCTGTAATCCTCTTCGGTGATGATAAAGGGACGCTCCGAGGGAAAACTGCCGTGGAGCTTCACAATTCTGGGTTTAATAGCGTAGGGGATATCCTCTTTGTTGACCACCGGCTCATATCTCCGGGTCACAACCTTGGCGCTGGACCGCTCAAGCAAGGTATCGTAATTGGTGGTGAACACATCCACCCACGGCAGCTCAAGCAACTCGACATGGAGGTCGGAAGGTTCAATGTTCAGATCAGGGATGTTGGAGCGTAGCAAATTCTCCAACGCGGGCCGACCGATGGCCGCCTGCACCTCCTCGGCCAGCCGCAAGACATTCAGATATTTTTGTTGGGCTGGATCAGGCATAACCCCATGCGCTTTCTGATAAAAGAGGTCACCCAGTTGGCTCCAATCGGGGAACCCATTACCCGCGTTCTTGCTGAAGCCTGCGCCGACCATTACAGCGGCTCGCTCTGCCCACAAACGCTCCGCGATTTCGTTCAAATAGGGACGGATCGAATCTGGCACATTAGCTTCCATTGCATTCATTACATCTTCCTTCTTCGGCTAAAATCTATGGACGCCCCATTTTGCTGTGCCCAGTATCCCACAGCAGCCTTTACATCAGGACTTGATAATGGATCTATTCCCAAATAGTTACCAGTGGCAATTGAACATGAACATGTGCCAAAACGAGCATAGGAAAAGACTGATGATAAATATACTGCATGAAATTATAGGGAGATGATGAGAGTTATCCGCAATGACTAGGGGCTACTCCTGGTCGGTAGCTACAGTCAGCCCTGATCCCTTCTAACGTCTGCTCTGTGCGCAAAGCAGACTGTTTGCCAATAGCCTGTGTGGTCGCATGGGATCAAAACTGGAAGCACAGGGCTCTCAGCCAACCGACATACAAAAGAAGAGTATTGAAGTGTGAGGGTGCCCGGCAGAGGTGTGTGGGCCTGCTGCCGGGCGGTCGGGCTTTAACAGGTGAGTGTTTACTTCAGCTTGATCGCGAAGTGCTTCACGATCGGGGCGGTAATTTCCCAGGTACCGACGAAGTCTTTCTCGATGACGAAGGCGTCGCCGGGGCCCACTTCGACGGGCTCGCCGCCGTCTGGTGTGATGATTGCCGCGCCTTCCATCAGGTGAATAAACTCCCAGCTCTCATATTTCGCATGCCAGGTGCCGGGGGTGGCTTCCCACCAGCCGCTGATCATGCTGCCGTCATCGGCAGTGTACTCGATCCAGGTGGTCATGGTGGGTTCGCCGGCAACGACTGTCCAGCCCGGCAGGGCATCGGTCATGGGGGTGGCCTGGCGGTTGGGCAAACGGGTAACGGGGGTGTTGCTCATTTCAGAATCCTCTATACGGTGCCGGCCAGGCCGGCACCGGGTGGGTAATCAGCTGGCCTTGCGCGAGGCTTCCTGCAACGGAGCGTCGGCCAGGTAGGCTTCCATTGAGTCGTCCAGTGCATCCAGCCAGGGGGTATGGTGCGGGGGCGCCATGGTGCCGGTCATCAGCGAACGGTAGGAGTGGTCGCGGAAGGTCATGATGTTGTCCTTCTTGTGCTGCTTCCACTCCAGGAAGGTGCGGTTCACGCCATCAATGTCGAACGTCGGGTAGTCGGTCTGTTCGATCAGGTGGAGGATGTAGGCACCCTGGTATTCGTACATCTCCTGGGCAGTTTCCAGCGCCAGCTCCCGCTCGCGCCACGCCAGACTGTCGGCGGTCATGTCCTCTTTGGCGGGCAGTGGGATGCGGCCGAGGATAATGTCACGCACAAACCAGGCCTGAGCATCGAACATGTTGAAGGAGTACCACTGATCCTGCATGCCGACGTAGAAGAACTGCGGGTTGTCCTCCCACACCACGCCCTTGTAGAGGTTCAGCGGCCAGAGGCGGTTGTCGGTTTTCAGGCGCAGGTCGTCGGCGAGGAAGGGGAAGTGGTGCAGGTAGCCGGTACATAGGATGATGGCGTCGATCTTCTTGCTGCTGCCATCCTTGAAGTAGGCGGTGTCCACATCGACGTGGGTCAGCGCAGGCTTTTCGTCCCAGTTGGCGGGCCATTTGAAACCCATTGGCGCTGTGCGGTAGCAGCTGGTAATCGAGCGGGCACCGTACTTGTAGCATTGGGAGCCGATATCTTCGGCTGAATAGCTGGCGCCGACGATGAGGATATCCTTGTCCTTGAATTCCAGTGCATCGCGGAAGTCATGGGCATGCAGGACGCGGCCACCAAATGTTTCGAAGCCTTCGTATTCCGGCATCTTCGGCGTGGAAAAGTGCCCACTGGCACAGACCACGTAGTCGAAGGTCTCGCTGTAGGTGGTGTCGGTATTGTGATCATGGACAGCGACTGTGAACAGGCCGGTGCTGTCGTCATAGGTGACGTTGCGCACCGGGGTGTTGAAGCGGATGTATTGGCGTACATCGGCCTTTTCAACACGTCCCTTTATGTAGTCCCAGAGCACTTCGCGCGGCGGATAGGAGGCGATCTGACGTCCGAAGTGCTCCTCGAAGGTATAGTCGGCAAACTCAAGGCATTCCTTGGGGCCGTTGGACCAGAGGTAACGGTACATGCTGCCGTGGACCGGCTCGCCGTTTTCGTCCAGGCCGGTGCGCCAGGTGTAGTTCCACATGCCGCCCCAGTCAGCCTGCTTCTCGAAGCAGACCAGCTCGGGGATGTCGGCGCCCTTGGCTTCGGCTGACTGGAAGGCTCGCAGTTGGGCCAGACCGCTGGGACCGGCACCGATGATGGCTACTCGCTTGTTCATGGTTATCTCCACAGAATCCTGTTGTCGGGATCAGAGTGGCCACATGAGCGTGACCCTTGATAACCAAATTACCCGCGTGAAGCGTTGGGAAAAATTCCCCGTTGAAGGTACTCCTGCCGGGTTAAATTCGGGGGTAGTCCGGTGGGGTAGTAAGGGCCACGACAATGCCTTCAACGCCCAGTATGGCGCCATTGTCGGCATACAGGCCGCATCCTTTTTCGCTGACCGGTATCAGCCGCCCGTCGGCGTGCTGCAGGCGATAGTGCAGTTCAAAATCACTGTGTCGGCTCAGTGCATCCTGTACCTGCTCCCAGACTGAAACTGCATCGTCCGGGTGAATCAGGTCGCCATAATTGAGGCAGGACTGGTTGGTCAGTACTTCAGGGGGATAACCGGTCAGTTCAAGGCTGCCTGCACTGACGTATTCCATGGTCCAGTGGCGGTTATTGCGCCCGCGGTAGAGCATGGCGGGCAAGTGTTGTAACAGTTGTTGCAGACTGCGCCAGTGGGCTTCACGTTGGCGTGCTTCGTCCATGCGGCTGCTGATATCGATCAGCGTGATGGTGCGGGGCCAGCCGGAGTCCTTGTTCAGGGATGACAGCTTCAGCTCATACCAGCAGCTTGTGCACTGTTCTGTCGTCAGCAGGCGCAGGCAGACCGACTGATCCAGCCTGAGCATGGCCTGTTGCCACAGCGCACGGTCGCTGGGGTGAAGATATTCATGAAACAGCATGCTGAGGCGGCCACGGCTCAAGTGCTTCCAGCGTTGATTGGCGGTCATGATTCGGCCGTTTTCGTCGATCACCAGTATGGCGGTATCAAGGCTGTCGAATATCCGCTCGGGGTCAAGCTCACTGTCGCGCAAAGAGGGGTGCGGTGATCGTATCAGGCTCAGTACTTGATTCAGCATGAGGACGCCTCCGGCAGGGGGTGGGCGTGTACCCAGGCCGCCAGCTCCAGTCGTGAATGCAGGTTCAGCTTGCGCAGCAGACTTTTGACATACACTTTGACGGTGCTGTCGCTGATGCCCATTTCACGTGCGATCAGCTTGTTGCTCAGGCCGCGAGAGATCCAGATCAGGGTCTGACGCTCACGGTCCGTGAGTATTTCGTGCCAATGCTCGTCTCCCGAGGGTGGGCCTGAAACCGATGTGCGCCCCGTTTCAGCGCTGCTCTCCTGCTGACGCAGCCCTTCTCGCAACAACAGCAGCATCTCGTCATCCAGCCCCAGCTGTCCGTTCAGGATCGCCTCCAGCCGCTCCAGTATCCGCGCGGGTTCGGTATCCTTGAGCAGATAGCCTTCGGCACCGAGGCGCAGGGCATCCATCAGATGAACCGGGTCATCCGAGGCGGTCAGCATCACCACCTTTACTGCGCTCTGGGCCTGCTTGATCTGTTGCAGCAACTCAAGCCCGCTGCTGTCCGGCATGTGCAGGTCCATCAGAATCAGGTCGGGCGGGGTCCGGCTGACCTGCTCCAGTACATTCTGCGGGCTGTTGAACTCGGCAACGACATTAAACCGGTCACTGTCCTGCAGCAGTTCGGCAACGCCACGTCGAAACAGGGGGTGGTCGTCCACCAGCATTACGTTTACGCCTGTCATGGGCAAAGTTCCTCGGCAATCAATTCGATACAGGTGCCATTACCTGGTGTTGATGTCAGTTGGAAGCGAGCGCCAATGCGGCGTGCTCGTTCTTCCATAATGCCAAGCCCAAAACTGTCGGCGCTGCGCTGCGCGGGCAGCCCCTGCCCATCATCTTCGATGCGGACATGAAAGCCGTTGCCGTTATGCGGCAGGAGCTGAATGCAAATTCTGTGGGCGTGAGCATGCCGTACGGCGTTACTGAGTGCTTCGCGCACAATCAGCAGCAGTTCAACTGCAACGGGCTCGGGCAGGCTGGCTCCGGACAGACGGTTATCGAGTTCGAACATCAGGCTGGAGTGTTGCTCAAACTCTGCAATGGCGCGCAGCAGTTCCTGTTCAAGGCTGTGCTGAAGACGAATCCGGGCGCTGCTGATCAGTTCTCGGGTCTGGCGATAGGCCTGGCGGGTTTGGCAGCGAATATCCTGCAGCCGTGCCTGCAGCTGCTCTGGGGCAAGCTGCTCCGCCTGCTGCTCCAGACGTCCGGTTTGCAGGCAGAGGTAGCACAACTGCTGCGCGACCGAGTCATGCAGACTGGCCGCCAGTGTCTGCTGTATCTCCTGGCGCAGAGCGGTCTGCTGCTGTTCATGTGCCAGCCGAATATCCAGCCCTTCTCGCACGGCCTGTCCCATATCGCGCAGCAATTGTCGCCAGCACTCCATCGAAACCGGTTCGGGGCAGGGCGAGAGCAGCCAGAGCTGAAGACCGCTGTGGCCATCGGGTACGCGCAAGCCCATCACAGACTCCCTTGCCAGCGTGTCTTCCGGCTGCAACTGGTAACGGTTGCCGCGTGTGGCCAGGTCCAGTTGGTACTGCAACCGGGCGATTTCCAGTGTCGATGCCGAGCTGCCTGTGCCGTGCAGATTCCACGGGGTGTCAGGTGCCGTGCGCCAGGCGAGCCAGATGGGCATGGCGAGACCGGAAGCCAGCACGGCCTGACTGAGCAGGTCGGGTACGGTCTCTTCAAGGCTTGAGCAACGGATCAGCGTCAGACTGAGTCTGTGCAATAACTCCCGTTGCGGGTAATACCGCGAGGGCTCGGCTCGGGTGTCCACCTGCAAGCGTCCGAACCAGCGTGCAAAACTGACTGTCACGCCATCCTCCTGTTCGAATTGGGTGTTAACTGCAAGGAAAATGCAGGGATCATGCCAGCATGTTGAGGACTACCTCCGCAGGGGTAGCTCCTTTGATGAATTGATCATTAATTACTGTAAGTAAAGAATTTTTACTGAAAATAGATGTGGTCGTGCCGGCCTGTCCGGTTGTAAAAGAGGCCACACAACAGGGCATGGCGATTCCGTGTGCACCGGATAGTGGCGCGGGCCATGCGGATGACAGTTGCTGAGGGTGAACAGTATGAACACGCAATTATACGACCTGGTTGCAGGCGCTCCACCTGCTTCGCTTGGCAGGCGAGTGGCACCGCAACAGGCGATACGGGTCACGCTACTGCCGGGTGAACAGATGCAGATTGACAGTCCGGATGGGGAGCAGTGCTGTGAGCTGATCATGCTGGATGACAGTCGACACGCTCCCTGTGACCGGCTGGATCTGGCGCTGGCGGCAGCGGGTGCGCCGGTGATGCAGGCGCAACTGCAGCAGAACAGCGCTTCGGCCAGGCGTTTGCGTTCGCAGCTTAAGGGCTGGGGGGTTGCCGACGAACAGCTGCAGCAGGCGCTGCATCTGGATGCCGATCAGCTGCCCTGCATGATCTCGGCCACTGGGGAAACCGGTCCAATCAACCTGATTCTGGTGGCACCCGGCACTGACATGTTGCCGGAGCAGCAAGAGCCGTCGACCGAGCTGAATGTGTCACTCTGGCTGTTGCCGGATCGGGTACCCGAACTGCCGGACCCATTGGCAGAGACGCTGCAGGATATTCATATTCCCCACAGCAGTGCGCGCGTTTATCGGGTGAGGGCGGGTGAATGGATCCAGATCATCGATGTGGCGGGCAAGCAGTGCTCTGACTTCATCGCCTTCGATGCCGAGGCGCTGGAAAGAGGCGAAGAGGTCACTCTGGATGCGGTGGCGACGCGGACCCTGGCGGGACATGCCTTGCCACAGCCGGGTCTCTATTCGCGTTTTGCCGATAATCGCCTGCAGCCGATGCTTGAGCTGGTGCAGGACACGGTCGGACGGCATGACAGTTTTTTGCTGGCCTGTACGCCCAAGTATTACGAGGACAGTGGTTACTTCGGTCATGTCAGCTGTACGGATAACTTCAACCGTGCATTGAAGGACTATGGCGTGGCACCGCGTTCCGGCTGGCCCGCGATCAATTTCTTCTTCAACACAACAGTGCAACCCTGCGGCACCATGGGCATGGACGAGCCCTGGTCTCGTCCCGGTGACTACGTGTTGCTGCGGGCCAATCGCGACCTGATCTGTGCATCCTCGGCCTGCCCTGATGACATCGACCCGGCCAACGGCTGGACCCCTACCGACATTCATGTCCGCGTGTATGCGGCAGACAATACATTTGAACGTGCCATCGCCCACCGCGTGGTGCCTGAGGAGTTACCACGCATGACTCGACAGACCGCTTTTCACAGCCGTACTTCACAACTGACCAAACAGTTTGCCGAATATCGAGGCTACTGGGTGCCCACCGAGTTTGAAGGCTGGGGTGCCCGTGCCGAATATCTGGCCTGTCGCGAGTCCGTCGCCGTCATGGATCTGTCGCCCCTGCGCAAGTTTGAAGTCGTTGGCCCCGATGCCGAAGCCTTGCTGCAGTATGCCCTGACCCGCAATGTGCGCCGGCTCGCGGTGGGTGAAATCGTCTACTCGGCGGCCTGTTTTGAAACCGGTGGCATGGTGGATGATGGCACGCTGTTTCGCATGGGCGAGCAGGCATTTCGCTGGGTGTGCGGCGATGCCTGGAGCGGTACCTGGTTACGCGAACTGGCAGCGCAGCGCGGAGATCGGGTCAGTATTCGTGAGTCCACCGATCAGCTGCACAATCTGGCGCTGCAGGGGCCTCAAAGCCGCGCGTTGTTGTCTGAGCTGATCTGGCAGCCTGAAACCCGCACGTCGGTCAGTGAATTGAAGTGGTTCCACTTCACCATTGGGCGTCTGGGCGGGCCTGAAGGCATTCCGCTGATGGTATCCCGTACCGGCTATACCGGTGAATTGGGGTTTGAAGTCTGGTGCCATCCCGACAACGGTCCTGCGCTGTGGGATGCCATCTGGGACGCAGGGAAGTCCTATGGCCTGGCGCCGCTCGGCTTTGATGCACTGGACATGCTGCGAATTGAGGCGGGCCTGATCTTTGCCGAACACGAATTCTGTAACCAGACCAACCCCTATGAAGCGGGAATCGGGTTTACCGTGCCGATGAAAACCAAGGAGGAAGATTTCAGTGGACGGGCCGCCCTGCAGCGTCAGGCACCGGAAAGTCGGCAGAGGCTGGTCGGTCTGGTGCTGGATGGCAATGAGCCGGTGCATCATGGCGATCTGGTATACGACGGTCGCATGCCGGTTGGTCAGATAACCAGCGCAACGGCCTCGCCCCTGCTGGGCAAGATGATCGCCCTGTGTCGAGTGCAGCCGGCCTGGGCCGAGCCCGGTACCCGGCTTGAGGTGGGGCAGCTGGATGGATTGCAGAAGCGGTTGCCGGCTCAGATCCAGGCTCTGCCTTTCCATGATCCGGAGCGGATCAGGGTCAGGAGTTGAGAGTTTATTTCACTCTGCAGGAACGGCGTCCCAAGGGACGCTTTTTTTATGACTGGTTGTTTGGTGAACAATACAGGTGCACGCAGATGCAAAAAGGCTCATCTATAAAGCACGCGTGTATTTATGACCTGTGGATAACTTTAATTAGAGTTGTTGTTATTAATAAAGTTCAAAATAAAATTACAATGTAAAACATACAGATACGATTTATTTGCGGTTTTTAACAGGGTGTATTCAACGAGTTGGCACATGCATTGCTTTTTCTTATCAGGAAATAAATATCACTGAAGAGCAAGGATGCTCTGATCTTTTTGCTGCGATGCAGCATGAAGAAGGTGGATCTTTTGCACAGATGAGGACAAGCCCATGACTGTGGAAACCGTGGAGTCGCTCAAAGCGACCTTCGAAATGCATCAAGCGATGAATGTGGAAGTGTTCTACTGGTGGTGCACCGCCATCATGTTCATGATTCACGCCGGATTCCTCGCATACGAAATCGGCGCATCGCGCGTCAAGAATGCCCTGACGTCAGGGATGAAAAACATACTGACCCTGTCAGTCATCATTACAACCTTCTACTTCTTCGGCTGGTGGATCTACAACGCCTTCCCGAACGGCCTGATTCCGATCGATGCTTCTGCGGCGTTGCCCTGGAGTCTGAGCATGGGGCCTGATGTTCAGGATATGGGGACCGGTATCTTCTTCGCCGCGTTTGCACTTTTTGGTGCCACGACCGGCTCCATTCTGTCGGGTGCGGTGATCGAGCGTATCCGCCTGAGTGCCTTCCTGATTCTGGCGGCCATTCTCGGCTCCGCCGTCTGGATTCTGGCCGGCGCCTGGGGCTGGCACCCGGAAGGCTGGCTGCTGACCAAGCTGGGGTATCACGATGTGGGTGCATCCGGTGTGGTACATGCGGTGGCCGGCTTCTTCGCACTGGGTGTGTTGATGAACCTGGGCGCGCGCGTCGGCAAGTTCCAGAATGGTGTCGCGATGTATATCCCGCCACACAGCCTGCCGATGTCCCTGATCGGTCTGATGATGATCATCGTCGGTTTCTTTGGCTTTTTGGGTGGCTGCATCATCTTCAATGGTGGCGAAACCGGCTGGACCACGATCTATGGTAACCCGACCAACCTGTCGGCTTTCGGCTTTAACACCTTGATGGGCTTTGCCGGTGGTGTCATCGGTGCCTACCTGACCTCGCGTGAGCCATTCTGGACCATGTCCGGTGGCCTGGCCGGGATCATCACCGTGGCAGCGGGTCTGGATCTCTACTACCCGGGCCTGGCCTTTGTGATTGCCGCCAGTGGTGGTGCGCTGATGCCGGTGGTGGGTCGCATGATCGAAAAGATGGGTGTTGATGATGCCGTAGGTGCGGTTGCGGTGCATGGTTTCTGCGGCTTCTACGGTGTCGTGATGGTGGGCGTGTTCGCTTCGTCCTACCCGAACGTGGGCGATTTGCCGGACATCACGCTGAGCGGACAGCTGATCGGGGCCATCGTCATGGCGTTGACCGGCTTCATTCCGGGCTGGGGCATCTCCTATGTGTTGAAGAAACTGAATGCCCTGCGTGTACCGCCTCAGGTAGAGGTGCTCGGTCTGGATCTGGTCGAAATCCCGGCCAAGCCCTACCCGGAGTCGCTGCCGGCACAGGCGATTATTGAGAATACGCTGGAGCCGGGTCAGGAAAAACTGGTCTGAGCTTCATCTGAATCGGCGCTGCCCGGCAGCGCCTCGTTAAATTCAACATGACCCCAAAACGGGTGCACAATGCACCAAGGAGCACGATATGTTTTCAAGTCCCATTACCAGCTGGGAAAACGTAGCCGCCTATTTCACCTTCTCGGACAGCCCGACCGGCATTGCGATCAGTCTGGCTGCTGCTGTCGGTGTTTATCTGTTTCTGAACGCAAGCATCATGAAGCATGAGAAGGCATCCTTCGACAAGCATCTGTAAAACGTACCGGGATGGCCGCTGGCCATCCCGTTTCCCTTCCAGTATCTGTGCCACACTTCTTACACCTGTCGATCAGACCAGCTGCAGGGTGAAATGAATGAGCGATCACATCGACATCGGCCAGACCCGTTACCGCTTCAACGACCTGAAAACCCTGATGGCCAAGGCGACGCCCCTGCGCTCCGGCGATTGTCTGGCCGGCGTTGCGGCCGAGAACGCGACCGAGCGAGTGGCGGCCCAGCGCTGTCTGGCTGAAGTACCGCTGAAACGTTTTCTCAATGAGGCACTGATCCCCTATGAGCGGGACGAAGTGACCCGGCTGATTCTCGACAGCCATGATGCCGCAGCCTTTGCGCCGGTTGCCCACCTGACGGTGGGCGATTTCCGAGACTGGCTGCTGTCTGACCATGCCAGCCGCGATACGCTGCGGGCACTGGCACCTGGCCTGACACCTGAAATGGTGGCCGCCGTGTCCAAGATCATGCGGATACAGGACCTGATTCTGGTGGCGCGGAAAACCGAGGTGGTGACCCGCTTTCGCAACACCATCGGCCTGAGCGGCAGAATGTCCACGCGGCTGCAGCCCAATCACCCCACCGATGACCCGGCCGGTGTCGCCGCCAGCGTGCTGGACGGTCTGCTTTATGCCAATGGCGATGCGGTGATCGGCATCAACCCGGCCACCGACAATTACCATGCGGTGACTCGGCTGATGCAGCTGCTCGATGAGGTGATCCAGCGCTACGAAATCCCGACCCAATCCTGCGTGCTGACCCACGTCACCACCCATCTGGAAGCGATCAACCGGGGCGCGCCGGTAGACCTGGTGTTCCAGTCGATCGCAGGTACTCAGGCGGCCAACGATAGCTTCGGCATCAACCTGTCGATTCTGGACGAGGCGCACAGGGCGGCGCTGGAGCTGGGTCGCGGCACGGTGGGCCAGAACGTCATGTATTTCGAAACCGGGCAGGGCAGTGCACTGTCGGCCAATGCCCATCATGGCGTTGACCAGCAAACCTGCGAAGCCCGCGCCTATGCCGTGGCGCGCCGTTTTGATCCGCTGCTGGTGAACACTGTGGTCGGCTTTATCGGCCCCGAGTATCTGTATGACGGCAAGCAGATTATCCGCGCCGGTCTGGAGGATCACTTCTGCGGCAAATTGCTGGGCCTGCCGATGGGCTGTGACATCTGCTACACCAACCACGCCGAAGCGGATCAGGATGACATGGACATGCTGCTGACCCAGCTGGGCGTGGCCGGGATCAACTTCATCATGGGGATTCCCGGCTCCGATGACATCATGCTCAACTACCAGACCACCTCCTTTCACGATGCCCTTTATGTGCGTGAGGTGCTGAACAAGCCGCCGGCGCCTGAGTTTGCCGCCTGGCTGGAGAAGATGGGCATTTTCGGTGCGGACAAGCGGCTGGCCAGCGGCTCGACACTGCCGGCGGCCTTTGCACATCTTCAGGGCAGGTTATAAGGAGCCCGGGCCGTGGACAACAAACCTGTGGATAAAGATCGGATCGTCATTGCCAACAGCTGGGCCAGCCTGCGCCGCCATACCGATGCCCGCATCGGACTCGGCCGCAGCGGCATCAGTCAGCCCACCACGTCTCAACTTGAGTTCCAGCAGGCCCATGCCCGTGCCCGGGATGCCGTGCATATACCGCTGGATGTGAAACAGCTGCAGTCTGAATTGATGCAAGCCGGGCTGCAGAGCCTGTTGCTGCACAGTCAGGCGGAGGATCGCGCAACCTACCTGCAGCGGCCGGACAAGGGGCGGCGGCTGGATGCGGATTCGGCAGCGCGGCTGAAACAGGTGAGCGAGCAGCAGCCATCGATGGATGCCAGCATTGTGATCGCCGATGGCCTCTCTTCCACCGCCGTGCAGCGTCATGCTGCCCGTGTTGCGGCCGAGATTGACCGGCGCCTGGCCGCTGCAGGATTGAGTCGCACTCAGGTGTGTATCGTGCAACAGGGGCGCGTCGCCGTGGGTGACGAAGTGGGCGAGTTGCTGGACAGTCGTGTGGTCATTTTGCTGGTAGGCGAACGCCCGGGACTCAGCTCGCCGGACAGTCTGGGCATCTACTACACCTATCACCCACGCGTGGGCCTGACCGATGCCGCCCGCAACTGTATCTCCAATATCCGCCCGGCCGGCATCTCGCCGGAGGATGCGGCGGAACGTCTGCTGTGGCTGGTCAGGGAATCACTCAAACGAAAACTCTCCGGTGTCGAGCTAAAGGACGAATCCGGTGACGCCGAGGCTCTGGAAGGAGAAGGCCGGCGCAATTTTCTGCTGGAGTAGGCCGCGAGAGAAGGCACCGGTGCAGGTGGACAGGTGGTGCCTGTGCAGCTCGAGGTCGGAAAAAAAGTACGGCTTTAGACTAAACTGCTGGACAGATGCGTGCTTTTACGGCATTAATTAGACAGTCGTCTAATAAATTCATTGCACCGGTTCCCGGCGCCCGTCTCTCAGCAGGAGGACTCATGTTCAAGGCTATCGTACTCGACAAAGTGGATGATCAGCAGACCGTGGCATTCAAGGATCTGGATGAGTCACAGCTGCCCGAGGGAGACGTGACCATTCGTGTCGCGTATTCCACCATGAACTACAAGGACGCACTGGCATTGACTGGCAGTGCGCCCATCGCCAAAAGTTACCCGATGGTGCCGGGGATCGACTTTGCCGGGGTCGTGGAAAGCTCAGACAATCCGCAGTTCAAGCCGGGTGATCAGGTGGTGCTGAACGGCTGGGGTGTGGGCGAAAAACACTGGGGTGGTCTGGCCGAGAAGGTCCGCGTACCGGGCGATTGGCTGGTGCCGCTGCAGGAACCCTTCACCCCGCGTCAGGCGATGGGGCTGGGCACTGCAGGCTATACCGCCATGCTCTGTGTGCTGGCGCTGGAAAAACAGGGCGTGAAACCTGAAGACGGCCCGGTTCTGGTCACCGGTGCCGCCGGTGGCGTCGGCAGTGTTGCGGTCGCCGTATTGGCCAAACTGGGATATGAAGTGGCCGCCATGACCGGTCGCCCTGAAGAAGCGGAATTCCTCAAGATGCTGGGCGCGTCCAGTATTGTTGATCGTGCCGAGTACAGCGAGAAAGGACGTCCCCTGGCTAAAGAGCAGTGGGCCGGTGCGGTTGATGTGGCGGGTGGCCAGGTACTGGCCAACGTCTGCGCAGCGATGAAATACCGCGGTGTTGTCACCGCCTGTGGTCTGGCAGCCGGTATGGGCTTCCCGTCGACAGTGGCACCTTTCATTTTGCGCGGTGTGACGTTGGTCGGTGTCGACAGCGTGATGGCACCCAAGGCTGACCGTCTGGAAGCCTGGCAGCGTCTGGCAACCGATCTGGATATCAACAAGCTGGAACAGCTGATCACCGAAGTGCCGTTTGAACAGGTGCTTGATCAGGCACCGCTGATGATGAAAGGGCAGATTCGCGGCCGTATCGTGGTGCCGGTGTCCGGCGAATAATGATCAGGGATCTGATTCCCGACAATCAGGAGAGTCGCAATGAGTGAGGTAACGCAGCACGCCATCAGCCGTTTTCCGGTGCCTGAGCTGGCCGATATGCCGGAGGATATCCGTGAGCGGATTCTGGCGGTGCAGGAAAAGGCCGGTTTTGTGCCCAATGTATTCTTGGTGCTGGCACACCGACCGGAGGAGTTTCGTGCCTTCTTTGGCCTCTCCAACCGCATGGCGAATGTGACCAGCATGCGTCCGAATGACGAGTTTTACAGCCTCGGTCGTCAGCCGCGCTGACTCAGCCAGTCAGGGGTGCCAGGGGCGCCCCTTGTCGTTCACTGTTGCAGCCGTTGGAAGAAGCCTTCGGCAAAAATTTCCAGCGGCTGTGTTGAGGCATCCAGTTTGGCTCTGAGCACGGCACCTTCCCAACCGATCCAGAACCAGGCGGCCAGACGCTCGCAGTCCAGGTCGGCGGCGATCTCTCCCCGAGCCTGACCATCACGCAGACAGCGGGCAGTACGCTGTTGCCAGTCTTCGAAAACGGCCCTCAACTGCTGGCGGAATGACTCCGGCAACAGGCTCATCTCCTGACCCAGGTTACCGATCAGACAGCCACGCCGAAACGCATGGCGGGCCATCCCCTGACCGGCATCATCAATAAAATTGCGCAATCGCTGCAGGGGGGCAATGTCGGAATTGAGCAGGAAACGATCCAGCTTGCGGGCGAAGTACTCGGCGTAGGCCTCGATCAGCGCCTGGCCAAAGTCCTCCTTGCTCTTGAAATAGTGATAGAACGAGCCCTTGGGCACGTTAACCGAACGCAGAATCGGGTCGATGCCAACGGCGGAGTAGCCTTTTTCGGTCAGGATCGCGAGACCGGCCTGAATCAGGGCCTGTCGGGTTTCGGCGAAGGGACGTGCGCTGTCCTTGGGTGGACGACCACGGCGGCGCACGGGCTTGTCGGGATGGCTGGGTTGCATGGCATCTCACTGTTCATGGATGCGGAAATTATCTGCAGTATTAGACTGAGTGTCTAGTTTTAACCGGCTTCAGTCTATCCGTTTCAGCTTGCTCGGGTACTCGTTCGCCTTGCCGACATAGGACTGGGCGTTGGCACGCAGCGCCTTAATGGCATCCTCGCCCAGGGTCTTCACCACCTTGGCTGGGCTGCCCAGAATCAGTGAGTTATCGGGAAACTCCTTGCCTTCGGTCACCAATGCCCCCGCGCCTACCAGACAGTTCTTGCCGATTTTGGCACCGTTCAGAATCACGGCCTGAATGCCGATCAGGGAATTCTCCCCCACGCTGCAGCCATGCAACATTGCCTGATGGCCGATGGTCACCCCTTTGCCCACTTCCAGCGGAAAGCCGGGGTCGGTATGCAGTACGGCACCGTCCTGCACGTTACTGCCGGTACCGATATGGATGGGTTCGTTGTCAGCTCGCAGTACGGCCTGGGGCCAGACGCTGGCGCCGGGAGCCAGTTTTACCTGGCCAATGAGGGTTGCCTGTTCGTGGATGTAAGCGCTGTCGTCCACATCGGGACGTTGGCCGTCATATTCGTAAATTGCCATGGAACTCTCTTGTTATTCACGGAGGCTATCATCATAGCCAGCGCATCAAGCGACGACCAGACGCTCCTGTGGATGAATAAACGGCTGGCGTGGCAGATGACGAAGCGGATATGGACTGGCCCGTCTGGGCCAGGGTGTTGCCGATTAATCAACCAGGCAGCCGGGCGACATCCACCGAGACCTCCAGCGTTTGACTGCCACCGCCATCAAAGATGATGCCGCGCAGTGGCGTGACATCGGCATAGTCGCGGCCCCAGGCGGTGACGATATGTTGCCCGGCTGGCATGTTGTTATTGGTGGGGTCGAACTCGAACCAGCCATCACCCGGTGAATACACGGCAAACCAGGCGTGAGAGGCATCAGCGCCCACCAGCTTTTTCTGTCCCGGAGGCGGCAGGGTTTCCAGATAACCGCTGATATAGCGCGCCGGATAACCCAGTGCCCGCAGGCAGCCAATTGCCAGATGTGCAAAGTCCTGACACACACCTCGCTTGTGCTTGAGCACATCGTGCAACGGGGTGGCGATGGTTGAAAACTCTGGATCGTAGGTAAAATCTTCGAAGATGCGTTGGGTCAAGTCACGTACCGCCGACAGCAGCGTTCTGTCGGGCGTAAAACTGGGGGTGGCATATTCGCGCAACTGTTGGCTGGCACGGATCATCGGTGAGTCGAGCAGATATTCCCGTGCCAGCAGGGTCGCCTCATCCTTGTCGGCTTCAATGTTGGCGAGGGCTTCGGTGATGCTGCAGCCCAGATCCAGTGCGTTTTCCGGCTGTCCCGGCGTGACATCGATGCGGCTGGTAATGTCGATTTCCAGTGATCGATGCGGTTCCTGCAGCATGAAATAACAATAGCGGTTGCCGAAGTAATCGGTACGCTCACTCAGCCAGTCTGCGCGTGGCGAAATGTTCACCAAACTGTCCAGGCAGCGTTGAGAGGGCGTATCACGCGGCAACAGGTGAGCCTTGTTAAAACACTGGCTCACCGGATTTTCGTATTCGTAGCGGGTAATGTGGCGGATACGGTAGATCATTCGTCGTCACTCCAGCTGGTATTGACCAGCTGCTGCGGATTGCGCTGATGCTCGAAGTAATGGCCCGCAATCAGGGTCGCGGTCTCGTTCAGCAGGGTGTAGAGCTGACAGAGCAATTGATCCAGTGCCGTGCGCCCACCCTCGGCATCCAGTTCGGCCAGCTGCTCGGCCCGGCACAGCTGCAGCAGAGTGCGGGCTTCAAGCAGCAGGCGGCGCTCTTCGCTCAGCAGCGAAGTGGAGGCGCCGCCCTGCAGTTCATAGAGATGCTGGGTCAGTTGGTCCAACTGATACTGCAGCGAGCGTGGATTGCTGCGGTCGAGCAGCAGCAGCACGAGTGCGTTGCGCAACTCGGGCTGGCTGCGATACCGACGACGGTAGGTGACCAGTACTTCGCCACACATCAGGGCAGCTTCCAGCAACTGCTCTTCAGCATCATCGTCCAGGGCAGGCACCAGCAAGGCACGGAACAGCAGTGTGCTTTGCAGGGTGCGTTCGAGACGGCGTCCCATTTCGAGGAAGCGCCAGCCAAAGCCGCGTATCATGCTCTCCTGAGTCAGCCCGGACAGTGCCAGCAGGCTGGTAATCAGGGGGTCGAGTGCTTCCTCGGGTACTGAAAGGCTGTCAGGCTGCAATTGTGCGGGCAGCTCTGTGATGGTGTCACGCAGGTCGCTCAATACTCGGTGGGTGTCACCGGACAGCATTTCTCGCGCCTCTTCCGTGCAGTTCAGCATGGCAAGCAGGTTGGCACTGACACTGCCGAAGCGGCTGCTGTCCAGAATGACGTTCAGCAGCTCGGCCTCGGGGTCCAGAAACGCTGGCGAGTCAAGTTGCTTGAAGCCGGGTTGCGTTCCGGTGACTTCAGTGACACTGCACAACAGTTGGCGTCGAACGCTGTCCGGTAATGTATTAACACTGTTCAGCTGCATGAAGGTTGTTCGCAGCAGTCGAGTTGAGTATTCGGCACGTTCGGAATAACGGCCCATCCAGAACAGGTTTTCCACCACGCGGCTGGGGAGGTTACTGCTTTGCTCGCCTGTCAGCAGCGGCGTTTGCTGCTCGCGCAGGGTGGTCAGGCGTTGAGGCTCAGACGCCAGCACCCAGGTGTCCTTGCTGGTGGCGCCGAGCTGATTGCTGACCATCATCTGTTTGTCAGAGCTGGATACGCGCGTCAGCCCGCCGGACATCACCGTGTAGGACCCCTCATCGGCGACGCTGAACCCCCTCAGCACCGTAGGGCAGGGCCTTAGTTCGCCCTTCTGCAATGAGGGCGACGTCGAAGGCAGGTTCGCTTCCTGTGCGACCCAGGCGGTTGGGTTGAGGGTCAGTTCACGCCTCAACTGCGTCAGGCCCTTGGCATCAATATGACCGCCAAAGATGCTGTGTTGACCCGGTCTGCGGTTGGTACTTTTGATAATCAGCGTGTTCAGGTTGGCCAGAACATATTCCCGGTCGGCAGGATCGCCCAGCCACCAGGTGGTCACGCTGGGCAGTGTCAGTTGATGGCCCAGGAAAAACTCGCTGATCTGCGGTATGTATTTGAGCAGGGCGGGGTTTTCCAGCACGCCAGTGCCGAGAGGGTTGGCAATGACCACATTACCGGCACGGGTCGCTTCCAGGAGGCCGGGGACACCCAGATGGGAGTCTCCACGCAGCTCTACGGGGTCACACCAGATGTCATCGACACGGCGCAGAATGACATCGACGCGGTGCAGGCCGTCGAGGGATTTCATCCAGACGAAACCGTCCCGTACGATCAGGTCTCCACCCTGTACCAGCGAATAGCCCAGGTAGTTGGCAAGATAGGTGTGTTCGAAGTACGTTTCGCTGTAGGCGCCGGGGGTGAGTATGACGACCCGGGGGGTGCCGCCGTTGGGCGACAGGCTGTTGAGCTTGCGTCTGAGTGCCTGGAAAAAGAGGGCCAGCCTGTGCACCTGGCTGTCGCGGATCAGGCTCGGCAGAATGCGTGACATGACCATGCGGTTTTCCAGCGCGTAGCCAGCTCCGCTGGGTGCCTGCGTGCGGTCTGCAACCACCTGTACCTGACCGTCTGGGCCGCGCACCATATCGACCGCATGCAGGATCAGCTGCTGTTCACCCGGTAAGGCAAGCCCCTCACAGGCGCGCAAGAAACCGCTGTGCGAGAGGATCAGTTCAGGCGGCAATATCCGGCTGCGGATCAGTTCGCGAGGGCCATACAGGTCACGCAGAATCAGGTCGAACAGCTCGGCACGTTCGCTCAGACCCGCTTCAATACGGCTCCACTCTTCGCTGTCGATCAGCAGTGGAACGGGATCGAGCCCCCAGACACGGCTTTTTTGCAGCTGGCCAACCATATTGTAGTTGGCGCCGTCATCGCGCAGGATTCGCTGCGCCTTGTGCTGGCGATACTGCAACCCGCGACTGCCCAGTTGATTCAGAGAGTCAAGAAGGTACTTCCAGTGCGGGCGTACAGTACCATCGGCCCCACAAGCTTCGTCATAACGCCCGTTACGGGGCTGGTACAGGAGCGGTATTTCACTCTCCGGTATCGCTGTCAGGTTGTCGGTTGCCACTTTGGCGGGGCCTCTGGCTGAAGGTCAGCGGGGATCATAGGTGATTTCTTGAGCAGTTCAAGTGCCGCGCCGCAGATCAAGCGTCCAAGGGTACTCAGCCAGTATAGCTTCCACTGGCGGTGCCATCGGTCGCGGTGCCTCCTGATGCGGGAAAAACTCCCGCAACGCACCGTAAAAGGGCGGAGGTGTGACCGGCCCCGGCGTATGCCCGTAGTCGTGGAAACGGTTGACCCGACGCGCCTCGGCTTCAAAGGCGTTGATCGGCTGACTGTCGTAGCTGCGACCTCCCGGATGAGTGACATGATAGGTACAGCCGCCAATGGAGTGGCCGTTCCAGGTGTCGATCAGGTCGAACGTCAGAGGTGCCTGTACACCGATGGTCGGATGCAGGGCCGAGGGCGGATTCCAGGCGCGATAGCGAATGCCCGCGACATATTCGCCATGCACCCCGGTGGCTCTCAATGGTACACGTCGGCCATTGCAGGCCAACAGGTAGCGTCCCTCGGTCAAGCCGCTCAGCCGGACCTGCAAACGTTCGACTGAAGAGTCCACATAGCGGGCGGTACCAAAGCTGGCCACTTCCTCACCCAACACATGCCACGGCTCGATCGCCCAGCGCAGTTCAAGCTCCATATCATCGATCTGAACGCGACCGTAATGTGGAAAACGGAACTCTTCGAACGGGGCCAGCCACTCCAGCTGGAACGGCAAACCATGGGCTTGCAGATCATTCACCACATCGCGCAGGTCGGACCAGACATAGTGCGGCAGCATGAAGCGATCATGCAGCTCGGTACCCCAGCGGACCAGTGGTTTGTGGTAAGGCGCTTTCCAGAAGCGTGCGACCAGCGCTCGCAACAACAGTACCTGTACCAGCGACATCTGCGGATGGGGGGGCATTTCGAAGCCACGAAACTCCAGAATCCCCTGGCGACCTGAAGCGCTGCCGGGAGAATAGAGTTTATCGATGCAGAACTCGGAGCGGTGCGTGTTGCCGGTGATATCCACCAGCAGGTTGCGCATCAGCCGATCCACCAGCCAGGGTTGATCGACGAGTCCGTCCGGCATCTGCTCGAAGGCGATCTCCAGCTCGTACAGCGCTTCATCGCGCCCTTCATCCACACGCGGTGCCTGACTGGTCGGACCGATAAACATGCCCGAAAACAGATAGGACAGGCTTGGGTGGTGCTGCCAGTAGGTGACCAGCGAACGCAGCAGATCCGGGCGGCGCAGCAGCGGGCTGTCGGCGGGTGTAACGCCGCCCAGCGTGATGTGGTTGCCGCCGCCGGTACCTCCATGGCGACCATCGAGCATGAATTTCTCTGTGCCCAGACGTGCCAGTCGCGCCTCTTCATAGAGAGTGGTGGTGTTATCGACCAGCTCCTGCCAGCTGGAGGCGGGATGAATGTTGACCTCAATGACACCCGGATCCGGCGTGATCAACAGTTTTTGTATACGGGGGTCTCGCGGTGGCTCATATCCTTCGATGACCACGGGGAGTTTCAGTTCGCCAGCCGTCCGCTCAATCATGTTGATCAGGTCGACATAATGTTCAAGCTGCTTGATCGGCGGAAGGAACAGGTACAGGCGGCCCTCGCGAGGTTCAATGGAGAGGGCTGTGCGCAGCACTTCGGTCATGACGGTTTCGTCCTGATCGGCGGGACTGTCACGCGATGCCTGCGCCATGTCGGCGAAAGGACGATAACCGGGCAGCGGTTTCTTATCCGCAAAGGGGTCGGCGTCAGGTTCGATATGGCGCTTGTCTTCACTGACGACAGGCAGGCTGTTCAGAGGCAGACGAAAGCCCAGCGGTGAGTCGCCGGGTATCAGTGTCAGCCGTTCGCTGCGCAGTTCCCAGGGAGTCGAGCGCCAGCACTGGCGGGCATCGTTCCAGCCCAGCGGCAGTACCATACCGGTGGGCGTATCCAAGCCACGACTGAGCAGGCGTGCCAGACGCTTACGTTCCATGTCGTCCTTGAGGTCGAACGTTTTCGGGTCCACGTTGGCGGGCAGTTGTTGCTCTTGCCACAGGTAGTAGAGGCTGTCTTCGAACGCCTCAATCAGGTAACGCGAAGGCAGGCCCAGATTCCGGCACAGGGTGCGCATGAAGTTGCGTGCCTCTTCCAGCCCGTGACCGTAATCCTTGTCGATGCGGGCCAACAGTTCCCTGTCCTGCCAAAGGGGCTCACCATCGGTGCGCCAGAAACAGCCCAGCGCCCAACGGGGGACTTCCTCGCCGGGATACCATTTTCCCTGACCGTAGTGCAGCAGGCCATTAGGGGCAAAACGTTCACGCAGACGCAACAGCAGATCCTTGGCAAGGCTGAGTTTGTCTTCACCCAAGGCGTCTATGCTCCACTGTGCCGAGTCCATATCATCGATGGATACAAAGGTGGGTTCACCGCCCATGGTCAAACGGACATCACCCTCCTCCAGTTCTTTGTCGATCATTTTGCCCAGTGCGTCGATGCAGGTCCATTGCGCATCACTGTAGGGTTTGGTGACGCGTGGGTCTTCATGGATGCGGGTGACGGTATTGCTGTAGCTGAACTCAGTCTCGCATTTACTGGTGAAACCGGTCATCGGCGCGGCCGACTCGGGGGATGGGGTACAGGCGAGCGGGATATGGCCTTCACCCGCAAACAGTCCCGAGGTCGGATCCAGCCCGATCCAGCCTGCACCGGGAATATACACCTCACACCAGGCGTGCAGATCGGTAAAGTCCTCGGCTGCGCCCGAGGGGCCGTCCAGTGCCTCCTGATCCTGCTTGAGCTGTACCAGATAGCCGGAGGCAAAGCGGGCAGCGAGGCCCAGGTGGCGCAGAATCTGTACCAGTAGCCAACTGGTGTCGCGGCATGAACCCTTCTTCAGTGTCAGGGTTTCTTCACAGGTCTGCACGCCCGGTTCCAGTCGCACGCCATAGCCGATGGCTTGTTGCAGACGCTGGTTTAGCTCGACCAGAAAGTCGTTTATCAAGGTCTTGCCACGAGGAACGCCCTCGATCCAGGCCTTGAGTAATGGGCCGGATTCGGTAATTTCCAGATAGGGCTGCAACTCCTTCTTCACGTCTGCTTTATAGCTGAAGGGGTAATGTTCGGCATACTCCTCAACGAAGAAATCGAACGGATTGATCACCGTCATATCGGCAATCACCTCGACCTCGACTTTCAGTGACGTCGCCTTCTCCGGGAATACCAGCCGGGCGATGTGATTGCCGAACGGGTCCTGCTGCCAATTGATGAAATGAGTGTCGGGCTCAATCTTGAGGCTATAGCCGTGTATATGGGTTCGGCTATGCGGTGCCGGGCGTAGCCGTAACAGGTGCGGCGACAGCTCTACCGGGCGATCGAAGTGGTACTCGGTGACATGGTTGATCGCGATGCGGATGGTCACAATTCAAGCCTCTCGTGGCAATTCATGCGGGAAACCAGGTCTGGGAGATTCGGTTACTGAGCTGGCTGAGCTGGATTTGAAGATCATTAAGGTATTCGCGGAAATCGCGTCCCAAATCTGTTTCATGTTCAATGGGGTGACGTTTGGGTTCGATTTCCTTGATCTGTTCGACGACCTGCTCACCGTGCGGCAGTTTACCTGACGAAATTTTCAGCTGTGTCAGGCAGGATGCGACGCTGCGGGGGAAGTGCGGATCCTCCAGCAGGTAACAGGCCACATCGGGGCCGGTGACCGACATGCGTACGCTGCGGCGATAGTTCATGTAGGCACTGGCGGAACGCAGTACATTGCCCCACACCACCTGGCGCAGGTTGACGCTGGAATCGCCGTTGGCTGCCATCAGGGCAGCGGCACCGGCATCCAGAATGCGCGTAGTCATGTCAGCCCGCTCCAGATCACGCCCCAGCTTGACGAACTGCCAGGGAGCATCATGACTCATGGTGCCGGCGAGCATGCCGAACAGCATCTGGCAGCGGCTTACAATCTGATCGAGAAATTCGTAACGTTTGCTGCGGTTGATGCCCAGGCGGATGTTGTTCTGGGCATACAGATAGAGTTCGTTGATCTGTTCCCAGCTTTCTACCGGCAGCACGTCGCGGCTGGTGCGGATGTTCTCGCGCAGCATACGCAGCGCGGACAGCATGGAGCCCGGGTTGGTGTCGTCGGCCAGGATGAACTTGACCACATTGTGTTCGTCACGAATGCGATAGCGTTCACTGAACAGATCGCTGGCGCTGTTGAGTTCTACCAGTGAGTACCAGCTGATATTGACCTCACGCGGCAGGTCGAACAGCAGCTTGTCGTACACACTGACCAGACGAGCCGTGTTTTCAACACGTTCCAGATAACGGGCGGCCCAGTAAAGACGTTCGGCAACTTTTGACAGCATGGCTTATTCCTCCCCACCATCGACAATCCAGGTGTCCTTGCTTCCTCCACCCTGGGAGGAGTTCACTACCAGTGAGCCCTTTTTCATTGCGACACGGGTCAGGCCGCCGGTGGTGACATAGGTGTCGCGCCCTTGCAGGATGAAGGGGCGCAGATCGAGGTGGCGCGGCTCCAGGTTACCGTTTTCAACCAGTGTTGGTGCAGTTGACAGTGCCAGCGTTGGCTGAGCGATATAGTTGCGCGGGTTGTCTTGAATCAGCCTGGCGAACTGTGCCTGCTCTTTTTTGGTGGAGTGTGGGCCGACCAGCATACCGTAGCCGCCGGACTCGTTGGCCGGCTTGACCACCAGCTTGTCCAGATTGGCGAGCACATACTCGCGCTGTTCCGGGTCATCGCAGAGAAAGGTTTCGACATTCTTGAGAATCGGCTCTTCGTTCAGGTAGTAACGGATGATTTCGGGCACGTAGGCATACACCACCTTGTCATCAGCCACACCGGCGCCTGGTGCATTGGCCAGTGCGACCTTGCCTTTCTGCCAGGCGCGCATCAGGCCGGGTACGCCCAGTACCGAATCCTTTACGAACACATCCGGGTCCAGGAACAGATCGTCGATGCGTCGGTAGATGACATCCACTCGCTCCGGGCCACTGATGGTTTTCATGTAGACACAGTCATCATCGTCCACCATGAGATCGGAGCCTTCCACCAGCTCGACCCCCATCTGCTGGGCCAGAAAGGCGTGCTCGAAGTAGGCCGAGTTGAATATGCCGGGCGTCAGTACCACGATGACAGGCTTGCGGATATCGCGCGGGGACAGGGATGCAAGCATGTCGAACAGGCTCGCGCAGTAACCGTCAACGGGCAGGATATCGTCCTTCTCGAACAGCTCGGGCAAGACGCGCTTGGTGATGGCACGGTTTTCCAGCATGTAGGAGACACCGGACGGAACGCGCAGGTTGTCTTCCAGCACATAGAACTCGCCGTCACCGTCACGCACCAGATCGGTACCGCAGATATGCGCCCACACCCCAAGCGGGGGTGTTACCCCGATACATTCGGGGCGGAAGTTTTTTGATTCAGTGATGATCTCGGCCGGGATGATACCGTCCTTGAGCACCTGCTGCTCATGGTACAGATCGTGGATAAACAGGTTCAGTGCTTTAAGGCGCTGCTCCAGCCCGGCAGCGGTGGTACGCCACTGCTTCGCCGAGATGGTGCGCGGCACGATATCGAAAGGCCAGGCACGGTCGATATTCCCTTCCTCGGTGTAAACCGTAAAGCTGACCCCCATCTCCTGAATGGTGGCTTCAGCCATCTGACGCCGGGATTCGATCTCTCCAGGAGGAAGAGACTCAAGATAGTGGATCAGCTGCCGTGCAGGGGTTCGAATACTGCCGTCGCGGCATACCAGTTCATCAAAAAACCCATTCGGGTCATACGATTTCCAATCCATCGTCATAGCCTGACCTGCCTATCATGCGGTAGCGGCGCACTTTGATGGTGCCGGCGTGCGCGCGGTATGTGCACCTTTGGTGCTCTATCGGCATGGAGCGTCAGCGATGCCCTGTAAAAGTGCAGCTGTCGATCTGTTAGCCGTTGCCTCTTGGGCATGCAGCAATTAACAGGCCAAAAGCGAAAGGCTGATACGAAGGTCGTGAGAAGAGGTACCGCCTCCTGGGCCGGAGGCGGTGTGAGCGGGGGTTAGTGACCGAACTGATCCGCATCCAGCATATCCGGGTCGTCCCGGCCAAGCTGATCCAGAGCGGCGATCTCTTCGGTATTGAGGCTGAAATCGAACACGTTCAGGTTTTCCGCCATACGCTGCGGATTGGCTGACTTGGGAGCAGTGGCAAAGCCTTGCTGTACCGCCCAGCGCAACACGATCTGAGCCGGGGTGCGCTGGTGCCGCTCGGCAATGGCTTTAATCACAGGGTCGGCCAGCATGGCGTTGCCACAGCCCAGCGGGCGCCAGCATTCGGTCACGATACCCTGGTTGTTGTGCAGCGCGATCAGGTCATCACGACGGTGATAGGGATCAAGCTGAATCTGGTTCAGGTGTGGGGTCAGACCCAGATCAAGCAGTCGCTGCAGGTGAGCCGGCTTGAAGTTGGAGGTGCCGATGGCACGTACCAGTCCCCGGTCCAGCAGATTTATCAGTCCCAGATAGGCTTCCACGAAACGGTCCTGCTCCGGGTTGGGCCAGTGGATCAGCAGCAGGTCGATATAGTCCAGTTCCAGCCGCTTCAGACTCGCTTCGCAGGCGGCTTTGGCGCCGTCAAAACCGTGCCACTCGCGGTTGAATTTGGTGGTTACGAATACCTGATCACGCGGCACAGAGGCGTTGCGAATGCCCAGACCAACGCCGCACTCATTCTGGTAGTTCTCGGCAGTATCGATCAGGCGGTAGCCCAGCTCCAGTGCAGTGGTGACGGCACTGGCAGCTTCGGCATCATTCATTGGCCAGGTGCCGAGGCCCAGTTGGGGCATCTCGACACCGTTGGCCAGTGTCAGGGTCGGGGCAGGCTGTACGCTCATCGTTTATTTTCTCTCAGGCCTGAAACAGGAAGTTGGCGATCAGCTCCTTGCCGCCTTCGGTGGCGAAGGATTCCGGGTGGAACTGAATGCCGTGGATCGGGTGCTGTTTGTGCTTCACGCCCATGATCTCGAAGTCGCCGCCCTGATGGATGCGAGCATGATCGGTAAAGCTGTCGACAGGCAGGTTGCCGACCACGGCGGTTACGTCCAGACACTCCGGCAGGCTTTCCGGCTCCGCCATCAGCGAGTGATAGCGCATGATCTCAAGCATGTCCGGCGTGTTGGCGAACACGCCTTCCGCGGTGTGGCTGATCGGGCTGATCTTGCCGTGCATCGGCAGCGGCGCCTTGATCACCTTGCCGCCGAACACATGCACGATGCCCTGCATGCCGAGGCACACGCCCAGCAACGGAATCTGCGGCCCCAGCTCACGGATTACCTCGGCACAGACGCCAAAGTAGGCCGGGTCTTCCGGTGAGCCCGGCCCCGGCGAGATGATGATGCGGTCCGGCGCGGCCGCACGCAGATCGGCCAGTGTCACCTCATCGTTGCGTTTGACCACAATGTCGAAGCTGTCCAGACGGCCCTTATGTTGTTCGGTGCTCAGAATCTCGCCGATGTACTGGTAGAGGTTGTAGGTGAAGGAGTCATAGTTATCGATGATATAGACCTTCATGCCTGACCCTCCGCGATAAACTGGTCCAGAACCTTCTTGGTGCCGGCAAACTTGCGCCGGATCTCTTCGTATTCGTCTTCCGGGTTGGAGTCGTAGACGTTGCCGCCGCAGGTCTGCACGTAGGCGTTTTCGCCGTTGGCGAATACGGTGCGGATCGGGATGGCGAAGGTGCAGTCCCCGTTGAACGAGAAGTGGCCCACCGCGCCGCCGTAGGGGCCGCGACCATCCGATTCCAGATCGTCGATGATCTTCATCGCCTCGATCTTGGGTGCGCCGGTCAACGTGCCGGCGGGGAAATTGCTCGCCAAAGCGGAGAACATGTCGTGATCTTCCGCGATAATGCCGACAATCTCACTTGAAATGTGCTGTACGTGGCTGAAGCGCTTGATATCCATCAGGCTGCGGACCTTTACGGTACCGAAGCGGGCCACGCGACCGATGTCGTTGCGGTGCAGGTCGACGATCATGTTGTGCTCGGCGATCTCTTTCGGATCGTTGAGCAGGGTGCGAGCGTACTGAGTGTCTTCCACCTCGTTGGCGCCGCGCTTGGTAGTACCGGCCAGCGGGAAGGTCTCCATCTCGCCCTGGCGCAGGCGGAACAGCAGCTCGGGGCTGGCACCGATCAGCTTCTGCTCGCCGAACTTGACGTAGTACATCTGTGGCGAGGGGTTCACCTCACGCAGCTGTTCGTACAGGTTGATGCTGTCGCCCTCAAGGCGAAATCGCTTTTTGAACCCCACCTCGCACTGGAACACTTTGCCGTCGATGATGTCCTGCTTCACTTTCATGACCGCGGCGGCGTGCTCGTCCTGGGTCATGGTTTCACCCAGGGGTGTCACCTTGAGCGAGCCGTTTTCCACCATCGGCTCAGCCAGAATCTGCTCGATCATTTCCAGCCGGCTGTCATCGTAGTGGAAATAGATCACTTCGCCGGTCATTTTGTCGAGAATCAACCCGTCCTTGAACACGCCGAAGCGGAACACATCAAACATGTCGCTGTGCTGCAGATTGAGGCTCGGCTCAAAGTAGTTCATACAGTCGTAGCCGATATAGCCGGTCAGGCCGCCGGCATACTTCCGCGAGATGATGTTCTGCGGCACGATCTCGCGCAGCAGGTAGTAGGGGTTGTCACTGGCGTAGCTGTGTACTTCACCGTCACGGCCCTGCACATGCAACTCGCCTTCGGTGGCCCAGAGGATCTGCTCCGGGTCGAAACCGATGATGGAGTGACGGGAGATGTGGCTCTCTTCTCCCAGCGACTCCAGCATGAAGCAGTTGTCGAAGCGTTTCTCGATCTTCTTGAACAGGCCAAAGAAGTCGATGTCCGCCGCCAGCGTCACATAATGTGGCTTGCGCGGCAGCGTGATGCGGGCCGGTTTCTGGCTCATGGTAGCCTCTGTTGCTGTTTTATCTTGAGGGCGCGTGCTCCGCGCGTAACGGTGGCGATGCCGACACCGAGCTGCTTGGCGATCTCTCGCTGGGGCACACCGGCTTCCAGCATGCGCAGAATCTGCAGCCGGTTGATCACCTCGGTCAGCTCTGCCGGGGTCAGCAGATCGCGCAGCGCCTCTTCCAGTGCTTCACGATCCTGCATGTCCAGCAGATGGTCGAGCAGCTCATTCAAATGGGTTGTATTCATGTACTAGTACGTTATCACAATCCGGGTAGGGGTCAATCGGAATTTGTGATTGCCTGATTTCTGACCATGGGTCATGCTGTGAATACGTTGTTCCTTACAATTTCAGGTTTTTCAATACCCATGCACACTCTGAAACCCGTCATCACCTACCGGCACGGCAGTGTGGCCGATGCTGACCTGACATTGAACTGTATTCTGGACTTGATCGTCGAGGGTACCTGGGACTGGAACGGGAAAACCGGTGAGGTGCTGCGCAGTCCCGGCTGGTTTCGGATGCTGGGGTATGCAGAAGGCAGTTTCAAGCGTGATGTATTTACATGGGAAAACATCATTCATCCGGATGACTATGCCCGTGTGATGGAGAACTTCGAGCGTTACACATCCGGCAAGGCCGGTGAGTACTGTATCGACTACCGCTGCAAAAAGGTGGATGGGAGCTACCTGTGGATTACGGATCGCGCTGTGGTGGTTGAGTATGATCAGGAGGGTCGCGTCTCAAGAATGATCGGTGCTCATCAGGATATCCACGAGCGCAAGCTCGCTCAGCAGGAATTGATAGAGCAGAACCGATTACTGAAAGCCGGTAATGTGACGCTCGAGCGGCAACTGAGCAGAAAGGCGGAAGAGCTGGAAATACGGAACAGTGAGCTTCAGCAAAAAATTGCTGAAGTTGAGCGGATCTCCAATACGGACTCACTGACCGGCATTGCCAATCGCAAAAAGTTCGAGGAGGAACTGATCAGGGAGAAGGCCCGCTCTGACCGTTACCACCATCCGTTGTCGATGGCGATCTTAGATATTGACCACTTCAAGCGGGTGAACGATACCCGTGGGCATAAAACCGGTGACATTGTATTGAAAAACCTGGCGGACTTTGTTGCAGCCAACATTCGTGAGATCGACTTTTTTGCCCGCTGGGGTGGAGAGGAGTTTGTGCTGATTTTCCCTGATGTCACGCTGGAAGGTGCGGTTCGTGCAACCGACAAGCTGCGCCAGCTTATCAGTGAGCACGAGATGATGCCCGGTTTGAAGATGACCTGCAGTTTCGGTGTGACCCAGTATCAGCCGGGAGACAATATCGAGCAGCTGTTTGCCAGAATCGACAATGCCCTCTATCGAGCCAAGCATGAGGGGCGTAACCGCGTGGTGAAGCTGGATTGTCAGCAGGAAAAGCCCTGATCATACCCCTCTGAAATACTGTCCCGGTGATTTCCCCAGCGCCTTCCTGAACATCGCTACAAAAGCGCTCGGGCTGCGGTAGCCCAGCTCCAGCGCCACGTTCATGACCGAATCACCCCGCCCCAAACGGTCCACAGCTTCATGCAGCAACAGCTGGCGGCGCCACTGCTGAAAGGTCATGCCTGTTTCGCGAATGAACAGCCGCCGCAGGGTACGCTCGCTGGCGCCGACCCTGGTGGCCCAGTCCGTGAGACGGGTATCGGCCTCAGGCTGGTCGATCATGTGCTGCATCACGCGTTGCAAGCGGCGGTCACTGGACAGTGGCAGGTGTAGTCGTGACGGTTCCAGCGCCTCAAGCTGGTCAAGGATGACAGCGCAGATACGGCTGGCTGCACTGTCCGGAGGGTAATCCTCGCCGAAATCGGCTACACGCAGGATCAGTTCGCGCAGTAGGGGTGAAACCTCGACCACACTGCACTGGTCGGGGAAGCGGTGAAGACAGGAGGGATCAATAAACAGATGACGAAGCTCCGAGGTAACTTCCGGGTTTACCGAGTGGCGGATTCCGCCGGGTATCCATACGGCCTGAGAGGGTGGCACGATCCAGCTACCACTGTCGGTATAAACCTTGATCACGCCAGAGGCGGCATAGGCGAGCTGACCACGGGGATGGCTGTGAAAATCGAACTCAAAGTTGCTCAGGATCAGGTCATGCAGGCCGAGTATCGGTCGAGCCGGGTCGATGATCATGCCCAGTTTTGATCGAAAACGCTTGGGTGCAAGAGTGGGGTGCAGGCTCATATGTCCGATATTCTACATTGGTTGTCAATTTGTCGACTTAAACCCTAGCGCTTCTCTGGCACAATCACCAGAATCCAGTCACCGGATAGAGAGCTCACATGACCATCCCTCTGAAACGCTCACAACTGATTGCACTGATCCTGATCCCCCTGCTGTCAGCTCTGCTGCTGCTTACACCGGTTGCGGAGCTGTTTACCGGCCAGCAACAGCTGTCGGCTCTGCTTATCATGGCGGGTATGGTGCTGTTTGCCACCGGTGCGTTGCCGGAATTCGTCAGTGCTCTGCTGGTATTGGTATTGGCAATGCTGCTGTCGTTGGCACCAGCGGAAGTCGTATTTTCGGGCCTTACCTCGACAGCATGCTGGCTGATTTTTTCGGGGCTGGTGATCGGTATCGCGATAGCGGAAACCGGGCTGGCACGGCGCATCTCGGATCGTTTCACACGTTATTTGGACAGCAGTTATGCACAGCTGATTACCGGCATTGTCTTCATGGGAGTGCTGCTGGGGTTTGTGATGCCCTCGTCAGTGGGGCGCGTGGTGCTTTTCATCCCGATTGCGTTGGCGATCGCTGAAAATTGTGGTTTTTCCAGAGGCAGCAAGGGCCATTATGGCGTGTTGCTGGCGGCGGCCTTTGGCTGTCACCTGCCCACCTTTGCGATTCTGCCGGCCAATATTCCGAACATGATCATGATCGGTTCAGCCGAAAGTATCCACGGCTGGACGCCGATGTTCACCGAGTATCTGTTGTTGCATTTCCCGGTGCTGGGTCTGTTGAAGGCGGTGCTGCTGATCGGGGTGATCCTGTTGCTGTATCCGGATACCCCTCGGCGTGCGGCACCCATCAGCCGTAACGGAGGGTTCAGCTTCAGAGAAAGCCGACTGATGTTGATCATGCTGACAACACTCGGGTTCTGGCTGACGGATTCCATACACCACATCTCGGCAGCATGGATCGGGCTGGCGGCGGCCACGGTTCTGTTGCTGCCCGGCGTGGGAATGGTGTCGCCCAAAAGTTTCAATGACAAGGTGAATATCAGCTCGATTCTGGTTGTGGCCGGGCTGTTGGGCATTGCCAGCCTGATCAACTACAGCCAGATCAGTCAGGTGGTGGGGGAACGGGTACTTGACTGGTTGCCGCTGGAGCCGGGCCGTGATGCGGTCAACTTTTTCTCGCTGTCGCTGGCGGCGATGCTGACCGGGGTGGTGGCGACCCTTGCGGGTGTACCCGCCACGCTGACCCCACTGGCCGGGCAGATCAGTCAGATGACGGGCTTCAGCCTGGAAGCGGTGCTGATGACTCAGGTGTTCGGCTTTTCCACCATCGTGTTCACCTATCAATCGGTGCCGCTGATGATGGCGATGCCGCTGGCGGGGATCTCAATCGGGCATGCCGCTCGGCTGTGTCTGATTCTGGCCGCGCTGACGGTGGTGGTTCTGCTGCCGCTGGATTATCTCTGGTGGCAGCTGCTGGGCTGGATCTAGCGTCGGAACAGCTGCGGATTGCGGGCGACGAAGGCGTCGATCCAGCGTTCAAGCAGCGATTTCTGGCCCGGATTTTTCAAATAGCGCCAGCCCAGTATGGAAATCACCAGTGCGCCGACAGCATCCACGATCAGGTCCCACATGGTGTCGGTCAATCCGGAAGGGTCCCCCAGCATTGGTTTCTGCATGTTCATGCCGAGCAGGGAGTCCATGGCAAACTCGAAAATTTCCCAGAGCGCGCCCATGCCGAGGGCAAACATGAAGGCAAAAAAGGCGACAAAGCCGGGCTTCATATGGACATGGATGTCATCAATCTCATTCATGATGTGCACCAGCAGAAAGCCGACAATGCCCAGCAGAAAGCCCGACAGCGTATGCAACATCATGTCCCACCACCAGAAGCGGGTGTAGTAGTCACGAATCTCACCCAAAAACAGGGATGCAAATACAAAGCAGATCGCGGCCAATTGCAGATCCGGCGGGATGTGAATTCTGAAACGGCGCTCAAACACCAGCGGCACAAGCGTGATCAGAATGATCATGCTGCTGAGAAAGGCGGTAAACCAGCGCTGGCTCCAGACCGCCAGCACAGCCTCCAGCAACAGTATCAGTTGCAGCACCAGTGTGATTCTTTGATGGGTGATACGAATTCTCATTGGGTTGTCGTTAGGCTCCCTTATCAGGTCATTGGCTTCGGGCTCTGATGCTGTCAGCATAACGTTTTTGTGTAGCCATGGAGATAGCCCGTGTCACGATTGTATGTCTATGACCACTGCCCCTTCTGTATTCGCACCCTTCTGGTGGCGCACTACAGACAGGTCAGCGATCTTGAGCAGGTGGTATTGCTCAATGATGATGAGGCGAGCTGCCAGCGTCTTATCGGCAGGAAGATGGTGCCGATCTTTGAGCATCAGGGTGTGGCCATAGGTGAGAGCATGGATATTGCCAAGCTGCTGGATGAACTGGGGGACGGGCCCAAGGCGCTGCGCCCGCTGCAACTGGCTGAGGCGATCCAGCCGCGGCTGCAGCCGGTTCAGGCGCACAGTTGGGCGTTGACCTTTCCCCGAGTGACCCAGATCGGCATGAAAACCTTCGCCACCGAATCGGCGCGGGACTACTTCCGTCACAACAAGGAAGCGATGTTGGGGGGCAGCTTTGAGCAGGCTCTGGCCGATACCGAAACGCATAAGGCTGTCATTGAGCGTGTGCTGGCGGAACTTCCGCCGTTGACGCTGCCGTCGGAGCAAGGCAACACCTTGAGCTGGAACGATGTCATGAACTTTCCGCCGTTGCAGTATCTCACTATGGTGCAAGGTCTGACGTTCCCGCCACGGCTGCAACAGTGGTTGCAGGAAGTCGCCGAGCTGGGGGGTGTAGAGCTGTATTTTGATCGTGCGATATGAGGCTGGGGACGGATATAAAAACCCCGCGGGCGTAAACCGGCGGGGTTTTCGTTTACGGACTCAGCGCTGGGGCATCAGCCGGCCTGTTTGGCCTTCAGCTCCAGACGACGACGGTGCAGCACCGGCTCGGTGTAGCCGCTGGGCTGTTCACAACCCTTGAGCACCAGTTCGCAGGCAGCCTGGAAGGCGATGCTGTCATCGAAGTTGGGCGCCATCGGCTGATACAGGGCATCACCGGCGTTCTGACGATCCACGACCGCAGCCATGCGCTGCAGGGTTTCCATCACCTGCTCTTCAGTGCAAATGCCGTGGTGTAGCCAGTTGGCAATGTGCTGGCTGGATATACGCAGGGTTGCGCGGTCTTCCATCAGGCCCACATCGTTGATGTCCGGTACCTTGGAGCAGCCTACGCCCTGATCGACCCAGCGTACCACGTAGCCGAGGATGCCCTGGGCGTTGTTGTCCAGTTCCTGCTGGATCTCTTCGGCACTCCAGTTCGGATTCTGCGCCACCGGGATGGTCAGGATATCGTCCAGGCTGGCGCGGGTGCGGTTCTTCAGCTCCTGCTGGCGGGCAAACACATCCACCTTGTGGTAGTGCAGTGCGTGCAGCGCAGCGGCGGTCGGCGACGGAACCCAGGCGGTGTTGGCACCGGCCAGCGGGTGGCCTATCTTCTGTTCCAGCATACCGGCCATCAGGTCCGGCATCGCCCACATCCCCTTGCCGATCTGGGCGCGGCCGCTGAGGCCACAGGCCAGGCCGTTGTCGACGTTCCAGTCTTCGTAAGCCTTGATCCAGGCGGCGGCTTTCATCTCGCCCTTGCGAACCATCGGGCCGGCTTCCATGGAGGTGTGGATCTCGTCGCCGGTGCGGTCGAGGAAACCGGTATTGATGAACACCACGCGCTCTTTCGCGGCCCGGATGCATTCTTTCAGGTTAACGGTGGTACGGCGCTCTTCGTCCATGATGCCCATCTTCATGGTGAAGCGGGGCAGGTCGAGGGCGTCTTCCACACGGCCGAACAGCTCGTCTGCAAAGGCTACTTCTTCCGGGCCGTGCATCTTCGGCTTCACGATGTAGATGGAGCCGGTGGTGGCGTTGCGGAACGGGCCGTTGCCCTTGATATCGTGCAGCGAAATCAGGGTAGTGACCACGCCGTCCATGATGCCCTCAGGGATCTCGTTGCTGTCGCGGTCGATGATGGCCGGGTTGGTCATCAGGTGGCCCACGTTGCGCACGAACATCAGACTCCGGCCCTTCAACGCCAGGCTGCCGCCATTTGCAGCGGTGTATTCGCGGTCCGGGTTCATGCGGCGGGTGAAAGTTTTGTCACCCTTCTGGATCTCTTCCGTCAGGGTACCCTGCATCAGGCCCAGCCAGTTGCGATAGGCCAGTACCTTGTCTTCAGCATCCACGGCGGCAACGGAGTCTTCGCAGTCCATGATGGTGGTCAGCGCCGCTTCCATCAGGATGTCTTTTACACCGGCGGCATCGGACTTGCCAATCTGGCTGTCGCGGTCGATCTGGATCTCAAAGTGCAGACCGTTGTGCTGGATCAGAATGGCGGTCGGGTTGCTGGCGCTGCCGTTGTAGCCGATCAGCTGGGCGCTGTCTTCCAGCCCGGTTTCACCACCATCACGCAGCACGACACACAGCTGGCCGTTCTGAATGCTGTAGCCGGCCGAATCCTTGTGCGAGGCGCCCTTGAGCGGGGCACTCTGATCAAGGAAGTCACGACCGAAGGCGATCACCTTGGCGCCACGAGCGGGGTTGTAGCCCTGCCCCTTCTCGGCACCATTCGTTTCCGGTATGGCATCGGTGCCGTACAGGGCGTCATACAGACTGCCCCAGCGGGCATTGGCCGCGTTCAGTGCGTAGCGGGCGTTCATCACCGGGACGACCAGCTGGGGGCCGGCCATGGTGGCCATTTCCGGGTCCACGTTCTCGGTGGAGGCGGTGAAGTCTTCACCTTCCGGCAGCAGGTAGCCGATCTCCTGCAGGAAAGATTTGTAGGCATCAAAGCTGAAGCGATCACCGCGATTGTCGCGGTGCCAGGCATCGATCTGTGCCTGCAGGGCGTCACGTTTGGCCAGCAGCTCACGGTTGCGCGGTGCGAGGTCGTGCACGATGCTGTCGAAGCGGCTCCAGAACTGCTCCACCTCGACGCCGGTGCCCGGCAGTGCTTCAGTGTTGATGAAATCGTAAAGCTCTTTGGCGACCTGCAGGCCACCGACCTGTACCCGTTGGCTCATCTTCTTGCCCCAATTGATTGAATCATCTGCGCCGGTGCAAGCCGGCAGCAGCAGGAATAACTGTCCATCAAAGGATTGTGCATTGCGAAAATAGCGCAAAAAAACGCGCCTGTCCCGCGTTTGCGCCTAAAGTATGAAGAAGTGGCTCAATGGTGGGGTTTTAGTGAAAGATCGCGGGTTGTTGACAGTTTTTCGTGAATATTTGGTTGTTTTTTTACAAGATGGTCAGTGTGTATTCCGGGATGTGTGCATCTGCACTGTATCGGCCCCGGCTTGTCGTAAATTTAAAACAACCGGCCCGAAGGCCGGCTGATACACTCGTTTTAGCTGCAGCTCAGGCGGTTTCGGGGCCCTGTGCCGGTTTAACGCGGTGCAGATGGACATCCAGCTGCGGGAAAGCGATTTCGATATCGTGTTCATTGAAGGTTTTGTTGATCGCCTTGTTGAGTTCATCCGTGACCGGGATGCGATCGGACATAGTGCTGACAAATACACGCAGATCGATCTGCAGGCTGCTGTCGGCAAACTCTCTGAAATAAGCATCGGGTTCGGGATCGTCCAGCACGCGCGGGTTGGCGCGCGCGACATCCAGCAGCAGACGTTCAGCCAGCTCGGCGTCGCTGCCGTAGGCGATACCCACCGTGATCACGACCCGTGTTATGGCATCGCTGAGTGACCAGTTGATCAGCTGATTGGTGATGAACGTCTTGTTGGGGATGATCACCTCCTTGCGGTCCCAGTCGGTAATGGTGGTGGCGCGTATTTGGATACGTGACACGGTACCCGTGACATTGCCCAGCGTGACGGTATCCCCGATCCGGACCGGCTTTTCAAACAGGATGATCAGGCCCGAAACGAAGTTGGCCACAATCTCTTGCAGGCCAAAGCCAAGGCCTACCCCCAGGGCTGCAATCAGCCATTGCAGTTTGCCCCATTCCAGCCCGAACTGGCTGATGGCAACCAGCACCCCAACCAGAATCAGGGTGTATTTCAGCAAGGTGGTGATGGCGTAGCTGGTACCGGGTGTCAGGTCGAGATGGCGCAGGGCCAGCAGTTCCAGCAGCCCCGGCAGGTTTTGGGCGGCCATAATGCTGATCCATAGCACCAGCAACCCCAGGATAAGATCACGCAGCGTGACATGGGTGAGTATCTGCTCCGCTCCCTGCTGAGAGAGGCTGCTCCAGAGCTGTACACTTTCCAGTACTTGCAGTGTCGGCAGGAAATCGCCCAGCGTCAGCCACAGCATGATGCCCAGAAACAGCAGGGTAAGGCTTTTCAGCAGTATTCGAGACTGGTCGGAGATGGTCTGCAGATCGAGATAGTTTTCCTTCAGCGGCGTAGAGTTGTCTTCGCTGTTTTCACGAGCTGCCACCCGTTCTGCTCTGCGAGCGCGGGCGCGACTGAACGCCAAACGGCGTTCGGCAATCAGCAGCCAGCGCAGGCCAAGCTTGAACACCAGAAAGGCGCCCAACACTTGCAGAATCACTACCAGCAGAATCAGCATGAAGAACAGAGCGGTCAAAATATAGCCCCAGACACCGAGCAGGAACATGGCGATGTTGAACAAAATCAACATCGCGATCCAGAGGTGGGCGCTCTGCCACCAGCGTCGGCCCTGTGTCATCTGATTCAGCTCATGGCTGACACGCCAGATGCCGCGCCAGAACAGAATCAGGGAAAGTGTCAGCAGCAGGAAGATCAGCCGCCCCAGCCCGGTTTGCAGTTCGGGAGAATTGTAGCTGTCGATCAGCAGCCACAGGCTCAGTAACGGGGTGCCAAACCAGAACAGCAGATGCAGCTGCCGTTTCAGGCGTTTGGCAAGCGCTTCGGGGGTTGCAAAATGACCGCAGAAGAGACCGTCGGGTACGCGTAGCCATTGCAGTATGGTGCCATACAGTAACAAGCTGGTTGCCCAGAACAGCATCAGCTGTTGCAGTGCAAAGTGATCGGAATGTGCTGGATTGAGGCTGTGCTCGCGCAACAGAGTCAACAGCAGCGGCAAGGGGGCTGCAATCAGAGGGGCGAGCAGACACAGACGCAAGGTGCGGGCAAAACGGTCATGCACTACATTGCCCAGCTCGCGTACCCAGCGGGCCCGATGCTGGCGCTGATAGCGCTGCAGCCAGAATGCCACCAGCAAGCTCACGACGAACATGATCACGCTCAACCCCAGCTGCGGAGTGTCATTCCATACCGAGGTTTGCAACATGGACTTGAGCTGCTGGGACAGCAGACTGAAGCCGGAGACAACCTGTCCCGGCCAGGAGGCGGATATGGGTGTGACCACCGGCAGCCACAGCAACTGGCGTGCAATCAGGCCTCGAGCCTGTGAAATACGGTCATTGAGCTGTTCCTGGACGGTGAGAAGCTGTGACAGCTCGCCGATCAGCTGTTGTCGACGCTCCTGTATCCGACTGAGCAGATTTTCCTGACTGGCCTGCAGCTGCGCCAGCTGTTGCTGTTGTGCAGCGGACAGGGAAGCGTGTTCGGTGTTGGTCTGTGCATCCTGTTGTGCCCGCAAGCGATTGAAGTCAAGGCTGCCAAGGCGTAACGAATTCAGCATCTGCCGTGTGGACAGTGTGTCGACCGGGCGTGACAGCGACTGAGTGAAGCGGCGCAGCTCATAGCTGGCGCTGTAGCTGTCCAGCTCCAGCTGTTGCTGGACGGTTTTGAGGCTTTGGCTGACCAGGTTCAACTCCTGCTCCAGCGCATTGCGGCTGCGGGTAGCGGCGGCACTGCGCTCGTTGAGCTGTCCCAGCTGCTCGGTCAGTTCGCGATTGCGCTCGATCAACTCCCGTATTGGCCCGGGCTGTGTGGCTTCGGCACCCGCCTGAATCAGGTTGCTCAGGGTGCTTTGCAGTTCATCCTGTCGTTTCTGTTCCAGCAGCTGCTGCATCTGCGTCAGCTGTTCGCTCTCGGCGGTCAGCAGCTGCTGCAAGTGACGCAGCTCCAGCCGGGCGCGTTCGCTTTCACCCGGCAGTGCCAGCAGCTCCAGCTCCAGCGCCTGTATCTGGCTGTTGTGACGTTCCTGCAGTGCATTTCTCAGTTGCAAACGTGCATCGGTCAGCTGGCGGTCGCCGTCACCGGGAAAATCGGGAATGCGAGGTGTTGTCTGTTTCAGGTCTGCCAGCTGCTCACGCAGGGACACCAGTTTCTGCTCATTGAGTTCGGTCTGCTGCAACAGCTGGTCACGGCGCTGCTCCAGCTGCAACAGGGCGGCGCGCTTGAGGGTCAGGCGCTGCTCAAGACTGGCGGTATCGAGAGCCTGCAATGACTGCATGTCGATCGGTGTCAGGGGGCGTTCCAGTTGGCGCTGCTGCTCTTCCAGTGCAGCGGGTTGACGTTCCAGCTGCTTCTGCAGGGACTCGGCACGTTGCTGATACTGCTGCTGGTCCTTGATGGCGGTGAGGGTGCGCTGATACAGATCGCGCAACGGGGATTGGCTGCTGTCATCCGGGCTGAGCTGCTCAATCTGTCTTTCCAGCTGCGTTACCAGCTCTGGTGTTGCCGCCGAAAGAGAGGTGGTCAGCCCCAACAGAAGAAACACTATCAGCGTCAGCAGTCTTGATCGGATCATCCAGGAGGTCCGCACAGGGTATAGGAACAGAAAGGCACAATGCCCTTTCGAGCATTCTAGCGCGACTCAGTGAATTCTAGCTGACTGTGACACGGTTTGGTGTGGCTGGAAAGATGACCGCAGTTGGGTGCGGCACAAACGCAAAAGGCAGGCCTCAGGCCTGCCTTTTCAAAAGTGCACCGGGAAGGCGATCAGAACAGACGGCGGCAGCGAATGGTACCGTTGACCTGCTGCAGTTTTTCCAGTGCCAGCTTGGAGTAATCGGCATCCACATCGATCACCACGTAGCCGACCTTGTCGTTGGTCTGCAGATACTGGCCAGAGATGTTGATGCCGTTTTCGGAGAACACCGTGTTGATCTGGCTCAAAACGCCAGGGATGTTCTCGTGTACGTGCAGCAGACGGTGCTTGTTCGGGTGCTCCGGCAGCGCCACTTCCGGGAAGTTAACGGAGGTGATGGAAGAGCCGTTGTCGCTGTATTTGATCAGCTTTTCGGCCACTTCATAACCGATGTTTTCCTGCGCTTCCATGGTGGAGCCACCCACATGCGGGGTCAGGATCACGTTGTCGAACTCACGCAGCGGGCTGATGAACTCATCATTGTTGGTGCGCGGCTCAACCGGGAACACATCGATGGCGGCCCCCAGCAGTTTGCCGGATTTGAGCGCTTCACACAGGGCGTCGATATCGACCACGGTTCCGCGTGCGGCGTTGATGAAGATTGCATCCTGCTTGATCTGGTCAAACTGGGTGGCACCCATCATGTTCTTGGTTGACGGCAGCTCAGGTACGTGCAGGGTGACGATGTCACACATGCCCAGCAGTTCAGGCATTGAGCTGACCTGTTTGGCGTTGCCCAGCGGCAGCTTGGTGACGACATCATAGAAGTAGACATCCATGCCCAGGCCTTCGGCCAGTACGCTCAGCTGGGAGCCGATGCTGCCATAGCCGACGATACCCAACTTCTTGCCACGGATTTCGTAGGAGTTCTTCGCACTTTTCTGCCATTCGCCACGGTGAGCCTTGGCGTTCTTCTCGGCCACGCCGCGCAGCAGAATGATCGCCTCGGCCAGCACCAGCTCGGCAACGGAGCGGGTGTTGGAGTAGGGCGCGTTGAATACGGCAATACCGCCTTCAGTAGCTGCCTGCAGGTCGACCTGGTTGGTACCGATGCAGAAGCAACCCACAGCGACCAGCTTCTCGGCTGATTCGAACACCTTGCGGGTCAGCTGGGTGCGGGAGCGGATGCCGACAAAATGGGCGTCGCGCACCTTCTCGATCAGCTCTTCTTCGGGCAGTGATCCGGTGTGGAATTCGATGTTGGTGTAGCCCTGCGCGTTCAGCGTGTCGATCGCGGACTGGTGCACGCCTTCCAGCAACAGAATCCGGATCTTGCTCTTATCCAGAGAAGTAGTTTTGCTCATCGTCTGTGACTCATGCTGCAGCTGGGCGGAAACTCGTCCAGCCAGGAAAATTAAAGCGGGGATTCTAGCACAAACCTGAACCGCTTGTGTGCCGAGACAGAGCGTTGCGAGCGGGAAAAATATTCAGCCGTGCTTGAATTAAAATGCAGCAGGGAGCCGGGCAGGCCGGCTCCGGCGCGCTCAGCTGTAGTAGCAGAGGTAGGCGGTCGGGGCTTTGACCTGCAGATCGAAGGAGTCGCCGGCGGTGATGTTGAAGTCGGTGCCGGCCGGGAATGAGGTCCACTCTTCGCTGCCCGGCAGGCGTACGATCAGTTCGCCGGCGGTCACGATCATGCGCTCGTTCTGGCTGGTACCGAAGGTGTATTCACCTGCGGCCATCACACCGGAGGTGGCGGGGCCTTCAGGGGTCTCAAATGCGATGGAGACGACCTTGCCGTCGAAGTAGCTGTTGGTGCTGAGCATGTGCTCTCCTTAAAACAGAGGCCATTAGGCCGGGATAATGGGACAGCATCATAATCCTGACGGCAGCAGCTGTCATCAGCCGTTGCCGGCCTGCTCCAGTACGAAATCGACAAAGGTGCGGTTGGCACGTGACAGCAGATGACCCTTACGCCAGGCCAAAGACAGATCAAGCCAGACCGGCTGCTCAAAGGGCAGGGCGATCAGCTGTGGGTCGTCGGCTACCACCATCTCCAGCAGGGTGGTGATGCCAAAGCCGTGGCTGACGATCTGCTTGATCAGCGGAATCAGGTTGGTTTCAAAACCGATATGGGGACTGACACCGGCCTCGGTACTGAGCCGGTCGATCACTTCACGGTGAAAATAGCCCTCCTTGAACAGCACCAGTTCCTCGGCGAAGAAGGCGTCATAGCTGATACTGTCACTGCCGGCTAAATTGTGATCCACCGGCAGTACCGCCATCATCTGGGCCTGCAAAAAGCTGTGGGTTTCCAGATCATCCGGAGGGGTGTCCGCCACGATCACCCCCATATCGATCTCGCCGCAGTGAATCATCTGCTGCAGCTGTCGCGTACCGGCTTCCACCACCTCCAGCCGCAGCTGCGGGTAGCGATGGCGAAAGGCCATCAGAATGGGCGGGAAGTAATAGGACCCCAGCATACCGGGCACACCGACGCGCACTTCACCGCGTTCCAGCGCATGCAGCTCATGCATCTCGCGCTCGGCATCCTGTACTGCCCGCAGAATTGAGTGGGCGTGGCGCAGCAGTACCTGGCCTTCATCGGTGAGGCTGACACGGCGTTCATTGCGATGAAACAGCTGCAGTTGCAGCGACTGTTCCAGCTTGCGAATCGCCATGCTGACAGCGGGCTGTGCAATATGCAGCTGTTCAGCGGCGGCGCTGAAACCACCCTGTTCAACAACGGCGACAAAGTAGCGCAGACTGCGGATATCCATATAAGAAATTCTTATGCAATTAATAATAACTATATATTTTATTGATCATAGCCCGGCTGTTAGTGTGGCACCAGTTTTCACCACCGGGAGTGTTACATGATCGAGTCCGGCAACCCCCTGTTCTGGCGTGCCACGCTGGCGCTCTGCCTGGGGTCGTTCATGATTTTTGCCAATGTGTATGTGACTCAGCCGTTGCTGCCGATACTGGCGCAGGCGTTTGATGTATCGCCGCTGGCAGCCGGCTGGACTTTCACCGTCACCACGCTGACGCTCGGGCTTTCACTGCTTTTCTGGGGGCCGTTATCGGATGCTCTGGGGCGACGCTGGATCATGCTGTTGACCATGAGCGGTGCCACGCTGCTGACACTGCTGCTGTCGTTTACCGAGGATTACACCAGCATGCTGGTGCTGCGCGCGGTGCAGGGGATGCTGCTGGCGGGTCTGCCGGCCATCGCCATCGCCTGGATGGGAGATGAGTTCAGCCATAAGGCGATGTTGCTGGCGGTCGGGCTGTATATCGGCGGCAACAGTCTGGGCGGGATCAGTGGCCGTCTTATCGGCGGCTTTGTGGGTGACTGGCTGGGCTGGTCGGATGCGTTTCTGGTGATGACACTGCTGAGCATCATCTGCCTGCTGCTGTTTGCCCTGCTGCTGCCGCAGTCTCGGCATTTTGAGCCACGCCCCTTGCGCCCACGCCAAATGGTGGCCGATCTGGGCGGGCATCTGCGCAACCCTTTACTGTTGCTGGCGTACCTGATCGGCGGCTTCAATTTCTTCATCTTCGTGAATCAGTACAGCTATATCACCTTTGTGTTGGCCGATGCGCCCTATCATCTGCCGGCAAGCCTGCTGGGCATGCTGTTTCTGACCTATCTGAGCGGTACGTTCGGCTCTTCCATATCGGGCAAGGCCGGACAACGCTGGTCGCAGCCAGCCTGCATGGCCAGCGGTATTCTGATTCTGATGCTGGGATCGCTGCTGACGCTGTTTGATTCCCTGTTGCTGATTGTGCTGGGCCTGCTGGTCAACAGCTTCGGCTTTTTCTTTGCCCATTCAAGCGCCAGCAGCTGGGTCAGTCAGAATGCACGGCGCGCCCGCGCCAGTGCCTCATCTCTCTATCTGCTGTTTTACTACTGCGGCGCCAGCGCCGGCGGTTTTTACCTGAACCCCTTTTGGGAGTGGCTGGGCTGGCCCGGGGTTATTCTGGGCTCATGGCTGGTACTGCTGCTGACCTTCGGGCTCAGTATATGGCTGCGAGCATTGAAGCAGACGATCGAGGCGGGGCGTGATTCTGCTAAAATTGCGTTAGATATCCAGCCGGAGCAGACGAAATGAGTTATCAACATCGCAACGCCGATGCCAGCCTGATTGAGTTACCCACAGGCAAGGTGGTGTGTGTCGGGCGCAACTATGCCGACCATGCCAAAGAGCTGAACAATCCGGTCCCAACCGAGCCGATTCTGTTTATCAAGCCGGCCACCTCACTGGTGCCGCTCGAGGAGCCTTTCGATATTCCTGCCGGTCTGGGTGCCGTGCATTTCGAGACCGAGCTGGCGGTGCTGATTGGCGAAACCCTGGCACAGGCGGATGAGCAGCGCGCGCAGCGGGCGATTGCCGGTATCGGTGTAGGGCTGGATCTGACCCTGCGTGAAGTACAGGATCAACTGAAACAGAAAGGGCATCCCTGGGAGAAATCAAAGGCATTTGATGGTGCCTGTCCACTGTCCGCCTTTCTGTCGCCGGCAACAGCCGGTGATCTGACCGATGTACAGATCCGTTTAAGCGTCAACGGTGAAGTGCGTCAGGATGGCAACAGCGCCCGGATGCTCACGCCGGTGCTGAAGCTGCTGAGCTACATCAGCCAGTGGTTTACGCTGCAGCCGGGCGATGTGGTGCTGACCGGTACGCCGGCAGGGGTCGGGCCGGTACGACCGGGTGATGAGCTGCGGGTGGAACTGGTCGATCTTTTACGGGTCGATACCCGGGTCAACAACCACTGATACAGCCCACGCAGGGCATATGCCGCGATATTGGCAGATTCAATCAAGGAGGCTTCATGCTCTGGTACAAAATGCTTCATATACTGGCAATGACCAGCTGGATGGCCGGTATTTTCTATCTGCCGCGCATCTTTGTGCACTACGTCGAGGGCCGAGAGGCCGGTCAGGATGTATCCCGGCTTGAGATCATGGCACGCAAGCTCTATGGCTTTATGACCATCATGGCCGTATTTACGCTGGGGCTGGGGCTCTGGCTTTGGCTGGGGTATGGCTGGAGTGGTGGCTGGTTGCACGCGAAACTGCTGTTTGTCGGTTTTCTGATCGGCTACCACTTCTGGTGTCGTGCCTATCTGAAACAGATGCAGCGCGGTGAGCTAAAGCGCAGCGGACGTTATTTCAGACTCTATAACGAACTGCCGCTGCTGATCTTTATTCCCATTCTGATCTTTGTGGTGGTCAAGCCTTTCTGATCATTTTCGCCCCTGCATGGGGGCGAAAACGTCTTCTGAACCAGTGCAGAGCCGGTTGTTCGATCACCCGATTAATCAGCATGGCCAATCCAACGGCCGCGACCAGCGCCAGTATAATCCCCACCCAGCCGGGCAGTCCTGCACGGTAGGCGGCAGAGATGATGCCGTAACCGATGTTCTGATGAACCAGATACAGGCTGTAGGAAAGTCGTCCCAGCCAAAGCAGGGGAGCACGACACAGCCAGTCCAGCCGCCCAATTACGGCCATCATGAAAATGCCGTAGCCGGCAAACACCAGCAGGTTGAACGGTGCCTTGTAGCTGAGCAGGCTGTGCCCTATCGCCACCGCCAGCAGCGCCTGCTCGGCCAGGTCCGGGCGGCCGTGACGGTACCAGCGGTAGATCAGCATGCCGCTGATGAACAGCGGAGCATAGCGAGTGAACAGCAGATCCTTGAGGATGAACGCCAGGCTGTCAGGTATCTGTTTCCATGTCAGTACCGCTGCATAGCTGATCAGCACCCAGCCCCATAACACCGGACGAATACGCTTCCAGTCACGTACTCCGTAGTGCAGCAGTGCGATCCAGACGTAAAAGGTGGCCTCGATCACAAGGCTCCAGTAGGCACCGTCCACATGCTCAAGGCCCAGGTACTCATGCAGCAGGGTAGTGTTGAGCAAGGCTGTGCCGAGGCTCACGGCTCTGTCTTCTGGCCCCAGCCAGTGAACGCTGGCAAAGGTAAGTGCTATGCCTGCCCAGAGTGCCGGCAGCAGTCGAAAGGCCCGTGCCATGGCAAACAGATGTGGGGCCGGGGTGCGCTCCAGGGTCATGAATATGACAAAACCGCTGAGCATGAAGAACAGATGTACCCCGTAGCGACCGGCTTCAACCAGTGCCCAGGGGGTAAAGTCATGCTCATACAGGCGGTCATACCAGTAGATGTAGTGGAACAGCACCACGGCAAGCGCGGCGAGTCCGCGCAGTGCATCCAGCGCGTTCAGGCGGTCAGAATCGGCTACTGCCCTGTTCATGCAAGGGGTCTCGGGGAGAGCATTGGGGCGGGTCAGTCTTTGGCTGAGGCCCGCAGCCGTTCAAGTCGGCTGATACGGGCGTCCAGTCGATCGGTGGCGGCGCGCAAGGCATCGCCCTCGTCCTGTGCGATTTCGATCTCGACTCGTGTGGGCAGCAATCGGGCTTCTTCGTGCAGATACTCTTCCAGGCTGTGCATGAGGCTTGAGCCCGTGCGCTGCAGCTGCTGACCGGTATTGCGCATCAATTGTGCCAGCGGGTGTGCCGCCGTATCGCCGATCAGGTTGCCGAGCCAGGCTTCCCAATCGATTTGGCTATCGGCCAGAATTTGCTGCAGCTTGTGCGCCAGGGCGCTGTCGCCCTCGATGCGAACGCCTTGCCCGAACAGAACCGCATTGCAGGCCGAGGGCAGGCGCATCAGGTTAAGTGCCGAGCCGTGCAGAGTAACATCGGCTGCCGTGGCACTTTGCCCCAGCAGGTCGATGCCCTGTTCGTGAGGCAGCAGATAGAGCTGAAATTCGGGAGCGGTGCAATGAACGGCGATTTCACGGCCTGACAGGGTTGCCAGTCGCTGCAGGGTAACCGGGTCCTGAGCCAGAATCCGGTTGAGACTTTCTTCTGCCAGTGTCAGCAGGGTTGCGCCGATCATCCCCGTTACCATGCAGAGACCTCCGCTCAGGGCTTGATGCCGGTATGCAGCGCGACCACGCCGCCGGTCATGTTCTGGTAGCGACAGTTGACGAAGCCGGCCTGCTCCATCATCCCCTTGAGCGTTTCCTGATCCGGATGTTTGCGGATCGATTCGGCCAGATAGCGGTAGCTGTCGGCGTCACCAGCCACCACTTTGCCGATCTGCGGCAGGATGTTGAAGGAATAGAAGTCATACAACTTGGTAAAGGCCGGGTTATTGGTTTTGGAAAATTCCAGAATCATCAGCTTGCCGCCGGGCTTGAGTACCCGCAGCATCGAGGCGATCGCCGCATTCTGATCGGTTACGTTACGCAGACCAAAGGCGATGGTGATAACGTCAAAGGTGTTGTCTTCAAACGGCAGGCATTCGGCGTTGGCCTGAACATATTCCACGTTACCGCCCACGCCGGAATTCAGCAGCTTGTCGCGGCCCACCTTCAGCATGGAATCGTTGATGTCGGCCAGTACGACCTTGCCCTCATGGCCCACCATGCGGGCAAACTTGCGGGTCAGGTCGCCGGTTCCGCCGGCGATATCGAGCACCTTGTGGCCACGGCGCACACCGCTCTGGTCGATGGTGATGCGCTTCCACAGACGGTGAACGCCGCCGGACATCAGGTCATTCATCAGGTCATACTTGCCTGCAACCGAGTGAAATACATCGGCCACGCGTTTTACCTTCTCTTCGACCGGTACATCCTGGTAGCCGAAGTGAGTGGTCTTGTTTTCTTTTTGCTCTGACATGCTGTTCTGTCCGACTTCTGCTCTGATGGGGTCATTCTACTCCGCGCGTCGGCGTTTGTCGCACAGGTTGCGGCGACTAGCCGCGCGCGATTAGACCGTTGTCGCGGGAGGCGCCGGCAGCCTTGAGCTGATCCAGGTAGCGCTGCCAGTAGTCGGCCTGATTATGGGCCAGGTCATGCAGATATTCCCAGGTGTACAGCCCGGAGTCGTGACCGTCATCAAACGTGATTTTCAGCGCATAGTTGCCGGCGGGCTCAACACCCTTGATACCAACATGCTTTTTGCCGGTCTGCAGTACACCGTTGCCGATACCGTGGCCGCGCACTTCGGCAGAGGGCGAGTGTACCCGCAGGAACTCAGCGGTGAGTTCAAAGGTACCATCGGCATAGACCAGCTCCAGAGTGCGGGACTTGAGGTGCAGGCGGATATCGGAGGGCAGGGGAACCTGTGTGGTCATGGTGTGGCTCCGGTACGCCGGGGCACTGAGCCCCGGCCGGGTTGTCATCAGAGGATGTAGTGACTCAGATCCTCGTCCTGGCTCAGTTCGCCAAGCTGTTGATCCACATACGCGGCATCGATCAGAACGGTTTCACCCGATTTGTCGGAGGCCATGTAGGACAGCTCATCCAGCAGTCGTTCCATCATGGTGTGCAGACGACGCGCACCGATATTCTCGGTTTTTTCGTTGACCTGGAACGCCAGTTCCGCAATGCGGGCAATGCCGTCTTCACTGAAATCGATGCTGACACCTTCGGTGGCCAGCAGCGCCCTGTACTGCTCGGTCAATGATGCCTTGGGTTCGGTGAGAATGCGACGGAAGTCCTCAGGCGTCAGTGCGTTCAGTTCGACGCGGATCGGCAGGCGGCCCTGCAGCTCGGGGATCAGGTCTGACGGGCGCGCCAGATGGAAGGCACCGGAGGCGATAAACAGAATATGGTCGGTTTTCACCATGCCGTATTTGGTGCTGACGGTGCAGCCCTCGATCAGCGGCAACAGGTCGCGCTGTACGCCTTCGCGTGAGACGTCACCACTGCCGTTGTCGGAGCGCTTGCACACCTTGTCGATCTCGTCGAGGAACACGATACCGTTCTGCTCCACCATCTCGACCGCTTTCTGCTTGGTCTCCTCTTCCTTGACCAGTGCCGCGGCTTCCTCGTCGGTGAGCAGCTTGAACGCTTCCTTGACCTTCAGGCGGCGGCTTTTCTTGCGCTCCTGCCCCAGGTTGGAAAACATGTTCTGCAGCTGGCTGGTCATCTCCTCCATGCCCGGAGGTGCCATAATCTCGACGCCCACCTGCGGCTGAGCCACTTCGACATCGATCTCCTTGTCGTCCAGCTGGCCTTCACGCAGTTTCTTGCGGAATACCTGGCGGGTGGCGCTGTCGGTCTTGCTCGGCTGCGGCTCGTCACCGAAGCCGGTCGGGCGGGCTGGCGGCAGCAGGGCATCCAGAATGCGCTCTTCGGCGGCTTCCTCGGCACGGAAGCGCACCTGCTCCATCGCCTGTTCACGCACCATCTTCACGGCCATCTCGGTCAGGTCGCGCACGATGGTTTCCACATCACGGCCCACGTAGCCGACTTCGGTGAACTTGGTGGCTTCGACCTTGATAAAGGGGGCATTGGCCAGTTTGGCCAGACGGCGGGCGATTTCGGTCTTGCCCACGCCGGTGGGGCCGATCATCAGGATGTTTTTCGGTGTCACTTCCGGCCGCAGTTCTTCATTCAGCTGCATGCGGCGCCAGCGGTTGCGCAGCGCGATGGCGACAGAGCGCTTGGCATCGTCCTGACCAATGATGTGGCGGTTAAGCTCATGCACGATCTCGCGCGGGGTCATGTTGGACATATTCACTTCTCCTCGCGGCTGTTCGCCAGTTGTTCGATGGTCAGGTTGTCATTGGTGAAGACGCAGATGCCGGCCGCAATGTGCAGGCTTTTTTCAACAATCTCACGAGCGCTCAGGTCGGTGTTGTCGACCAGTGCGCGAGCGGCGGCGAGGGCGAAGTTGCCACCGGATCCGATGGCGATAACACCATCCTCCGGCTCGATCACGTCACCGTTGCCGGAGATCAGGTAGGTTTTTTCATGATTGGCGACCAGCATCAGTGCTTCCAGCCGGCGCAGAACCCGGTCGGAACGCCATTCGCGCGCCAGATGAATCACGGCGTTAACAATATTGCCCTGGTGCTTGTCCAGTTGCTGCTCGAACAGGTCGCGCAGGGTGATGGCATCGGCAGTGCCCCCGGCAAAGCCGGTGATGACCTTGTGCTTGGCCAGCATGTTGACCTTGCGGGCACTGCCTTTCATTACGGTATTGCCAAGCGAAACCTGACCGTCACCGCCGACCACAACCTGATCGCCACGGCGTACTGATACTATCGTTGTCATAACAGAAAAAATCCTTCAGCCCGATAATTGAAAGAGATATGGATGCATGCGGGCGGATTTCAAGGGGGAAGCCCGGATCAGTCGATCCGGACTTCCATGGGAATGATGCGCAGCTTGCCGAGCCGGTTGCTGGCCTGATTCATGGCAGTACGGTTATCAAACGGCCCGATGCGCACTCGATACCAGGTGCCATTGCTGCCTTCGCTGCGGTCGGTACGCACACCCGGCAGACCTTCAAGGATCAGCCGGGCCCGCATCCGCTCGGCATCGGCCGGGTCGCGGAAGGAGCCGGCCTGGAGCATATAACGATGCTCCATGATGGCGTCTTTGGGTGTGGACTTGTAGGCCTCAACCTTGGGCGCCACAATTTCAGCCTTGGGCAGTTTCTCGTAAAACTCGAAACGGCTTTCCTTCGGCTCGACCACTGGTATTGGCTCAGTTTTTACGGCCGGCTTGACGGGTGCCGGCTGCACCGCTTTTGCCGTCGGTTCGGTTGCCGGTGCGGTAGCATCCGGAGGCGTATTCAGCAGGAAGTACAGCAGATAAGCCAGACCGGTTACCACCGCCAGAGTGACCAGCGTCAGGCCCAGGGGCAGACGTCGAGGCGGGGGAGCACGTCGCGGTGCCGACTGACGTGCCGGCTTGCGACTGGCACTGCTGCCGCTGCGACGTTTCTGGCCGTAGTCCTGTTTTGCCATGCTTACATCTGCTCCGGTGCGGATACGCCCAGCAGCTTCAGGCCGTTGGAAAGCGTCTGACGCACGGCAACACTCAGCGTCAGACGGGCGTTGCGCAGCTCGGTGTCATCGATGATCAGCTTGTGGCCGTTGTACCAGGTGTGGAAGTCACCCGCCAGATCACGCAGGTAGTTGGCCAATACGTGGGGCTCGAAGTTGATCGCGGCGTGCTGCAGGGTTTCCGGGTACTTGCCCAGCTGCATGACAAGGTCCTTTTCGGTTTCGCTCTCCAGTCGCTCCAGCGCGGCCAAGCCGGCGGCCTGATCCCAGGCCATGCCTTCGCTTTCCAGCTTGCGCAGTACCGAGCAGACACGGGCATGGGCGTACTGAATGTAGTACACCGGGTTGTCCTTGGATTCGGATTTGGCCAGTTCCAGATCGAAATCCATGTGCTGATCGGCCTTGCGGGTTACATAGAAGAAGCGGCAGGCATCGTTGCCCACTTCATTGCGCAGCTCGCGCAGGGTCACGAAAGAGCCGGAGCGGGTCGACATCTGTACACGCTCGCTGCCACGGTAGAGGATGGCGAACTGCACCAGTTTGACCACCAGCTTTTCGGGATCGTATCCCAGCGCCTGAATGGCCGCCTTGACGCGGGTGATGTAGCCGTGATGATCGGCGCCCCAGATATTGACCACCTGATCAAAGCCGCGCTCGAACTTGTTCATGTGGTAGGCGATATCGGACGCGAAGTAGGTGGTCTGACCATTGGCGCGCTTGACCACGCGGTCCTTGTCGTCGCCGAAATCGGTGGAGCGGAACCAGAGGTTGCCCTCCTGCTCATACAGATAGCCCCGCGCTTCCAGTTGCTCCAGTGCGCGTTCAACATCGCCGCTGTGGGTCAGAGATCGCTCGGAGAACCAGACCTGATAATCAACACCGAATTCGGACAGATCCTCACGAATATCACCCAGAATGGCGTCAAGACCGGCGTTGAAGACATGCTCGTAGTCATCAGCCAGCATCTGCTGGGCGCGCTCGATCAGGGCATCGATATGCAGTTCCTTGTCGCCACCGGCAGGCTCATCGGCAATGATGTCGAAGAACAGCTCGGCAACGGGGACGTTGAAGCGATCGCCATGTGCTTTCAACAGATCATGGGCGATATCGCGGATGTAGAAGCCCTGGTAGCCGTTGCTGGGGAAGGTCAGTTCCTGATCGTTCAGTTCCAGATAGCGCAGCCAGACGCTGACCGCGAGGATGTTCATCTGGCGACCGGCATCGTTGACATAGTATTCGCGTTCAACCTCGATACCTGCCGCTTCCAGCAGGTCGGCTACGGTGGCACCGTAGGCCGCGCCGCGCCCGTGGCCTACGTGCAGCGGGCCGGTTGGGTTGGCGGACACAAACTCCACCTGCATGCGCGGGCCTGAGTCGGGAGTACCGCGACCGAACGCGTCGCCCTGCGCAAGAATGTCACCCACGACGGTGAAGATGGATGCCTGGCTGACAAAGAAGTTAATGAACCCCGGGCCTGCAATCTCGGTTTTCTCTACATTGGAGGAGGTCGGCAGGGCGTCACAGATCTGCTGTGCCAGCTCACGCGGGTTGCGTCGGGCGGGCTTGGCCAGAGTCAGGGCGATGTTGCTGGCGAAGTCACCGTGCGACTTGTCGCGGGTGTTCTCCACCTGAATGCTCGGAGCGATATCGGCCGGCAGGGTGCCGTCAGCTTTCAGGGAGGCAAGTGCCGTTTCGATCAACTGGGCAATCTGTTCTTTCATTGGGGTACTCTGGCTGGATTCGAAGATCAGAATGATGCAATAAACCGAGTATTATACGGCCTCGCTGTGGTCAATTGCCAATCAGTAACTGTCAATGGGATCTACGTCGATACTCCAGCGTATCCGGCGTGCCTCAGGGTGCTCCTGCATCATCGAACTGAGCAGGGGCAGTACATGTTGCAGCGCGGGACGGTGCGGGCTTTGCAACAGCATCTGGGCGCGGAACAGACCTGCACGCTTTTCCATTACCGCAGGGAAGGGGCCGATGCACTGCACGCCCTGGGGCAGCAGCTGTTGCTGTTGAGCGAGTTCACGCAAGCTGATCAGAAAGCTCTCGGCCAGCCCCTGTCGGTTGGCTTCGGCACGGAGCAGGGCGTGATGGGAAAAGGGCGGCAGATAACCGGCATGCCGCAGCTGTAATTCCTCGCTGGCAAAGGCCTCATAGCCGGCGTGTACCAGCGTGTTGAGCATCGGATGCTCCGCATGCAGGGTTTGCAGCAGCACTTCACCGGGGTGATCAGCACGACCGGCACGACCGGCGACCTGCAGAATCAACTGGGCCGTTTTTTCCATGCCGCGAAAGTCCGCACTGAACAGGCCAGCATCCGCATCCAGCACTGCCACCAGCGTTACCCTGGGGAAATGATGCCCTTTGGCCAGCATCTGGGTACCCACGAGAATACAGGGAGCGCCACTGTGCACCTGCTGCATGATTCGTTCCAGCGCGTGCTTGCGCTGAGTGCTGTCGCGATCGACCCGCAATACGGGGGTGTCAGGAAAGTGTGCCTGCAGGCGGTCTTCTACCCTCTCGGTGCCGCTGCCGGCGGGTCGCAGCTGGTTGCTGCCGCACTGAGCGCAAGAGCGTGGAATGGGTGTCTGACGATCGCAGTGATGGCAATGCAGGTGGGGGGGCTGACGGTGCAGGGTCATGCGCGCATCGCAGCGGGTACAGTCGACCGGAGTACCACAGTCGTGGCAGATCAACGCCGGTGAGAAGCCGCGTCGGTTCAGGAACAGCAACACCTGAGTGCCCTGATCAAGATGTGATCGGATCTGGCTGATCAACGCTGCCGAGAGACCGGCGTCCAGCGTCTGCTGTCGAATGTCCAGCAGTTTGAATACGGGAGGGGTGGCATTGCCGGCGCGATGGGTCAGGTGCAGATGCTGATAGCGACCACTGCGTGCATTCTGCAGGCTCTCCAGTGACGGAGTGGCGCTGCCCAGTACAACGGGGATCTTGAGCTGATTGGCGCGGAAAATCGCCAGATCGCGGGCATGGTAGCGAAATCCGTCCTGCTGCTTGAACGAGCTGTCATGCTCTTCGTCCACAATGATCAGGCCGGGACGGCTCAGGGGCGTGAAAATGGCTGAACGCGTACCGATCAGAATGCGGGCGCTGCCTTCATCTGCCCAGAGCCAGGCATCCAGGCGCTGGCGGTCGGTCATGCCGGAGTGCAGTGCCAGTACCGGCACCCGAAAACGTGCCTTGAAGCGGGACAGTGTCTGTGGCGTCAGGCCGATCTCGGGTACCAGTACCAGTGCCTGCTGGCCGCGCTCAAGGCAGGACTGAATCGCCTGCAGATAGACCTCGGTCTTGCCTGAGCCGGTGACGCCCTCAAGCAACAGAGGGCTGAAACCCTGTGCCGCTCGAATGGCCTCAACCGCCTGTGCCTGCTCATCATGCAGTGTCAGTGGTGCCTCACGGATAACTCCCTCAGTGAGATCGGCATGGCGCAGGTCGGGGTGGCGTTCGAGCGACTGTGCCAGCCCCTTCTGCTGCAGTGATTTGAGCAGCGCCGGGTCACCGCCCTCGGCACGCAGGGCGTCCGTGCTGATGCCGCCGGGATGCTCCAGCAGCAGCTGCAGCAACTCTCGCTGACGGAATGCACGTGTGCTGACAGCCTCCAGTGTTGCACCGGGTGCGGCGTGCCACAGTGTCTGGTGCGCAAAACGTGCAGGCTGTCCCTGGCGCAGCAGTACCGGCAGGGCCTGTTGCAGTGCATCGCCAAGAGGATGCTGATAGTAGCCGGCGGCCCAGCGTGTCAGCGCAAACAGGTCATCACTGAATACCGGAGTCTGATCCAGCACCTCGCTGACCGGTTTGAGCTTGTGGAGCGGGAACTCGCTGGTGTTCTCGATCGAGACCAGAATGCCAATCGCTTCGCGCCGACCGAACGGGACCCGTACCCGGCAACCCGGCTGGGCGCAGGCTCCGCTCAGGGGCGGTCGGTAGTCGAACAGCCGGTGCAGAGGCGTTGGAATGGCGACGCGGTAGATCAAGATCGGGGCCCTGTCAGTGAATGGTGTTGATCAGCAATGCTGTGGCCCCGAGTCTAGGGCTTTTGAGCGTTACAGGGAATGGTTGAACGGCGCGCGCGAATTGGCTTGCTCGCAGCGGGTGGGCTGCGTATAATTTCGCGCCTTAACTGTAAGCATCGCGGTGCTCTGTTATTGGAGCGCTGACTATTAAATGTGCGGTGCCTGGCGTCAATGAATACGACCGGGTGGCGGCACGCCAATTTTATCGAGGTTCAAGATGAAAGCTGGTATCCATCCGGAATACAACGAAGTTACCATCACCTGCTCTTGCGGCAACGTGATGAACACCCGCTCTACCATGGGTCAGGACATGCTGGTCGACGTGTGCAGCCAGTGCCACCCGTTCTACACCGGCAAGCAGAAGGAAGCGACTTCCGGCGGCCGTGTTGACCGTTTCAAGAAGCGTTTCGGTGGTCGTGGCTTCAAGTCTTAATCGACTGCGCCAGCGCACATCAAAAAAGGCACTCCATGTGGGTGCCTTTTTTGTATCCGCGTTTTGGCTTCTGTTGTCTCCTGCGGCCTGGGCGCAATGCCCGCTGCTGCCGGGTGGCTTTGATGCCGAAGTCGTGCACGTATACGACGGAGATACCGTCCGTCTGAAGTCAGGGCAGCGGGTGCGGCTGATCGGGATTGATACACCTGAAATCGGGCGCGACGGGCGCCCTGATCAGCCCGGTGCGCGTGAGGCGGGTCGTTGGCTTGAGCGGCGCGTAAAGGGTCAGCAGGTCTACCTCCTGCCCGGGGTTGAGCGTCAGGACCGCTATGGCCGGTTGCTGGCACACCTGTATTGGCGCGATGAGCTGATAGCGGAAAAAATGCTGCAGCAGGGGCTGGGCTTTGCTCTGGCCGTGGGTGCCAATACCCGCCTTGCCGAGTGCCTGTTCAGTGCGGAAGCCCCTGCGCGTATTGTTTCTGAAGGTGTGTGGCAGCGTGCACCCCGTGCTGCAATGGAAATTGATAAATCCGGTTTTGCACTGGTCAGTGGGCGTATCAGTCGAATCACTCAAGCCCGTGCCGGTTACTACATCGATCTGGATGATCATCTGGCCCTGTTTCTGCCGGAAGCGCTTGGGATGGATCATGCTCAGATGCAGGTGGGGAAGCGGATCGAAGCGCGTGGCTGGGTACAGGATCGCCTGCAACGGCAGAGCCGATTGCGCCATGGTCAACAGCGCTGGTTGCTCAGAATTACCGCAGAACAGCACCTGCAGGCCGACTGAAGTCTATATTCGCATCGCCTAAAGTGCGGTTGTTGTCTATATGGCTTTTATATATGATGCAAGACCGTCTATTTACAACCTTAGTTGGAAACAGCAACCATGTCTCAAGATTTCAAACAAGCCGCCCTCGATTACCACGAGTTTCCTCGTCCGGGTAAGATCAGTGTAGAGCTTACCACCTCCGCTGAGACTTCCCGCGACCTTTCTCTGGCCTACTCTCCGGGTGTGGCTGAGCCCGTGCGTGAAATCGCGAAGGATCCTGATGCGGCTTACCGTTACACCGCCAAAGGCAACCTGGTTGCTGTTATCTCCAACGGTACCGCGATCCTGGGTCTGGGTGACCTGGGGCCGCTGGCGTCCAAGCCGGTCATGGAAGGCAAGGCGCTGTTGTTCAAGCGTTTTGCCGGTATTGACTCCATCGATATCGAAGTCGATGCAGAAAGCCCGCAGGCGTTCATCGACACTGTTGCGCGTATTGCTGAAACATTCGGTGGCATCAACCTGGAAGATATCAAGGCGCCGGAGTGCTTCGAGATCGAGCGTGTTCTGATCGAACGCTGCAAGATTCCGGTCTTTCATGACGATCAGCACGGTACGGCCATCGTAACGGCTGCCGGCATGATCAACGCACTGGAGCTGGCCGGCAAGAAACTGGCCGATGCGCAGATCGTGTGTCTGGGTGCCGGTGCTGCTGCCAGTGCCTGCATGAAGCTGCTGATCAATATGGGCGCCAAGGTCGAAAACATCTACATGATCGACCGTAAGGGCGTTATTCACTCGGGTCGTGATGATCTGACTCCGGAAAAGGCCGCATTCGCGACCGAGACCGACAAGCGCACGCTGGAAGATGCCATCACCGGCGCTGACGTATTTGTAGGTCTGTCTGGTCCGGACCTGTTGTCACCGGAAAACCTGCTGAAGATGGCTGACAACCCGATCGTCTTCGCCTGTGCCAACCCTGATCCTGAAATCAAGCCGGATCTGGCACGCGCGACTCGCTCTGACGTGATCATGGCAACCGGTCGCTCCGACTATCCGAACCAGGTGAACAACGTGCTGGGCTTCCCGTTCATCTTCCGCGGTGCGCTGGATGTGCGTGCAACTGCCATCAATGAAGAGATGAAGGCGGCGGCCGTGCGTGCACTGGCTGATCTGGCCAAGCAGCCGGTTCCGCAGGAAGTGCTGAATGCCTACAACCTGATGGAGATGGAATTCGGCCGTGAGTATATCCTGCCGAAGGCGACTGACCCGCGTCTGCTGGGTGCAATCTCCAATGCGGTTGCCCAGGCAGCTGTCGACACAGGTGTTGCACGTCTGCCGATGCCCTCGCACTACCCGATTCAGAGCGTGAAAGACATCTGATCACGGACTGAAATACGGACATAAAAAAACCGCCAGCTGGCGGTTTTTTTATGTCCGGTGCAAGAGTTGATTATGCTAGTAGCCGAAAATGGCTTCGGTTGGTGGTGCCTGCATCTGCTGCTCAGGGCTGCGGGCGGTTTCTGAGGGGACATCTTCGGTGCGGAAGTATTCGCTGATGGCATTGTTCTGACCGGGCCAGGCGCGCAGGCCGCTGGCCGGGTCTATGGCGATACGTACCACACCTTCAGGCGCCGCAGGAGGGCGATCGGGCAATCCGGCCAGTGCCTCTTCCATGTAGTCGATCCAGATCGGAAGGGCGGTGCTGCTGCCGTACTCGCCTCGTCCAAGAGGAGAGGGCTGGTCAAAGCCAACCCATACCGTTGTCACCAGATCGGGGCTGAAACCGCTGAACCATGTGTCTTTCTGTTCATTGGTGGTGCCGGTTTTGCCTGCCAGATCCGAGCGTTCCAGGACGCGAGCTCGCGTGCCGGTGCCCCGTGTAATAACGTCGCGCATCACATCGTAGATCAGGAAGGCGTTGCGCTCGCTGATGATGCGAGGAGCGGCCTGTGGCTGTATATCGGTTTCAAGCAGCTGGGCGGTGTCCATCGTGTTGGCGGATGCAGTGCTGATATTCTCTGTCTGTTCATTGGTTTCAGTCATCAGGCAGTCGCGGCATACCTGCAGCGGATTGGCCTGCTCCAGCGTTTCACCCTCCGCATTCTCAATCCGACTGATCAGGTAGGGCTCGACCAGGTAGCCGCCATTGGCAAAGGCTGCATAGCCGCGCGCAATCTGCAGTGGGGTGGCGCTGGCGCTGCCGAGCGAGAGCGACAGGTTGGCCGGCAGTTTGTCGGGCTCGAAGCCGAACCTGAGCATGTATTCGCGTGCCTGCTCGATACCCAGTGATCGCATGATGCGAATGGATACCAGGTTGCGAGACCGATACAGGGCTTCTCGCAGGCGCATGGGGCCATTGAACTGGCCGTTGTCATTTTCGGGGCGCCAGTTACCCTCAAGGCTGACATCGTGGAACACGATGGGGGCGTCATTGATGATGGAAGCCGGCGTGAAGCCGTTCTCGAGCGCGGCTGTATACAGGAAGGGCTTGATGCTGGAACCCGGCTGACGGTAGGCCTGAATCGCGCGATTGAACTTGTTGTGATAGAAGCTGAAGCCGCCAACCAGTGAACGTATGGCGCCATCCTGAGGGTTCAGGGCAACCAGAGCACCCTGCACCTGCGGCATTTGGGTCAGGCGCAACTTGCCGTCGGCATCGGGCATCACGCGGATGATATCTCCCGCCGAAAGCACCTCTGTTGCATTTTTTGGGGCAGGGCCTGTCCAGTGTACGCTGCGGAAAGGACGTGCCCATTTGATGCCGTCCCACTCCAGCTCGGCCGGCTCACCGCTGCGCAACAGCAATTGAGCGGAGTTGTCCGTTACAGATTTGACCAGTGCTGGCTGCAAGCCGGCAAAGGCGGGGTACTGGCGCAGCTGGTTAATCTGGTCGGCTTCGCTGGTCAAGCTTTCCATATCAAGACTGGCTTCAGCGCCATGGTAGCCGTGGCGGTCCGTGTAGGCGAGCAGGCCGCGGCGCAGAGCGTCAATGGCTTCCTGCTGCTGATGGCTGTATACGGTTGTCCAGACACGATATCCATCGGTATAGAGCGCCTCGCCATAACGCTCGAACAGTTGCTGGCGCACCATCTCGGCAATGTAGGGGGCATCCAACTCGATATCGCTGCGGTGGTAGCGCGCATTGTCTACAAAGGCGATGGCTTCGGCATGGCGTATGCTGTCGATATACCCCAGCTCAAGCATTCGTCCAAGAATCCAGTCGCGCCGTGTGGTTGCACGGGAGGGGTTTGTGATCGGGTTGAAGGCTGAGGGCGCCTTGGGCAGGCCGGCAATCATGGCAAGTTGGGCCAGGTTGAGCTGATCAATACTTGAGCCATAGTAAGTGTTGGCGGCCGCTTCGATGCCGTAGGCGCGGTGCCCCAGATAAATCTGGTTTACATAGAGCGCCATGATCTCCTGCTTGCTGAGCTTGGTTTCGATCTGCAGAGCCAGTAGAATCTCGATAAACTTGCGTTTGAATGTCTGTTCGCGAGTGAGGAAGAAGTTTTTCGCCACCTGCATGGTGATGGTCGAACCGCCGCTCTGGATGGAACCGGTTGAGGCCAACTGAAAGGCGGCCCGGCTCAGGCCCTTGATGTCGATGCCGAAGTGCTCAAAAAAGCGTGCGTCTTCAGCGGCCTGCAGTGCGTGAACAAAGTCGGTCGGGATCTGTTCGTAGCTGACCGGTACGCGTTTCTTCTCGCCGAATTCGGCGATCAGCTTGTCGTCGGCTGAGAAGATCCGCAGCGGTGTTTGAAACTTTACGTCGCGTAAAGTTTGCACATCCGGTAATTGCGGGCTGAAATAGTAGTAGACCCCCGCAAGTGCGGCGGCGCCAAGAAAGACGCCGATCAGCGACAGGGTGAGAAACCATTTGAACAGGCGGCTTAAAATTCGCATGCTAACCTTAGAAAAATGCGGTAAAAAAATAGAGCTGGGTCATTATATAGGTGTATGCCAGCTGGTCTACAGTAAACGGACAGTTTAAATTGTGCCCGAATCAGGCTACATTGTGAGCGTTTGCGGGACTTCACCTGATTGATATAAGGAAAATGTCGTGCTCAGCTTCTTAAAGCAAAAATCTGCTGGCTGGGTGGGAGTGGATATCGGGTCCTCTTCTGTCAAGTTGGTAGCACTCACAAAACATGGACAGTCATATCAGATTGAAGGCTATGCTATAGCACCGTTGCCTCCGACGGCGGTCGTAGATGGCAACGTGGAGATCCCTCCCGAGGTTTCGGACGCAATTGAGCGGGGTCTCAAGATGTGCGGCATCAAATTGACCCATGCCGTTACCGCTGTCCCTTCCTCTGCCGTTATTACCAAACGTCTTGAAATCAGCAATGCATTCGCCGGTCTGGATCTTGAAGACCAGGTGCAGGTCGAAGCCGACCAGTTCATTCCCTACCCGCTTGACGAAGTTGCACTGGACTTCGAAGTGCTTGGGCCGGTTGAAAAGGCCCCGGAGCTGAATGAAATCCTTCTGGTGGCCTGTCGCCGTGATGACGTGGACAGCCGCGAAGATGCGATTAACGGCTCGGGCCTGAAGTGCGAAGTGGTTGATATCGACACCTATGCCATTGAACGCACCTTGCCTCTGCTGGAAGGGGAAACAGACCCGAGTGCCGTGATAGGGGTGGTCGATATCGGTGCGGCTACGCTGACGCTCAACGTATTCCGTGGCAACCGCATCATCTACAATCGCGAACAGGCGTTTGGTGGCAATGACCTGACCAATATGATCCACCAGCACAAGGGCATTGAAGTGGCGGAAGTGGAGCGGCTGCTCAGTGGTGGTGATCTGGACAGCGCAACCATGGAAATGCTGGTTTTGCCGTTCCGTCAGAGCGTGGTACAACAGGTGTCACGTGCGCTGCAGTTCTATTACTCTTCCGGCTCTCAGGGTCAGTTGGGTAAGCTTTACCTGGCAGGCGGAACTTCAGGGCTGGATGGTCTGGCCGAAATGATTGAAGAAGAGATCGGTGTGACAACACAGGTTGCCAACCCCTTCGAAACCATGCAAATCGGACCAAGAATCAACACGGCGCGACTGGAAAAGGATGCCCCAACTCTGTTGAAGGCATGTGGGCTGGCTCAACGAAGCTTCGAAATTTAGGGATCACAGGGATTATGTATGGCGCGTATTAACCTAAGACCCTGGCGCGAAGAGCGCAACGAAAGGCTGCAGAAGCGCTTTATCGGCAATATGGTCGGTGCAGCGCTGCTCGGTGTGGTTGTCGTGCTGGGTGTCAGTTACTACTACGATCTTCAGGCTGACCGGCAGGACGCGCGTAACAGCTACCTCCGAGCCGAGATCGTGAAGCTGGACCAGAAAATCAAGGAAATTGAAGAACTTCGTGCCAAGCGTGAGCGCCTGCTGGAACGTCTCAATGCGATTCAGCAATTGCAGGGCAACCGTCCGGTTATTGTACGAAACTTCGATGAAATGGTCCGTGTGCTGCCTGACGGTATCTACTACCAGAGCCTTGTTCGTCGAGGTGAGACAATTACCATCGATGGACTTGCTGATGATAACAATGATGTATCCTCTTTGATGCGTCGTCTGGACGGGTCAATCTGGTTCAGTGAGCCTGACCTGAGCCGAGTCGACAAGTCTGAAGGGTTGAAGCGCTTCAACATGAAAGCGGGTATGACCCGTCCGAAAGCGGAGGAGGCCAACTGATGGAAATGAACGGTCTCAAAAAAGCCTTTCAGGGTTTTGACTTCAACAATGTTGATGTCAATCAGGCCGGTAACTGGCCCATCGGCATCAAGGTGATCGTCTATCTTCTTGTGTTTGCCATTATTGTGGGTGCCGGTGTTCACTTCCTGATCAAGGACAAGCATGCTGCCGTTGAGCGTGAAATCACCAAAGAGCAGGAGCTGAAGCAGGAATACCAGCGCAAGGCGTTTCAGGTTGCCAGTCTTGATGCGCTGCGAAAGCAGATGGCAGATGTGGAAGGTCGGTTTGCCGAGTTGCTGAAGCAGCTTCCGACCGACAAGGAAGTGCCTGGTCTGCTGGAAGACATTACCGAAATCGGGCGTTCAGCGGGCCTGGAATTTGACCTGATCGCTTTACAGCCTGAAAAGCGCGAACAGTTCTACGTCGAGTTGCCCATACGCATCCTGGTGCGTGGCAACTACCATCAGATGGGTGAGTTTGTCAGTGGTGTGGCCGCAATCAAGCGTATTGTGACGCTGCATGACTTCTCGCTCCAGCCCGGCGGAGATAACAGTTTGACCATGGAAATCAGCGCGAAGACTTACCGCTATGATGATACAAAATAAGGAAAGACAGGGAATGCGTCTCGGGCTGGCACTGTTGCTGCTGCTGCCTTTATCAGGTTGTATCTGGGTGGATGACACCGAAGACCTGAAACGCTACACCCGTGAGCAGCAAGCCAAGCCCAGTGGCAAGGTTGAGCCTCTGCCGACCTTCAAGCCCTATGAGAGCTTTGTGTATGAGGGGGCAAGTCTGCGAGATCCCTTCCGGCCTCTCATCCGAAACGATGGCTCTGATCGAGACTTCACCGCTGAAGACAACCTTATTCCTGATACCGAGCGGCCCAAGGAATATCTGGAAGACTTCTCGGTCGATCAGCTGACGATGGTGGGCACCATCACCGCGCCGGGCAGCGAGGCGCTGTGGGCCTTGATCAAGGACCCTAACAATGAGGTTCACCGCGTTGCAACTGGCAACTACCTCGGCAACGACTATGGTGAAATCGTCTCGGTTAACGAGCGCAGGCTGGAAATTGTAGAAATTATCTCCAACGGACGAGGCGGTTGGATGAAACGTCCCCGTACTCTGAATATTGAAGAGCAGGATTGATAAGGATGCAGACCGTGAATACATACAGACGGACCGAAACCCACCGGATGCAGCCCGGACGCCAGACTCGCTTCTGGCTCCTGCTGAGTATGCTGGCGCTGGCCCTTATCGGGCGTACGGCAGCGGCCCAGGATGCAGCGCTGCAGAACGCCTCCTTCGTCTCTCTGCCCGGCAAGAAGGTAGAAGTACGGCTCGACTTTGATGTGCCGCCACCGGTACCCAAGGCCTACATGATCGAAAGCCCGCCTCGTCTGGTGATGGATTTTTGGGGCGCGCGCAATGAGATGGCCAGCAAGACGCTGTCGGTCAAATCCGGTGACGTTGATAGTCTGCATTTTGCCGAAGCCAACGGCCGGCTGCGGATTGTCACAAACCTGACAGGGTCGGCAGGCTATAAAACCTACACCGAAAACAACAGCCTGTTTATCGAGCTGGGTGGTCAGAGTGCAGACACCGTACGTGGAACCAGTGCACCAGCAATTGCTGCCGCGCCTGCAGCTGTGCCGCGTGAAGGTGCGCGCATGCCGGCAGCGGCCGATGATCGTACCCGTGTGCGCGGTATCGACTTTCAGCGTATCGATGGCAACCGTGGCCGGGTAACCATCGATTTGACAGACTCGCAGGCAGGTCTTGATATCGTTGAAGAAGGCAATAACGTTGTTATCAACCTGCTGGGTGCTGGCCTGTCAGATGCGCTTGAGCAGCGCCTGGACGTGCAGGACTTTGCTACCCCGGTGCTGTTCATCGATTCCATGGTACAGGGCGAGAATGCCACGATCCTGATCAAGCCTTCAGCTGAGCCGTACGACTATATGGCCTATCAGAGCGGCAATCAGCTGGTGGTGGACTTTAAGCCTCTGACCCGCCAGGAACGGGAAGATCAGCGGAACCTGTTCCCTTATACCGGTGAAAAGATCGACCTGAATTTCCAGAATGTTGAAATTCGTACCGTGTTGCAGATCATTGCTGAAGTTGCCGAGAAAAACCTGGTGGTCAGCGATAATGTTCAGGGCACCATCACTCTGCGCCTGAAGAACGTACCCTGGGATCAGGCGCTGGATATCGTGCTGAAGACCAAGGGGCTGGACAAGCGCGAGGCGGGTAATGTGCTGCTAGTGGGTACTGCAACAGAAATCTCTGAGCGTGAAGCGCTGGAGATGCAGAGTCAGCAACAGGAGAAGGAGCTTGCGCCGTTGGTGACCGACTTTATTCAGATCGATTACCGCAAGGCGTCTGATATCCGGACGCGGATCGAGGAAGCCAAAATGGTTTCAGAGCGCGGCTTTATCCTCGCTGATGACGAAACCAACACTTTGATGGTACGTGAAACCTCCAGGCAGCTTGAAGAGATCAGAAATACAATCAAACGCTTTGATCTGGAAGTGCCGCAGGTATTGATTCAGGCACGATTGGTGACGGCTACCACTGATTTTGCAAAGAATATCGGTGTGCGGTGGGGCTTTTCTGACAGAAATACAAGAGGAGGGGGCTGGACAGTAGGTTCAGGTGCTTTAAATCCAACGCAAGGGGATGGTGGTATTGTTGACAGTGGAGCAAGGGACTCAGTAGGCCGACAGAATCAGAATTTGCAGGTCGATTTGGGCGTGCCGGATGCAGTTGGTTCCTTGGCCATCGGTTTCATCAGCAACAACTTCCTTCTCAGCGCTGAGTTATCTGCCCTGGAAAGTGATGGACGTGGCGAAATAATATCGCAGCCCAAGGTCATTACGACTAATGGCAAGAAGGCTACTATAAAGTCAGGTCAGGAAATACCGGTTTTGGAGCGTGACGATGACACCAATCAGATTGATGTCGCTGAATGGAAAGAAGTCGTACTCAAGCTGGATGTTACTCCACAGTTGATTCCGGGCGATAAGGTCCAGCTGGAAATTGATATCGCGGATGACAAACTGGGTGAGGTGTACGATGAGCTGGGTAACCGAATCATCAATACGCGTAACTTGATGACCTCTGTAGTCGTTAATGATGGAGAGACGGTTGTGCTGGGTGGGGTTTTTGAACAGCAAACCTTGGACAGCGTTGAAAAAGTGCCCTTCTTTGGTGACTTGCCGCTGATCGGAGCTGCTTTCCGTAACAAGATTAGCAGCAGTGAGAAAACAGAACTCCTGATTTTCATCACTCCACAGATGATCCGTGAGTCGCTCAGACGATAAGAACAGAGCTGTAAAAATTTGAACGTTTTCCTAATTGGCCCTATGGGTGCTGGCAAAAGCACCATAGGGCGTTTGCTTTCTCAGGAGCTTGGACTGGAATTTCACGACTCTGACCGTGAGATCGAAGCGCGCTCCGGAACCAATATTCCGTGGATTTTCGATGTGGAAGGCGAAGAGGGCTTTCGTCAGCGTGAAGAAACGGCTATCGATGAACTAAGTCAGCTGGATAATATCGTCCTTGCTACCGGAGGCGGTGCGGTGCTGCGTGAGGCCAATCGTCGCAACTTGCAGAGCCGGGGGACGGTTGTCTACCTGCAGACCTCAATTGAACAGCAACTGGAGCGCACGGCAAAGGACCGCAACCGTCCTTTGTTACAGACGGAAAATCCGCGAGCCGTACTGGAACAGTTGATCGAACAGCGCGACCCGCTTTACCGGGATTGCTGCGATCTGTTGATTCGTACCGATCGGCGCCACCCGCGTGGCGTGGTAAATGATATTATTCGTTTCCTGAAGCGACAGCAGCCGCTGAAAAAAATCTGATTCAACCTGTTTCCGGAGACTGTTTTCATGCAGACATTGACGGTCGACCTTGGCGTCCGCAGCTACCCCATCTTTATCGGCCAGGGTCTGTTGCAGCAAAACCTGCTGCAGTCATATGTGAAAGGTCGTCAGGTGATGGTGGTCAGCAATGAAACTGTTGCGCCGCTTTACCTTGATGCACTGCTGCAACAGTTTCCTGACAAGCAGGTGGATAGCGTGATTCTGCCGGATGGTGAAGCCTACAAGGACCTGCAGCACGTCAATCTGATCTTCGATGCGTTGCTGGAGAAGCGGCATAACCGCACCACTACGCTGGTTGCGCTGGGTGGTGGTGTCGTTGGCGATATGACCGGTTTTGCGGCGGCCAGTTATCAGCGAGGCGTTAATTTTATCCAGGCACCCACGACACTGCTGTCACAGGTCGACTCATCGGTTGGTGGCAAGACGGGTGTGAATCATCCGCTGGGCAAAAACATGATCGGTGCCTTTCATCAGCCACAGGCGGTGCTTGCGGCAACTGATGTGCTCAACAGTCTGCCTGAGCGTGAGTTGTCTGCCGGTCTGGCTGAGGTGATCAAGTACGGCTTGATTCATGACGCCGCATTTCTTGACTGGCTGGAGTCATCCATGCAGGCGCTGCGAGCACGGGACCCTGAAGCGCTCGCTTATGCCATCTATCGCTCATGTGAAATCAAGGCTGAGATCGTGGCACAGGACGAGCGAGAGTCAGGCGTGAGGGCGTTGTTGAATCTTGGCCATACCTTTGGTCACGCAATCGAGACTGATCAGGGGTATGGCAGTTGGCTGCACGGTGAAGCGGTTGGTGCAGGGATGCTGATGGCAGCCAACCTTTCTGCCCGACTGGGTTGGTTGAATTCGGCCGAGCTGGCACGCATAGAGCGTATTCTGCTGGCGGCAGGGCTGCCTGTTGCGCCGCCTGAAACGATGAGCAGTGCGCGGTTTATGGAACTGATGTCGGTAGACAAGAAGGTTATCGACGGCAGCCTGCGGCTTGTTCTGCTTAAGCGCATTGGGCAGGGCGTTGTTACGGCTGATTTCCCATCGGAAAAACTCGAACACACCCTGATCTGTGGCCAGTCCCTGGGGCAGATCGGATAACAGGACAGGACGTCATGAGTATCCCGACCCATTATTACGAACCGGAATCTCGCCTGCAGCAGAGGGATAAGCTGCAACATCTGGTGCGCTTCTCTGATTTTGTCATGCTGATTATTGGTGAAACAGGTGTCGGCAAGTCGGCCTTGCTGGAACAGCTTGTGCCTGATGACAATGGGAGTTTGGGTCGCGCTGTCAGGCTGCGGCTTGATGAAACAACTGATGTAACAAATTTGCTGCTTCAGCTGACGCAGGCGCTCGATTTTGAGCCGGCGGCTGACAACCGGCAGCGCCTGAAGCAGATGCACATATTGGCCAGGCAGCTGCGTGAAGATGGCCTGCCGTTGATTCTTCTGATTGATGATGCCGATTTTCTGACCAATAACGCGCTTGAACTGCTGGTGAATTTCGCCACGTTCGAAAAGGGCGTGCCGCCACGAGTCTTGCTGACTGGAACTGCCGAGTTTGAAGAGCGCTTCCGCGGACTTGGCTTGGCTGAGCAGCTGGAAAGCCATCTGCATGTTGAAAGGCTTGACCCATTTATGCCGGATGAATCGGCCGATTTTGTAGAGTCTTTGTTGCCTGACGGCATTGAGTTGAGCAAGCGGCAGTTGGCGGCGCTGGTTGAGCGTTCACAGGGGTATCCCGGGCGGTTACGTGATCAGGTGATCGAACTCTTGCGCAGCGGCCGTTTAAAGTCCTCAGGTAGCAGTCGATTACCTTTGCCACCCAAGCATATTAGTGCTGCCATTCTGGTGCTTCTGCTGGTGTTTGGTATTGCACTATGGCAGTACCTGCCGGATGAAGACGCAGCCCCGGTAGTGGCTGAAAGAATTACGTTGCCTTTGTCGGTGAGGCCGGAGCCTGCGCTGCGAATTGAGACTGTTCAGGATTCACCCGCAGTATCAGCGCAAGCATCTGAGGTCACAGAGGCAGAAGCAGAGGTTGAACCTGAAAACCGGGTTGTGGCCAGTGATACAGAGTCGAACTCTGTTGACGTCAGTACCGCCCCCGGTGAGCCGGCTGTATCCGAGCCTCCAGTACTGGCAGAACCTGAAGTTGAACCCAAGCCAGAGCCCAAACCGGAACCCAAACCGGAACCCAAACCAGAGCCCAAACCAGAGCCCAAACCAGAGCCCAAACCGGAGCCCAAACCGGAGCCCAAACCCCAGACTGCTGCTGAGGCAGGGGGTGTGGCGCAGCAATGGCTGAGGGAAGAGGAGCTGCTTGGCTGGCCGGAGCAGGGCTACACCCTTCAGGTCATGGGTGCGCGTTCAGAAACCAGCGTCAGAGACTTTATTCAGGCGCAGGAGCAGCCCCAGCGGTTCTATTATTTCCAGACGGTTTTCAAGGGGGCTCCCTGGCATGTGGTCGTGTATGGTCAGTATGCTGACCGGGCGGCGGCAACCAATGCGGTGGCCGGTTTGCCGGAATCACTGCGTAGACTTCGCCCCTGGGCACGATCAATCGCCGGCGTAAAAGCCGATATCCGTAAAAAATAATTTTGCAGCAAGGGGTTGTATCATGGCCTCAATTATGAATGCACCAACATAGTGCATATATCGCAACTATTTTTGCCTTATTGCACCATTGTGGTGCAATATTGACAACAATTCTCTTGAGTCCGACCTCTTCCATAGGTAGAATTGCTTCCCCTTTTTGCCCACAATTTGATCAGCGGGAGAAAGGAAGTTAGATAACTTCTTGATTTAAAAGAGTTTTAGTGAGGTCGGCGTATGAATAAAGGTCTTTATCGCCACGGGGAGTTCAAGGATAACTGTGGTTTCGGCCTGATGGCCCATATGCAGGGTCAGGCCAGCCATGATCTGTTGGACAAGGCGATCCAGGCACTGGCGTGCATGACACACCGCGGAGGTATTGCTGCTGATGGCAAGACCGGGGACGGCTGTGGATTGCTGATGCAGAAACCAGACGGTTTCCTGCGGACCGTTGCTGCCGAAGAGCTGGGCGTCGAGCTGGGCGAACACTATGCAGTGGGGATGGTATTTCTGTCTCCCGAGGCGCAGCAGGCGTCTGTAGCTCGCGAGCAGCTTGGCTCAGCGCTGCAGGCCGAAGGGTTGCAAGTGTTGAGCTGGAGACAAGTCCCCACCAATGACAGCTGTCTTGGTCCCATCGCTAAAGATACCCTACCCCAGATCGAACAAGTCTTTATTCATCCCAACGGCAAAAGCCCGCGTGAATTCGCAATCAGTCTTTTTACTGCCCGTCGCAAGGCTGAAATTGCGCTTTCCGATGACCCTGATTTTTATATCTGCAGTCTGTCCGACAAGGTGCTTTCCTATAAAGGGCTGATGATGCCGGTGGATCTGCCGGTGTTCTATCAGGACTTGAACGACCCGCGCCTTGAAACGGCCATCTGTACCTATCACCAGCGTTTCTCGACCAACACCGCGCCACGCTGGCCGCTGGCGCAGCCGTTCCGGTTCCTGGCACACAACGGTGAGATCAATACCATTGATGGTAACCGTAACTGGGCCCGTGCGCGCCGCACCAAATTCTCGACCGAAATGCTGCCCAATATTGAAGAGCTGCAGCCGATCGTCAACACCACGGGCTCCGACTCGTCCAGCATGGACAACATGCTGGAGTTTCTGCTGGTTGGGGGTATGGATCTGTACCGTGCCGTGCGCATGATTGTTCCGCCGGCCTGGCAGAATGTTGAAACCATGGACTCCGACCTGCGGGCCTTCTACGACTTCCACTCCATGCACATGGAGCCTTGGGACGGTCCGGCCGGTATGGTCATGACCGACGGTCGCTATGCGGTGTGCATGCTCGATCGCAACGGTCTGCGTCCGTCACGCTGGGTCACGACTCGCGATGGCTACATCTGCACGGCATCTGAAATCGGCGTGTTCGACTACAAGCCGGAAGATATCGTGGCACAGGGCCGTGTCGGGCCGGGTCAGATCCTGTCGATTGATACCCAGACCGGTGAAGTGCTGCACACCAAGGATGTGGATAACAAGCTCAAGTCCGCCCAGCCCTACAAGCAGTGGCTGAAGGACAATGCGATTCGCCTGGAACAGACCATGAGCTTCCAGGAGGAGTCGCAGTCGTTCCGCGAAATGTCGCCGGAAGAAACCAAGCAGCACATGAAGATGTATCAGGTCACCTTTGAAGAGCGTGATCAGATACTGCGTCCGCTGGGTGAGACCGGGATGGAAGCGGTTGGCTCCATGGGCGACGACAAGCCGATGGCAGTGCTGTCCAGCCGTATTCGTTCACCTTATGACTACTTCCGTCAGCAATTTGCTCAGGTAACCAACCCGCCGATCGACCCTCTGCGTGAGGCGATCGTGATGTCGCTGGAAACCTGTATCGGTGCCGAGCAGAACGTATTCGAGGAAACGCCTGAGCATGCGCGTCGCCTGATTTTGACGACGCCGGTTCTGTCCGCGAGCAAGTTCCAGTTCATGCGCAAGTGCCAGCTGGATGGCTTCGACTCGCTTGATCTGGATCTGCAGTATGATCCCGAGATCGGGCTTGAGCAGGCGCTGCGTGATCTGTGTGCCAAGGCCGAGGATGCCGCTCGCAATGGCGTGACGCTGCTGGTACTGACCGACGCCTACCTGCAGCGCGGCCAGCTGCCGATTCATGCCGCGATGGCAACCGGCGCAGTGCATCACCACCTGGTCGAAAAGGGCCTGCGTTGCGAAACCAACCTGATTGTTGAGACCGGCACCGCACGTGATCCGCATCACTTTGCCGTACTGTTCGGTTTCGGTGCGACGGCGGTATATCCGTACCTGGCCTACCGCGTGCTGAACGATCTCTGTCGCACCGGTGAGCTGCCGCTGGAGCCGCTGCAGGCACATGAGAACTACCGCAAGGGCATTAACAAGGGCCTGTTGAAGATCCTGTCCAAGATGGGCATCTCCACCATCGCTTCCTACCGTGGCGCTCAGCTGTTTGAAGCTGTTGGCCTGTCCAGCGAAGTGGTCGATCTCTGTTTCCGTGGTGTGTGCAGCCGAATTGAAGGCGCCCGCTTCACGCATTTCCAGCAGGAGCAGTCTTTGCTGGCGCAGGAAGCCTGGAGTGCCCGCAAGCCGATTCAGCAGGGTGGTCTGCTCAAGTATGTCCATGGTGCCGAGTACCACGCCTACAACCCGGATGTGGTCAAAACCATCCATGAAGCGGTTACCACGGGTGACAAGCATGCTTACGCACGTTACGCCGAACTGGTGAATCAGCGTGGTGTTGCGACCCTGCGTGATCTGCTGGGCCTGAAGAAAGGCCTGAAGCCCATCCCGCTGGATCAGGTTGAGCCGGTCGAGAATATCTTCACGCGCTTTGACAGTGCAGCCATGTCGCTTGGTGCGCTGTCGCCGGAAGCGCATGAAGCGCTGGCAGTGGCGATGAACGAGCTGGGCGGTCGCTCCAACTCCGGTGAAGGTGGTGAAGACCCTGCCCGTCACGGTACCAACAAGCGTTCCAAGATCAAGCAGGTCGCATCCGGCCGTTTCGGTGTTACGCCGGAATATCTGATGAGCGCCGACGTGATGCAGATCAAGGTGGCCCAGGGTGCCAAGCCAGGTGAGGGTGGCCAGTTGCCGGGTGGCAAGGTGAATGCCTTGATCGCGCGCTTGCGCTACTCCGTGCCGGGCGTGACACTGATTTCACCACCTCCGCACCATGATATCTACTCGATCGAGGATCTGGCGCAGCTGATTTTCGATCTGAAGCAGATCAATCCAGAAGGGCTGGTTTCCGTCAAGCTGGTCTCCCGTCCGGGTGTGGGCACCATCGCCTGCGGTGTGGCCAAGGCCTATGCGGATCTGATCACCATCTCCGGTTATGACGGCGGTACGGCGGCATCTCCGCTGACCTCCATCCACTATGCGGGCTCTCCCTGGGAGCTGGGTCTGGCCGATGCACATCAGGCACTGCGTGCCAACCACCTGCGTGGCAAGATTCGTCTGCAGACAGACGGTGGTCTGAAAACCGGCCTGGACGTAATCAAGGCCGCTATTCTGGGTGCGGAGAGCTTCGGTTTCGGTACCATGCCGATGGTCGCGCTGGGCTGTAAATATCTGCGTATCTGTCATTTGAACAACTGCGCGACCGGTGTTGCCACTCAGCGCAAGGACCTGCGGGACGAGCACTTCCGTGGCACCGTCGAGATGGTGAAAAACTTCTTCCGCTTTGTGGCTGAAGAGACTCGCCAGCTGATGGCTCAGGTAGGTGTGCGCAGCTTTGATGAACTGATCGGCCGTGTAGACCTGCTGGAAATTCTGCCGGGTGTGACCGACAAGCAGAATCATCTGGATCTGGAGCCCATCATCGGCACTGCCGGTGTACCGGCAGAGTATCCGCACACCTGTCAGCAGGCGCGTAACGAGCCCTATGATCCGGGTAGCCTGAACACCCACATGCTGGAGCTGGCGCAGCAGGCGATCGAGAGCAAGTCTGGTGGTGAGTGGACACTTGAGATCACCAACTGCGACCGCTCGGTAGGCGCGCGCACCTCTGGCCTGATTGCCCGTCATCACAGCAATCTGGGTATGGAAGACAAACCGGTCGTATTCCGCTTCCGCGGTCATGCCGGCCAGTCCTTTGGTGTCTGGAACGCGGGTGGTCAGCACCTGCTGCTGGAAGGCGATGCCAACGACTATGTCGGCAAGGGTATGGCCGGTGGCAAGGTGGTGGTACGTCCGTTTGCTGAAGCCACGTTCAAGTCCCAGGATACCGCCATTCTCGGCAACACCTGCCTGTATGGCGCAACGGGCGGCAAGCTGTTCGCGGCCGGCCGTGCCGGTGAGCGTTTCGGTGTGCGTAACTCCGGTTGCCATGCCGTAATTGAAGGCGCCGGTGATCACTGCTGTGAGTACATGACCGGGGGTATGGTGACGGTGCTGGGCGAGACCGGTTACAACTTCGGTGCCGGTATGACCGGTGGCTTTGCGTATGTACTGGACCGCGACAACACCTTTGTCGACAAGTACAACCATGAGCTGGTGGATATCCACCGCATTGCGACCGAGCAGATGGAGTCCTACAAGAACCACCTGCGCTCGGTGATTGAGGAGTTCACGGCCGAAACCGGCAGTGCCTGGGGTCAGGAGATTCTGGATAACTTCTATGACTATTGCGGCAAGTTCTGGCTGGTCAAGCCCAAGGCTGCAAGTCTGAATGATCTTCTGAACACAGTGCGTGTGCGTCCCGAGTAAGCACAGAGAAAGACTAACTGCGGTACCTGCCCCTGCGGCAGGTATCGGACGAGGTGGTAAAATGACTGACCGTCTGAAGAACGATTTTCAGTTTATTGACGTTGGCCGTCAGGGGCCGGAAAAAGTGCCGGCCAATATTCGCAAACAGCAGTTTGCAGAAATTTATGAGCCGTTCCAGCCCAAGGATGCATCCTCCCAGGCACACCGCTGCCTGGAATGTGGCAATCCCTACTGTGAATGGAAGTGCCCGGTGCACAACTTTATCCCCAACTGGCTCAAACTGGTGACCGAGGGGAATATCATGGAAGCGGTGGAGCTGAGTCATCAGACCAACTCGCTGCCGGAAGTGTGTGGCCGTGTATGTCCGCAGGACCGCCTGTGTGAAGGTGCCTGTACGCTGAATGACGGTTTTGGCGCCGTCACCATCGGCTCGGTTGAGAAGTACATCACCGACACCGCGTTCGCCATGGGCTGGAAGCCTGACATGTCCAATGTCGAGTGGACCGACAAGAAGGTTGCCGTGATCGGTGCCGGCCCTGCCGGTATCGGCTGTGCCGACGTTCTGGTACGTAACGGCGTTAAGCCGGTGGTGTTCGATCGCTACCCCGAGATCGGCGGCCTGCTGACCTTCGGCATCCCGGAGTTCAAGCTCGAAAAAAGCGTCATGAGCCGTCGCCGCCAGATCTTTGAAGAGATGGGCGTCGAGTTCCGCCTCAACACCGAGGTGGGCAAGGATGTAACCATGCAGCAGCTGATGGACGAGTACGATGCTGTGTTCATGGGTATGGGTACCTACACCTACATGAAAGGCGGCTTCCCCGGAGAAGAGCTGGACGGTGTGTATGATGCACTGCCGTTCCTGATCTCCAACGTGAATCACTGCCTCGGTTATGAGCAGGACCCGTCTGAATACATCAGCGTCAAGGGTCAGAAGGTGGTTGTGCTGGGTGGCGGTGATACCGCCATGGACTGTAACCGTACCTCCATCCGTCAGGGTGCCGAGTCGGTCATCTGTGCCTACCGTCGTGACGAAGAGAACATGCCGGGCTCCAAGCGTGAGGTGGAAAACGCCCGCGAAGAGGGTGTGCAGTTCATGTTCAACCGTCAGCCGGTGGAAGTGGTTGGCGAGAACGGCAAGGTAACCGGTGTTAAGCTGGTGACCACCCGCATGGGTGAGCCGGACGAAAATGGCCGTCGCCGTGCTGAAATTGTGCCCGGCTCTGAAGAGGTTCTGCCGGTTGATACTGTCTTGGTAGCGTTTGGTTTCCGTCCAAGCCCTGCGCCCTGGTTTGCAGACTTTGATATCGAGCTGCATGAAGACGGCCGTATCAAGACAGTGGCTCAGCCGCAGGGAGTGGGTCGCTTCGCGTTTCAGACCAGCAATGCCAAGGTGTTCGCCGGTGGTGACATGGTCCGGGGCTCTGACCTGGTGGTGACCGCAATTGATGAAGGCCGCAAGGCCGCTGAAGGTATTCTGGACTTCCTCGAAGTCTGATTGCCTGGCTTGCCACTCGTTGTCGGGTGGTCAGTGCATAAAAAACCGGATGCTGTGATGGCATCCGGTTTTTTAATGGGCGTCTAAAGCCCCTTGGATGAGGGGGCTCGAATTGTTACAGGTTTTTCAGCATCCGCTGGTGCTGGGCCTGGATCTCTTCGTCAGGCTGGCTGCCCAGTTTCGATACAACAAAGATCGCAACCGTGGCGAACACGATGCCCGGTACAATCTCGTACATGTCGAACAGGCCGCCGCTGAGCTGTTTCCATACAACAACGGTTACAGCACCGATCACGATACCGGCCAATGCGCCGTTCCGGGTCATGTTCTTCCAGTACAGGCTGATCAGCAGTGCAGGGCCGAAGGCTGCACCAAAACCTGCCCATGCATAGGAAACCAGTCCAAGCACAGTGCTGTCTGGATCGAAGGCGAGCATCATGGCAACAAACGACAGGCCGATTACCGCAAGACGGCCGACCATGACGATCTCTTTCTGTGAGGCGTTCTTGCGCAGCAACTGCTTGTAAAAGTCTTCAGCCAGTGCTGAAGAGGACACCAGCAGCTGAGAGTCAGCGGTACTCATGATCGCGGCCAGAATGGCAGCCAGCAGGATGCCGGCGATGATCGGATGGAAGATGGCGTTCACCAGCAGCATGAAAATGGTCTCGCCGTCTTGCAGTACACCGCCGAGCTCGGCTTCAACATAGACCATGCCTGCCAGACCGACCAGAATTGCACCGGCCATAGAGAGACCCGTCCAGCCCACGGCGATGCGGCGAGCTGTATTGATGTCCTTGTTGCTTCGACAGGCCGCGAAACGGGCGAGGATGTGGGGCTGACCAAAATAGCCCAGGCCCCAGGCAGCCAGCGAGATGATTGCAATAAAGCCGAGTGCTTCCCCATCGGTACCGCTGAACAGTGTCAGCAGATCAGGGTTGCGTGCTTCAACGGCACTCCACATGGCGCCAAAGCCGCCATCCGCCTGAATCACCGCGATGGGGACAATCAGCAATGCAGCTGCCATCAAGAGGCCTTGCACCAGGTCGGTCCAGGATACCGCCAGAAAGCCGCCGAACAGGGTGTAGGAGACAATACAGATGGTGCCGACGATCAACGCTGTGCTGTACTCAAGCCCGAATACGGTCTCGAACAGTTTGCCGCCGGCGACCAGGCCTGAACTGGTATAGAACAGGAAAAACAGCAGTACAAAAAAGGCGGATATGATCTGAATCAGGCGGGTGTTGTCACAGAAGCGATTGGCGAAGTATTCGGGTAATGTCAGGGCGTCACCCGCTTCGATGCTGTAGGTGCGCAGGCGCTGTGCGGTAAAGCGCCAGTTGGCCCAGGTTCCAAGCAGCAAGCCGCCCGCAAGCCAAAGTGACTCAAGCCCTGAAGTGAAGGCATAGCCGGGAAGCCCCAACAGCAGCCAGCCACTCATGTCGGAAGCGCCAGCAGAAAGTGCCGCCGGCCAGGGCCCGAGAGAGCGCCCGCCGAGGAAGTAGTCGGATGAACTCGCTGTGCGGCGATAGGCATAAAGGCCAATCCCCAGCATCAGGATAAGATAGACGATAAAGGTGCCGTAAACGGCATAGCTGCTTTCAATCATGCAAAAAGCCTCTCTGCAATCCCCCGGTGGGGGTTCTGTTATTTGCGCCACTCCCGTGCCGGTGGTTCAGAGAAGCCGGGAGTGGTCAGTTAGCTCCACATCCGGTGCCGCATGCACCTCAGTGGATTATACGTCACACGGCGCTGCTCCCCAGTTCGAGCAGGGTAGCGTTGCCGCCGACAGCGGTGGTGTTAATGGTCCGGGTTTTCTCCGTGACCAGTCGCAACAGGAAATCAGGGCTCACAAGCTGGGGGCAGTTGACGGTATCGGTTTCCGCCACCAGTTGAATCAACACACCGTCCTGAGCAGCCAGAGTGCGGTTGAGGGTTCTGGTCTGTTCAGGCGTTCCGCTGCTGATCACCAGTCGGAGGTCTGGCGTTTGCAGCAGATCCTCGGAAGAGGTCGTTTCGCTGAGCATCAATGCGCCCTTGGGCACACCGGCCTGGTGACAGGCATCCACGAGGGCGCTTGACCACTCGGCCTGTTCGGGCCAGTGCAGGGCTACGGCGTTACCGCAGGCCAGTGCTGCGAGCAACTGGCAGGTGATCAGGGAGTGTGTGCTCTGCTGGTTACCCAATACAAGCACTACACCGCGCCCGGTGAGGTACAGTTCATTGGATTCGCCGGTCGGTCCCGGCAGGGCGATAACAGGCTCCAAAGCCGCGGCATCCTGCAGTAATTGCCGAGCCAGACGAGCGGTGGCAGCCGCTTCGGCATGGGCCGGCAGCTGGTCCAGGACCGGTTCCAGCAGTCGGCAGCGGTCGGCAAAGCCACGGCGGTTCCATGCTTCCCAGATGGCGGTTGCCTGAATATCCAGTGTATCAGTGGTGTGCATCATTCTTCCTCCGCCTTGGGCGTGGCTGCCGTAGCCAGTTGAGTAAAGCGTAGCAAATAGTGCGGGCCACCGGCCTTTGGACCCGTACCGGACAGACCTTGCCCGCCGAACGGCTGTACGCCGACGGTGGCGCCGACCTGGTTGCGGTTGATGTAGGTATTGCCAACGCGCGCACGTGACTCGATATGTGCTGCGGTGCCTTCGTTACGACTGTGAATGCCGAGCGTGAGACCATAGCCGCAGTGGTTGATTTGATCGATCAGCCTGTCCAGGTCGCGGGCCTTATAGCGCACTAGGTGCATGATCGGACCGAATTGCTCGCGGCCCAGTCGTTCGATGGAGTCGATCTCAAAGGCAGTGGGCGGTACGAAGGTGCCCTGATCCGCGTCTGCGTGCAGCGGCGTCTGAGCCAGCAGCTTGGCATGACTCTTCATCTGATCGATATAGCTCAGCAAACCCTGCTGTGCTTCGGTGTCAATGACAGGGCCGACATCCGTGCTGTGCAGGCAGGGGTTGCCGGTTTTCAGCTCGGCCATGGCACCCTGCAGCAGGTCGATGATGCGATCGGCGATATCGCTCTGTACACAGAGTACGCGCAGAGCCGAACAGCGCTGACCTGCCGATACGAAAGCGGACTGCACGGCATCCTTCACCACCTGTTCGGGCAATGACGTCGAGTCAATGATCATGGCGTTCTGACCGCCGGTTTCGGCAATCAGGGGAACCGGGTCAGCATCTCGTGCGGCCAGAGCGCGATTGATCAGGCGAGCGGTTTCGGTGGAGCCGGTAAAGGCGACGCCGGCAATGCGTGGATCGCTTGTCAGGGGGGCGCCGACGGTGGCGCCATCGCCGGGCAACAGTTGAATGGCGCTGCCGGGGATGCCGGCTTCCAGCATCAGCTCGATGGCGCGGCCGGCGATCAGACTGGTCTGTTCGGCGGGTTTGGCGATGACCGTGTTGCCGGCTGCCAGTGCGGCCGTAATCTGGCCGAGGAAAATGGCCAGCGGAAAGTTCCAGGGGCTGATACAGACAAACACACCCCGACCCTTGCGGATCATTCGGCAGTGACTGCCGTCTGCGAGGGTGCGCTCAAGCGGAGAGCTGAAGAGCTGGTCGGCCTGCAGGCTGTAATAGCGGCAGAAGTCCACCGCTTCGCGCACTTCATCAATCCCGTCCTGAATGGTTTTGCCCGCTTCCTGATGGCACAGTGCAACCAGCTCGGCCAGATGCTGTTCCAGTAGGTCACCCAGTCGCATCAGTGCCTGTGTGCGCACTCCTACCGGGGTTTGTTGCCATGATGGAGCGCCGTCCTGTGCGGCGGCAATCGCCTGTTCTACACAGGCGCTGTCGGCAAAGTGTACCTGGCCGGCGCTGATACGGTGATCATAGGGTGCCTTTACCTGAATTTCGGTGCCGGTCGTCAGGCGCTGGCCATTGATGATCGGCCCTCCCTGCCACTGGTGGTTGAGCCAGCGTTGAATGTCGGCACTGAACGGTTGCCATTCAGCCGCAATGTCAATGTTCGGGCCGCGCGAGTTCAGACGCTTGTCACCGTAGATATTGCGCGGCAGGGGGATGCGTGGGTTATGCAGTGGATCACGCTTGTTCAGGGTTTGCCAGGGATGCTCTACCAGATCGCTGATCGGGCAGCGTGCATCGACCAGTCGGTGTACGAATGAGCTGTTGGCACCGTTTTCCAACAGGCGACGCACCAGATAGGGCAGCAGATCCTTGTGATTGCCCACCGGGGCGTAGATGCGCACGGCAACACCGGCCTGTTCCAGTACGCGGTCGTACAGAGCATCACCCATGCCGTGCAGGCGCTGGAATTCGAACAGGTTGTGCTGTGCTTCGGTCATGATTGCGGCCACGGTATGCGCATTGTGACTGGCAAACTGTGGCCAGATCAGGCCCTTGACGTGGTCGCTGAGCAGAAAGCGGGCACAGGCCAGATAGGATACATCGGTGGCCTCCTTGCGGGTGTAGACCGGATAGCCATCCAGTCCTTTCTGCTGGCACAGCTTGATTTCAGAGTCCCAGTAGGCGCCCTTGACCAAGCGCAGCGGTATCAGATCTCCCTGCTGTTTTGCCAGTGCGGCCAGCCAGACGAGTACCGGCAGCGCACGCTTGGAGTAAGCCTGCACAACCAGTCCGAAGCCGCCCCAGCCCTGACAGTCAGAGTGCTGATACAGCTTCTGGAACAGTTCCAGTGACAGCTCAAGTCGGTCGGCCTCTTCGGCATCGATGGTGATCGCGACATCCAGTGCCCGTGCCTGACGAATCAGCTTAAGCACGGTCTCGAACAGTTGCTGCATGACCTGTTCTTCCTGGCCGGGCTCGTAGCGAGGGTGCAGGGCGGACAGTTTGATCGATACGCTGGGCTTGGGTCCCTTGGCCTTTTTGTCCTGATAGTTGCCGACAAAGTTTATGGCGTTGCTGTAATCGTTCAGGTATTTGGCTGCATCGGTACGCGTCAGTGCCGCTTCGCCGAGCATGTCGAAGGAGTAGGTATAGCCCTTTTGGCGAAAGTCGCTGCCGCGTTTCATGGCTTCATCGATATTGCGGCCGAGTACGAACTGATGGCCCATGATCTTCATCGCCTGCTGCATGACCTTTCGGATCAGAGGCTCGCCAAGGCGATTGACCAGACGGTTGATGACACCGGACGGTGTGCCGTCTTCGCGTTCGTCCAGGGTTACGACCTTGCCGGTCAGCAGCAGGCCCCAGGTGGAGGCGTTGACCAGTACGGAATCCGAGTGTTTAAGATGGCTTTTCCAGTCGGCCACACTGAGTTTGTCGCGGATCAGGGCGTCGGCCGTCTCGGCGTCAGGTACCCGCATCAGTGCTTCAGCCAGGCACATCAACAGGATCCCCTCGCGGGTGTCCAGGCTGTATTCCAGCAACAGGGCATCGATCATGTGGATGGCGCCATCATCCGCACGCACCTGCTCAATCAGGCGAGTGGCGGTGGCTTCGGTGCTGCTGATCTGATCGCGGGTGGGTTCTGCGAGTGGCATCAGCTCACGCAGCCATTGGCCCTCGTCGATGGCATAAAGCGGGGAAATCTGCGCCTGGAGCGTTTCCAGTGGCTGCTCGATGTATCCCGGATGCAGGGCATCAATCGCTTTGAACATAGACTTTTCCTCAACTCTTCTCCGCAGATGGCGGGCTGCAACACGCAGGCCGTATCGTCGGTCGCGGCCGTTCAAGAGGGCAGGATTGCCCACTCGAACTGCATTTAATAACAGGCTGTGCGGAGAGGTCTTGTCTGAATCTATGCTTGTTTTGCCAAATCCTCCGGCAGAGCCTGGCCGTGTTGGCGCCGATAATGCGCCGGTGAAATCTGGAAGCGCTGGCTAAATGCACGAGTCAACGCGCTCTGGCTGCAAAATCCGAAACGCCCTGCAAGTTGTGCAATGGGCGCCGAGGAGTTTTCCAGTGCGCTGCGCACAGCCCGCAGCCTGTACTCGCTGACGTATTCCTGTGGTGTGCGGCCGGTTTCAGTTTTGAAACGGGCAAAAAACTGGCTGCTGCTGAGGCAAAACAGGCCTGCCAGCTCAGCCACACTGATCCGTCTTTCGATGTGCAGCTCAAGGTAATCATCCAGCAGCTCAAGATTGAGTCGTCCGGCGGTGCCGCGTGTCTGTGGCAAGGGAAGGTATTCCAGCTGGCGCTGCAATGAACACAATAAGGTGTTGCTGCAGGCTTCAAGCAGCAGTGTGTCTTCGGGGCTGCTTTCTACCTCGCGACTGAGGGTGCGCAAGAGCAACTGCAACTGCGGTGGGCAGTTGAAATAGCGGGCACTGCGGAACAACTGCTCTACGCGCTCCTGTTGTTGGCGGTCTTCGCTGTATGCCGGCAGGTTAACCACCAGAATGCGGTTTTCGCCCAGACCACTGAAAACATGCTCGGTCGAGCAGGGTACGAGGCAACCATGGCCGATGCTGACTTCTCGGCTGTGCCCTACCAGCTCAAATGCCGTTTCGCCTTCAAGACCAAAAACCAGCTGGTGGTAATGATGGTCGTGCTGGTCTGCCGAACTGGGCAGGCTGATCAGTTGTGTTGATCGGTTCATGTGAGTGCCGTCATTGCCGCGGTCAATGGAGTATGGGTTAACCATAGACCAGTTATTGTACGGTGCAATTGGATGGATGTGATCAGGCCCATGCGCATTTGTGCCTTTTAGCGGTTACAATAGGCGCCTTGAATCAACTGCGAACAGGATTGAGAGCGCGATGGCTGAACTGAAAAATGATCGCTTCCTGCGGGCGCTGCTGCGTGAGCCGGTCGATGTGACACCGGTCTGGATGATGCGACAGGCAGGGCGATACCTGCCGGAATACCGCGCCACTCGGGCGCAGGCGGGAGACTTTCTGAGTCTGTGCAAAAACCGTGAACTGGCCTGTGAAGTGACGCTGCAGCCGTTGGAACGCTACGATCTGGATGCGGCCATCCTGTTTTCCGATATCCTTACTATCCCCGATGCCATGGGTCTGGGACTCTACTTTGAGCAGGGTGAAGGCCCGCGCTTCAAAAAAATCGTCCGTACCGAGAAGGATGTGGCCGAGCTGCCAGTTCCGGATGCGGCCAATGATCTGGACTATGTCATGGCGGCGGTGAAAGAGATTCGCGGCGCCCTGTCCGGTCGGGTACCGCTGATTGGTTTTTCCGGCAGCCCCTGGACGCTGGCGACTTACATGGTCGAAGGTGGCTCCAGCAAGGACTTCCGCCATATCAAGCAGATGATGTATGCCACCCCGGAGGTGATGCATGCACTGTTGGACAAGCTGGCGCAGTCGGTAACCACTTATCTGAACGAGCAGATCCGCAGTGGCGCTCAGGCGGTACAGATCTTCGATACCTGGGGTGGCGTGCTCAGCGGTCCCATGTATCAGGCATTTTCGCTCAAATACATGAAGCAGATCGTTGATGGCCTGATTCGCGAACACGAAGGCCGCCGCGTACCGGTAATTCTGTTCACCAAGAACGGCGGTCAGTGGCTGGAAGTGATGGCCGAAGCCGGTGCCGATGCGCTGGGTCTGGACTGGACCACCAATATCGATGATGCCCGTCGTCGTGTTGGTGACCGTATTGCGCTGCAGGGCAACATGGACCCGAGCGTGCTGTACGCGCCGGCCGATCGAATTCGTGCCGAGGTGGCGGATATTCTGCAGCGCTTTGGTCCGGGCAATGGTCATGTGTTCAACCTGGGTCACGGCATTCATCAGTTTGTTGATCCGGAAAGCGCCAAGGTGTTTGTAGACGCGGTGCACGAGTTGAGTGCCCAGTATCACCGTTAAACAGTACCCCCGTTAACCCACCTCCTTGTTGTATGAGCCTGACAGGCAGCGGTGTGATCCATCGTTGCCTGTGTTGTATCTGCGGACTGAAAAAACATGAAGAAACTGTCGACGCTTTTCACCAATAACCGCAACTGGTCTGACCGTATCCGCGAGCAGGACCCTCAGTTCTTCCCTACACTGGCAGGCCAGCAGGCTCCCGAGTATCTCTGGATTGGCTGCTCCGACAGTCGTGTGCCCGCGAACGAGATTGTTGACCTGTTGCCCGGCGAGCTGTTTGTTCACCGTAATGTCTCCAATATTGTGGTGCATACCGACATGAACTGTCTGTCGGTGCTGCAGTATGCGGTGGAGGTGTTGAAGGTGAAGCATGTGATGGTGGTAGGGCATTATGGTTGTGGGGGGGTACGTGCCGCGCTGGAGAAGCGCTCCCATGGTCTGATCGACAACTGGCTGCGCAATATTCGTGATGTTTATTTCAAGCATCGCGCGCTGGTCGGCCCCTGGAGGGATACACCTGCCCAAGTGGACATGATGTGCGAGCTGAATGCAGTGGAGCAGGCCTATAATGTCTGCAACACCACCATCGTGCAGGATGCTTGGCACCGCGGGCAGGAGCTGAGTGTACATGGCTGGGTTTACAGCCTGAAAAATGGCCGTCTGACCGATCTGGAGTTCTGTGCCGGTCAGGCCACTGAAGTGGATGCCGAGCTGGAGCAGGCGATCGGACGTATAGAATCGACACGGGCCTTCAGCTGATCAACAGTGTCAGCAGGGTACCCCCTGTCAGCAGCAACACAAACAGCAAGGCGCCCAGCGCCAGTGGGCGCCAGCCTGCTGCGCGAACCGCGCTGATCCGGGTCGCAAATCCCAGGGCGGCCATCGCCATCCCCAGCAGCAGCTGGTCCAGATGGTGGAGCCACGTCAGCACGGCGGCTGGTATCAGCTCAAGACTGTTCACCAGCGGCAGCAACATGAACGCCAGCGCAAACCAGGGGATGGTCAGCCTCGGTGTTTCGCTGTTCTCTGTCCTGTGCTGAAACAAACGACTCAGAACCAGCAGAACCGGTACCAGCAGCATCACGCGCATCAGCTTGGTGACCACGGCCGTGTGAGCGCCTTCCGTCGGTAATGTGGCGGCTATGGCGGTTACCTGAGCCACCTCATGTGTAGTGGCGCCGACAAGGCGGCCAAAGTCCCGTGCTGAACCATCAAACAGCGTCATTACCCAGGTTTGTGTAAACAGCCAGGGGTACAGCAGCATGGCCGCTGATCCGAACAGTACAACCGTTGCAATGGCGACCGGTACGGCCTGGTTGCGCGCGCGCAGGGTTGGCGCCGTTGCCAGAACGGCAGCGGCACCGCAAATGGCGCTGCCGGCACCGATCAACAGGGCTGTCGGTACGTCGAGTCGAAACCAGCGCACCCCGGCCCAGACTGCCGCGAGCAGGATGGTCGTGACCACAATGGCATCAATCAGCAGAGCGCCCCAGCCGGCAGTGCTGAGGTCATCCAGGCTGATGCGCAGTCCATAGAGGATAATGCCGGCTCGCAGCAGGTAGTGACGGGTAAACTGCAGTCCACGTTCGGCCTGCTGGGTGAAAGCCGAACGACTGCAGTGGCCTGCTGCCATACCCAGTAACATGGCCAGTGTCAGCGGGCCCAGCAGGGGGAATATTGGCAGCGGCATTTGAACCAGCGACAGGGCGGTCAGTGTCAGACAGAAGGTCAGTGCCAGACCGGTAAACAGGTAATGTCGACTTAGCAGAGTAACGAACATGGCAGCGAGACCTCTTGGCTGGGCTGGCTACCTTATAGGGCTGCAATATATTAGTAAAAAGGGTAATTTATATAATATCTATCATAAAAATAGGTATTAAAAATGATCTCTCTGCGTCAGCTGGAAATTTTCCTGGCCATTGCTGCCAAGGGTTCGACAACGCGAGCAGCGGTGCAGGTGGCGTTGTCACAGTCAGCCATCAGTAATGCGCTGGCCGAACTGGAGCAGCGCCTGGGGGTGCAGTTGTTTGATCGTGTTGGCAAGCGATTGGTGCTGAATGAAGCGGGCCGGCGACTGCAGCCAAGGGCGCAGTTGCTGATGGCGCAGGCAGTTGAGCTGGATGAGCTGTTTATCAGTACCCAGGGGCGTTTGGCAGTGGGCGCCAGTACCACTATCGGTAACTACCTGCTGCCGCAGTTGCTGGGGCATGCAAGTGCCACTCAGCCCTGCTGTCGGGTTGAAATTGCCAATACTGAAGTGATTGCGGGTCTGGTGGCGCGCTGTGAACTGGATATTGGTCTGGTGGAGGGGCATGCACAGCACCCGGATCTGACGCTGACTCACTGGCGTGACGATGAGATGGTAGTGGTCGCGTCAGCGGATCATTGTCAGAGTGGAAGCGTGTCAGATCTGGGTCAGATGCCCTGGATCATGCGAGAAAAGGGCTCGGGTACACGCAGTGTGGTGGAGCGGGAGTTTCCCGAACTCACGGCAGGCAGTGTCCGGCTGGAGATGGGCAGTTCCGAGGCGATTCATCACGCTGTGTTGGCCGGGCTGGGTATCAGTTGCCTGTCGCTGCAGGTAGTGGGGCGCTCGCTTCAGAATGGAGAGCTGGTGCGCTTGGTGCCGCAGCGGAGTATCCGTCGGCCGCTGTACATTCTGCGCCATCGGCAGCGGCCGGATACGGCCACCACTGCTGCATTCATGCAGCTGATCGGTCAGAAGGAATAGACATGAACGAAAAAGGCCTGCATTCTCATGCAGGCCTTCGGAATCTTGGTGCCCAGAGACGGAATCGAACCGCCGACACGGGGATTTTCAATCCCCTGCTCTACCGACTGAGCTATCTGGGCTGGAAGAGGCGCCTATTCAACCAGCCTGTAGTGGAAGCGTCAAGTATCCTGCTGATTTTTATTCACAAAAAGTGTCTGCTGCCAGGTGAGCCTGAACAGGGATTTGGCCCTGATGGTTGTGGTTCCGGCCCGCAGTGCAAGCCCCATAAGGGGCTTTTCGCGTGGACTCCCGGGGTCTGATCGTCTAGAATACCGGCGTTTAACCTGCTACGAATGCAGGCAGAACACAGCCAGACATATGAAAGCGAGGTAAACATCGTGTTTTGCCTCGCTTTTTTGCACGTATTCTATCCAACTGTCCAGATTATGCAGCGCATGCGCGGGGAGGTTCAATTGACGCGACCAGCCATTCTAGCCCTTGAAGACGGCAGCATTTTCAGGGGAATAGCAATTGGCGCCGATGGTGAGTCCAGTGGTGAGGTGGTGTTCAACACCTCCATGACCGGATATCAGGAGATCCTGACCGATCCTTCCTACTGCCGCCAGATTGTGACCCTGACCTACCCTCACATCGGTAATACCGGTGCCAACGCGGAAGATGTCGAGTCCGATCGCACCTGGGCCGCAGGCCTGGTGATCCGTGATCTGCCGTTGGCGGCGAGCAACTTCCGTTCGGAACAGTCGCTGGATCAGTACCTCAAGGCCAATAACATTGTCGGCATTGCCGATATCGACACCCGTCGCCTGACGCGCATCCTGCGTGAGAAAGGTGCTCAGAACGGCTGCATCATGGCCGGTGATAGCCTGAGTGAAGAGAAGGCGCTTGCTGCTGCGCGCGAATTCCCGGGACTCAAGGGGATGGATCTGGCCAAGGAAGTCAGCGCCAGCGAACGCTACGACTGGCGCTCGAACACCTGGAAGCTGGGTGTGGGCCACGAAGACCGCGCGGACAGCGAACTGCCGTTCCATGTGGTGGCCTATGACTTTGGTGTAAAACACAACATTCTTCGGATGCTGGTCGAGCGTGGCTGTCGCCTGACCGTGGTTCCGGCACAGACTCCCGCTGCAGAGGTGCTGGCGCTGAATCCGGATGGTGTGTTCCTGTCCAACGGTCCCGGCGACCCCGAGCCCTGTGACTATGCCATCACTGCAATCCGCGAAATTCTGACCAGCGGTGTACCGGTGTTTGGTATCTGTCTGGGGCATCAGCTGCTGGCGCTGGCATCTGGTGCGCGCACCGAAAAGATGAAGTTTGGTCACCACGGTGCCAACCATCCGGTGCAGGACCTGGACAGCTCCCGCGTGATGATTACCAGCCAGAACCATGGCTTTGCCGTAGATGAGGCCTCGCTGCCGGCCAGCCTGCGCGCAACCCATAAATCCCTGTTTGATGGCTCACTGCAGGGGATCGAGCGCACGGACGTGCCTGCGTTCAGCTTCCAGGGGCACCCGGAAGCCAGTCCCGGCCCGCACGATGTCGCGCCCCTGTTCGATCGTTTTATCGAACAGATGCAAGCGCGCCAGCAGGCCTGAATTCGCCCTGACAAGTCAGTGACAGCAACAGAGACGACCGGTTAAGACAGATGCCAAAACGTACGGACATAAACAGTATTCTCATCCTTGGTGCGGGCCCGATCGTGATCGGACAGGCCTGCGAATTTGACTATTCCGGAGCCCAGGCGTGCAAGGCGCTGCGTGAAGAGGGCTACCGTGTCATCCTGGTGAACTCCAACCCGGCGACCATCATGACCGATCCGGCCATGGCGGATGCGACCTATATCGAGCCGATCAACTGGAAAACTGTCGCCAAAATCATCGAAAAAGAGCGTCCGGATGCGCTGCTGCCGACCATGGGCGGTCAGACCGCACTGAACTGTGCGCTGGATCTGGACCGCGAAGGCGTGCTGGCCGAATTCGGCGTCGAGATGATCGGTGCAACCCAGGATGCCATCGACAAGGCGGAAGACCGTGAGCGCTTTGACAAGGCGATGAAGAACATCGGCCTTGAGTGCCCGCGCTCAGCCATCGCGCACAGCATGGAAGAGGCACTGCAGGTGCTGGACTCCATCGGCTTCCCGGCCATCATTCGTCCCTCTTTCACCATGGGCGGTTCCGGTGGCGGTATCGCCTACAACCGTGAAGAGTACATCGAGATCTGTGAGCGCGGTCTGGATCTGTCGCCGACCAAAGAGCTGCTGATCGACGAGTCCCTGATCGGCTGGAAAGAGTACGAGATGGAAGTTGTTCGCGACAAGAACGACAACTGCATCATAGTCTGCTCGATCGAGAACTTTGACGCCATGGGTGTGCATACAGGTGACTCCATCACCGTTGCGCCCGCTCAGACCCTCACTGACAAGGAGTACCAGATCATGCGTAACGCATCGATCGCGGTACTGCGTGAGATCGGTGTGGAAACCGGTGGCTCCAATGTTCAGTTCGGTGTGGATCCGGAAACCGGCCGCGTGGTGGTCATCGAGATGAACCCCCGTGTGTCGCGCTCTTCCGCGCTGGCGTCCAAGGCAACCGGCTTCCCGATCGCCAAGATCGCGGCCAAACTGGCGGTAGGCTATACCCTGGATGAGCTGCAGAACGACATTACCGGTGGACGTACTCCGGCATCGTTCGAGCCGTCCATCGACTATGTTGTCACCAAGATTCCGCGCTTCACCTTTGAAAAGTTCCCGCAGGCCAACAGCCGTCTGACCACTCAGATGAAGTCCGTGGGCGAGGTGATGGCGATCGGTCGTACTCAGCAGGAGTCGTTGCAGAAAGCACTGCGCGGCCTTGAAGTGGGCGCGAACGGGTTTGATCCGATCGTGGATCTGAATGCTGAAGATGCCCGTGATGATATCGTGCGCGAGCTGACCCAGCCGGGTGCCGAGCGCATCTGGTACATCGGTGACGCTTTCCGCCTCGGCATGAGCGTGGATGAAATCTACAAGCTGAGCGGCGTGGACCCCTGGTTCCTGGTGCAGATCGAAGACATCATCAAGGATGAGCAGCGTGTGTCCGAAACAGCGCTGAGTGATCTCGACAAGGATCAGATCTTCAGTCTCAAGCGCAAGGGCTTCTCCGATGCGCGCCTGGCGCAACTGCTGGGTGTGAGCGAAAAGTCGTTCCGCAAGCAGCGTCATAGCCTGGGTGTGCGTCCGGTGTTCAAGCGCGTGGATACCTGCGCGGCCGAATTTGCGACCGATACCGCCTACATGTACTCCACCTACGAGGAGGAGTGCGAGGCCAATCCGTCTGACCGTGAAAAGATCATGGTGATTGGCGGTGGTCCGAACCGCATCGGTCAGGGTATCGAGTTTGACTACTGCTGTGTGCATGCTGCACTGGCGGCCCGTGAGGACGGGTACGAGACCATCATGGTCAACTGTAACCCGGAAACCGTGTCCACTGACTATGACACCTCCGATCGCCTGTTCTTTGAGCCGATCACGCTGGAAGATGTGCTCGAAATCGTGCACGTCGAAAAGCCCAAGGGTGTGATTGTACAGTACGGTGGTCAGACGCCGCTGAAGCTGGCGGTGGCGCTGGAGCAGGCGGGTGTGCCGATTATCGGTACCAGCCCTGAAGCGATCGACCGTGCCGAGGATCGTGAACAGTTCCAGCAGATGCTGAAACGCCTGGGCCTGAAGCAGCCTGAAAACGCCACTGTACGCAGTCTGGAAGAGGCAATTGTGGAAGCCGGCAAGATTGGCTATCCGCTCGTTGTTCGTCCCTCCTATGTACTGGGTGGCCGGGCGATGGAGATCGTATACAAGGAAGATGAGCTGCGCCGTTACATGAACTCTGCAGTACAGGTCTCTAACGATGCACCGGTGCTGCTGGACCACTTCCTCAATGCAGCGGTCGAGGTCGATATCGATGCGGTCAGCGACGGCAAGACCGTGGTGATTGGCGCGATCATGCAGCACATTGAGCAGGCGGGTGTTCACTCCGGTGACTCGGCCTGTTCTCTGCCGCCGTACAGTCTGGCGGCCGATGTGCAGGACGATATGCGCGAAATGGTGCGCAAAATGGCACTGGAACTGGGTGTTGTTGGCCTTATGAACGTGCAGCTGGCCTATCAGGATGGCGAAATTTATGTCATCGAAGTGAACCCGCGCGCCTCGCGTACCGTACCTTTTGTATCCAAGTGCATCGGCGTGTCCCTGGCCAAGGTTGCGGCGCTGGTGATGACCGGCAGAACCCTGCAGGAGCTCGGTTTTACCGAAGAGATCGTACCGAAGTTCTTCAACGTTAAGGAAGCGGTATTCCCGTTCAACAAGTTCCCGGGTGTTGATCCGATTCTTGGCCCGGAGATGAAATCCACCGGCGAAGTGATGGGTACGGGTGCCACCTTCGGCGAGGCATTCATGAAGGCGCAGATCGGCGCCGGTGAAAAAATGCCTTCGGCCAGTGGCAAGGCGTTCATTTCCGTACGTGACGTGGACAAGACTGCCGTTGTTCCGGTGGCGAAGGACCTGTCTGCGCTGGGCTTCTCGCTGGTGGCAACGGCAGGTACCGCTGCACTGCTTGAAGAGGCCGGGCTGAGTGTGGCACGGGTGAACAAGGTTGCGGAAGGTCGTCCCAATATCGTGGATATGATCAAGAACGGCGAAATCGTGTATGTGATCAATACCACCGAGGGCCGCAAGGCGATTGCCGATTCCGCTGAAATTCGCCGTTCGGCGCTGCAGCACAAGGTTCCCTATACCACAACACTGGCAGGGGCCGCAGCGACTGCGGAAGCGCTCAAGTATGGTGAGGAAAAAACCGTGCGTCGTCTGCAGGACGTGCATGCAGGAGTGGCAGAATGAAACGGGTTCCGATGACCGTTGCCGGTGAAAAGAAACTGCGTGAAGAGCTGGCCGACCTCAAGTCGGTCCAGCGTCCCGCAGTGATAGCGGCTATCGCTGAGGCGCGTGAGCATGGTGACTTGAAAGAAAACGCCGAGTATCACGCCGCCCGTGAGCAGCAGGGCTTCATTGAAGGCCGCATCCGTGAGCTTGAGTACAAATTGTCTCAGGCTCAGGTGATTGATGTTACGGCCATTCCGCATACAGGTAAGGTGATTTTCGGCACCACCGTGGAGCTGATTAACATCGAAACCGAAGAGGAAGTGCGTTACCAGATTGTAGGTGACGACGAGGCCAGCATCAGGGATGGCAAGATTTCGGTCAACTCACCCATCGCGCGAGCGCTGGTGGGCAAAATGGAGGGGGATATTGCAGCTGTGCAGACGCCTTCCAGCATGATCGAGTATGAAATTGCAGCGGTAGAGCATATCTAGTCAGCTGAAATAAAAAAAACCGCCGGGTGTCGGCGGTTTTTTTTGGCTGCGGTTCAGCGCAGCAAATTGGACAGTTTGGGGTTGGGGTCGCGTGAAGGTCGATACAGCAGGGCAATGTTGCCGATCTGCTGTACCAGCTCAGCTTCCACGATATCGCACAGCTCGCGCACCAGTTGGCGCTTGATGTCGCGATCTCCAACGGAGAACTTCACCTTGATCAGTTCGTGGTCTTCAAGGGCGCGATCCACTTCAAGCTGAATGTTTTCGGACAGCCCCTTGCCTGCCACCATAACGATCGGGTTCAGGTTATGACCCAGGGTGCGGAAGTGCTTCTTTTGCTCAGGCGTCAAGCTCATACTAGAATATGGTGCCTCTTGATTCGGGGATGGATCCCGTTTGATCAGATAAAGAGGTATTTTACCTGAGTCATGCCGGCCTGAGTAGCGCTTCGGTCTCGTCTGCCGGTGATGCTGCAGAGAGAGTCGAAAAGGAACATTTTTCGATTTGGCGAATCGAAGGGGTGGGTAAGCGGATTTCATGTTGCTGCCTGCTCGGAACAGGGTTTGCATGCGTACAACGATAAACAGGTTGCAGGGCGATGCCGATTGGTTGAAAGTGACAATCAGTGTGGCCGACAGAATCGAGTGAACAGAGGGTGATCCATTGAACGATATGGCAAAAAATCTGGTGTTGTGGCTGGTGATAGCAGCAGTCCTGCTCACCGTCTTCAACAATTTCAGTGCCGAGAGTGATGCCGGAAAGCTGAGTTATTCAGACTTTGTTGCTGAAGTTCAGGCCGACCGTGTATCCAAGGTCACCATCGATGGCTATACCATCATTGGGCAGCGCAGTAATGGTGAGCGCTTCGAGACCGTGCGTCCGGCGGTACAGGATCCCAAGCTTATCGATGACTTGCTGCAGCATAATGTGGTAATCGAAGGCAAGCAGCCGGAGCGTCAGAGCATCTGGACCCAGCTGTTGGTCGCCTCTTTCCCGATTCTGGTGATTATTGCCGTGTTCATGTTTTTCATGCGCCAGATGCAGGGCGGCGGTGGCGGCAAGGGTGGTCCCATGTCGTTCGGCAAGTCAAAGGCCCGCATGATGAGCGAAGATCAGGTCAAGACCACCTTTGATGATGTCGCCGGTGTTGAAGAAGCCAAGGAAGAAGTGAAAGAACTGGTGGATTACCTGCGTGACCCCGGCAAATTCCAGCGCTTGGGTGGGCATATCCCGCGCGGTGTTCTGATGGCGGGCTCTCCGGGTACCGGTAAGACTCTGCTGGCCAAGGCGATAGCCGGTGAGGCGCGAGTACCCTTCTTCAGTATTTCCGGTTCTGACTTCGTGGAAATGTTTGTGGGTGTGGGTGCCTCCCGTGTGCGTGACATGTTCGAACAGGCCAAAAAGCATGCCCCCTGCATCATCTTTATTGATGAAATTGATGCCGTAGGTCGCCACCGTGGTGTCGGCATGGGCGGTGGCAACGATGAGCGCGAGCAGACATTGAACCAGCTGTTGGTCGAGATGGACGGCTTTGAGGGGACTGAAGGGGTTATCGTGATTGCAGCGACCAACCGTCCCGATGTGCTTGACCCTGCGCTGTTGCGCCCAGGTCGCTTCGACCGTCAGGTGCATGTGGGTCTGCCTGATATTCGTGGTCGTGAACAGATTCTGAAAGTGCATATGCGCAAGGTGCCGCTGGGTGATGACGTGAAGCCTGAGCTGATCGCGCGTGGTACACCGGGCTTCTCGGGTGCCGATCTGGCTAACCTGGTGAATGAGGCAGCGCTGTTTGCCGCTCGTAACAACCGCCGTACGGTTGGCATGGAGCAGTTTGAGCAGGCCAAGGACAAGATCATGATGGGCGCTGAGCGCAAGTCCATGGTGATGTCATACAAGGAACGTCTGAACACGGCCTACCACGAGTCCGGGCACGCGATTATTGGTCGTCTGATGCCGGAACATGACCCGGTGTACAAGGTGTCGATCATCCCGCGTGGGCGTGCATTGGGTGTCACCATGTTTCTGCCGGAAGAGGACCGTTACAGCCACAGCCGTCAGTGGATTATCTCCCAGATCTGTTCATTGTACGGTGGCCGTCTGGCAGAAGAGATGACACTGGGCAAGGAGGGTGTGACAACAGGTGCCTCCAACGATATTCAGAAAGCGACCTCGCTGGCGCGCAATATGGTAACGCGCTGGGGGCTGAGCGAAGATCTTGGGCCACTGTTGTACGGCGATGAAGACGATGACCCGTTTGGTCGTGGCATGGGGCAGGGCGCAAAGCCGATGTCGGAAGATACTCAGCGTCGTATTGATGCTGAAGTGAAAAAGATAATCGACGAGTGCTATGCCCGTGCGAAAAAAACACTGGACGACAATCGCGATATTCTGGATGCCATGGCTCAGGCGCTGATGAAATATGAAACCATCGGTGCAGTGCAGCTTGACCAGCTGATGTCGCGCCAGGAAGTGACACCTCCGGATGGCTGGGTTGAAGCTCAGGAGCGAGCCGATCAGGCCGAGCGTGACATGGAAGAGCGCAAGAGTCGTGAGCAGTCGCAACCTGAAGGGGTCGGTGACGAGGTGGAGTCTGATACCGAGGCCGGTGATAGCGGTAACGATGATGACGACCAGACTCCACGTCAGGATGATCAGGAAGGGCCGCGTCGCGAGGAAGATCGCTGAGGTCGAGGCTCTGGTATTATATAAAGGCTGGCGTGCGCGCTGGCCTTTTTTGTTTCAGTTGCAGGATTTTACAGCTATGGCGGTTTTGAAGTGTGCCGGTCGCACGCTGGATCTGGCGCGGGCGCAGGTAATGGGGATTCTCAATGTCACGCCGGATTCATTTTCGGATGGTGGCAGCGTCTACGAGGCACAGCAGCTCTCGGTTGAGCGTGCGTTACAGAAGGCTACGCAGATGGTGGATCAGGGGGCAACCTTGATCGATATCGGGGGGGAATCGACCCGCCCCGGTGCCGAGCCGGTACCGGTTCAGGAAGAGCTGGAACGAGTCGTGCCGGTGGTGGAGAGGCTGTCGCAGGAGCTGGATGTGGTGCTTTCCGTCGATACCAGTGCTCCTGAAGTCATGCAGGCTGCCGCGAATGCCGGTGCGCATCTGCTGAATGATGTGCGCTCCTTCTCGCGACCGGGAGCCTTTGAAGTGGCTGCTGCATCTGACCTGGCGCTTTGTGTCATGCATATGCAGGGCAGCAGCCCGGCTACCATGCAGCTGAAGCCCCATTACCGTGATGTGACGGAGGAGGTGGAGCATTTTTTGCAGTTTCAGCTCCAGCGTTGTCGAGAGGCGGGCATCGCGGATGATCGGATAGTGCTGGACCCCGGATTTGGTTTTGGCAAAACACTTGAGCATAATCTTGAGCTGTTGAACCGGATGCAGCGGCTGCAGGCGCTCGGTGCTCCGCTGCTGGTGGGGACCTCGCGCAAGTCGATGGTAGGGCTGGCGCTTGGCAGGCCGGTGGATCAGCGTCTCTATGGCAGTCTGGCCACAGTCGCGCTGGCGGTCGGCAAAGGGGCAAAAATTATCCGCGTTCATGATGTGGCGCCTACGGTAGATGTGGTGCGGATGACCGAAGCGGTACTTAACGAAACGGCAGGAGTGTGACCGGTGAGCAGGAAGTATTTTGGAACCGATGGTATTCGTGGTGAGGTAGGTCAGTTCCCGATCACGCCAGACTTTGTTCTCAAACTGGGTTGGGCGGCAGGCTGTGTTTTCGCCCGTGAAGGACGCAGCAAAATCCTGATCGGGAAGGATACGCGAATTTCCGGTTACATGTTCGAGTCGGCTCTGGAAGCGGGGCTGTCAGCCGCGGGTGTGGATGTGCTGTTGACCGGGCCGATGCCAACGCCGGCGATTGCCTATCTTACCCGGACGTTCAGGGCGAACGCGGGCATCGTGATCAGTGCTTCGCACAATGTCTATTCCGACAACGGCATCAAGTTCTTTTCCGGCGATGGTACCAAGCTTCCGGACAGTATCGAGCGTGCCATTGAGGCGCAGATGGATCTGTCCATGACAACGGTGCCCTCAGTCGACTTGGGCAAGGTTCGCCGTGTTGATGATGCCGCCGGGCGCTACATCGAGTTCTGCAAGGGTACCGTCAGTGGCAACCTGAATCTCAAGGGATTGAGGATTGTGCTGGATTGTGCCAACGGTGCAACCTATCACGTTGCGCCGAAGGTGCTGGCGGAACTCGGTGCCGAGGTGATCGAAATTGCGTCCTCACCAGACGGGGTGAACATCAATGAAGCCTGTGGTGCCACCGACACAACCCGACTGCAAAAAGTGGTCATGGCCGAAGAGGCTGATCTGGGGGTTGCACTGGATGGCGATGGTGACCGCCTGATGCTGGTTGATCATCGCGGGGAGTTGGTTGATGGTGATGAGATCCTGTTCATTATTGCCCGAAGCCTGCTGCAACAGAAAGCCCTCGGCGGAGGTGTGGTTGGCACGCTGATGTCGAACTTCGGTCTGGAGCAGGCGCTTGGGCAACTGGATGTGCCTTTTGTCAGAGCAAAGGTCGGTGACCGCTACGTGATTGAGCAGATGCAACAGCGTGGCTGGTTGCTCGGTGGCGAGAGCTCGGGCCATATCGTGTGCGGCAATCTGACCACTACCGGCGATGGCCTGGTTGCGGCGCTTCAGGTCCTGAAAGCGATACAGGAGCATGGCCAGTCGCTGCATGAATTAAAGGCTGGCATGCACAAAATGCCGCAAGTCATGATCAATGTTGCCATGCCGGGTCGGCCCGATCTGAGCCAGATCGCGCCGGTACAGGATGCTGTGGCAGCCACTGAGTCCGAGTTGGGCTGTCGTGGGCGTGTACTGCTGCGCCCATCGGGTACCGAGCCGGTGGTGAGGGTTATGGTTGAAGGTGAGGACGGGGCTGAAGTGGATCGTCTATGTCGGAAGTTGGCTGCGAGGGTGGAAAAAGAACTGGCTGCTCTTGCCAGCCAGTGAGTGCTCGGATAACATATGCGCCTCTTTCGTAAGGGGATATCAATGCGAAACGCGCTGGTAATCGGAAACTGGAAGATGAACGGTGAGACTGCGGCCAACCATGCACTGGTTGCCTCACTTGTCGAGTCGCTTGAAGTCAGTCCGGTCGGTGGTGTTGAGGTTGGTATCTGTCCGCCTGCAGTGTATCTGCACTCGGTTGGCCTTCAGCTGGAAGGTTCAGCGGTCTCGCTTGGTGCTCAAAATCTGAGCGAGCATGATGCCGGTGCCTATACGGGAGAGGTCTCTGCTGCGATGTTGCGTGATGTTGGCTGCAATATGGTGATTGTGGGCCACTCGGAACGTCGCTCGCTGTATCATGAAAATGATCAGCAGGTGTCGGCAAAGACACTGGCTGCCTTGCGAGCGGGCCTGAAACCGGTCCTTTGTGTGGGTGAAACTCTGGCGCAGCGTGAGTCTGGTGAGGCACTTGATGTGGTTGCCCGTCAGTTGTGTGCCGCAGTATCCGGAATTGAAGCGGACGAGTTTGAGCGTCTTGTGGTGGCGTATGAGCCGGTATGGGCCATCGGTACCGGCAAAACGGCTTCGCCCGAGCAGGCTCAGGAAGTGCACGCCCATATTCGGGCGGTATTGGCCAGGGTGGCGGGTGCTGCCGGTCAAAATGTTCAAGTGCTTTACGGTGGTAGTGTTAATGCTGCCAATGCCGCAGAGCTGTTCGCCAAGCCTGATATCGATGGCGGCCTCATAGGGGGCGCTTCATTGAAGGCCAATGATTTTATCGCGATCTGCCGTGCCGCGGCAGTCGCCGGCTGATACGGTATAGATGATGGAAAGTCTGGTTCTGATCGTTCATGTACTGCTGGCTGCTGCAATTATTGCGCTGGTGCTGCTGCAGCAGGGTAAGGGTGCAGAAGCGGGTGCTGCCTTCGGTGGTGGTGCATCCCAGACCGTGTTTGGCAGTCAGGGGTCAAAAAGTTTTCTTGGGCGATTGACTGCAGTGCTTGCTGCAGGTATCTTCGCCACCAGTTTTGCACTGGCCGTTTACGCCAAGCAGCGTGCGGAAAGTGTTAATGACGCGGGTATCCCTTCTGCAGAGCTGATTGAATCGGCAGCAGACCCCCAGCGTGATCTGCCTGAGCTGGATGCGGCGGCGGGCAAGGCAGCGGAATCTGATATTCCGGTTGCCGAGTAAGATCAAACGGTTAAAGCCGAAGTGGTGAAATTGGTAGACACGCCATCTTGAGGGGGTGGTGAGCTATGCTCGTGCCGGTTCGAGTCCGGCCTTCGGCACCATTTGTAAGACAGGCAGGTGTTGTGTATAATGTGCACCTGTTTCTGATGCGGGGTGGAGCAGTCTGGTAGCTCGTCGGGCTCATAACCCGAAGGTCGTTGGTTCAAATCCAGCCCCCGCTACCACTTTCTTTACGTTTAAGCCCCTTTTCAGGGGCTTTTTCGTAGGTGAACAAAAGGGCACCAGGTGCCGCGTCAGAAATGGGTCCTCAGAGACCCATTTTTTGTTTCAGGTACATGCAGAACGAGGTCGTCCTCTGTGTCAGCCAGATTGAAAACGTTGCAGGAATTGATTGAGCCGGTCGTGACCGCTCTGGGGCTTGAGCTCTGGGGGCTGGATTTTCACTCCGCCGGTCGTAACAGTACGTTGCGGATCTATATTGACGGTCCGAACGGGGTAAGTGTGGATGACTGCGCCCGCGTCAGTCATCAGGTAAGCGGTATCCTGGATGTGGAAGATCCCATCCCCGAACAGTACATGCTGGAGGTGTCTTCACCCGGCATGGATCGTCCCCTGTATACGCTGGAACAGTTTCAGGCGTATGCCGGTCATCAGGTGCAACTGCGGTTGCGGGTGCCCTTTGAGGGACGCAGAAAATTCAAGGGCCTGCTGAACGGCGTCGAAGGTGACGAAGTTCTGCTGGTTGTCGATGACGAAGAGTATCTGTTGCCGATCGACTATATCGATCGTGCCAATGTGATTCCCCAGTTTTAACACCGGTTTAAAGGTTTGGCGAGGCAGTCGTATGAATAAAGAGATTCTACTGGTTGCAGAAGCTGTTTCTAATGAAAAGGATGTGCCCAAGGCCGTCATTTTTGAAGCGATAGAAGTGGCTCTGGCCACGGCTACAAAGAAACGCTATGACGAAGACGCGGATATCCGCGTTGTAATTGATCGTGCAACTGGCGGTTACGAAACCTGGCGCCGCTGGCTGGTGGTCAGCAATGATGAAGTGCCTGCACTGGGTACTGAGCTGACCCTGGAAGAAGCGCTGGAGATCGACCCTAACCTCAAGCCCGGTGATATCTGGGAGGAGCAGGTTGAGTCTGTTGCCTTTGGTCGTATCGCGGCACAGACCGCGAAGCAGGTTATCGTGCAGAAAGTGCGTGAAGCCGAGCGTGCCAAAGTGGTTGAACAGTACCAGGATCGCAAGGGTGAACTGGTCGCCGGTACGGTCAAGAAAGTAACCCGCGACAATATCATTGTGGACCTGGGTAACAATGCTGAAGCGCTGTTGCCGCGTGAAAACCTGATCCCGCGTGAAAGTTTCCGCATGGGAGATCGTGTCCGTGCGGTGCTGCAGGAAGTCCGCAGCGAAGGCCGTGGTCCGCAGTTGGTACTCAGCCGTACTTCCAACGCCATGCTGATCGAGCTGTTCAGCATAGAGGTGCCGGAAGTTGCGGAAGAGGTGATCGAAATCCGTGCGGCAGCCCGTGATCCGGGTGCCCGTGCCAAGATTGCGGTCAAGACCAATGACGGTCGCATTGACCCGGTCGGTGCCTGTGTCGGCATGCGCGGCTCTCGTGTTCAGGCTGTATCCAATGAACTGGGTGGCGAGCGTGTTGATATCATCCTGTGGGATGATAATCCGGCCCAACTGGTCATCAATGCAATGGCCCCCGCTGAAGTGGCGTCCATCGTGATGGACGAAGAAAGTCACTCCATGGATGTGGCCGTGGCTGAAGAGGCACTGGCCATGGCGATCGGTCGCAGTGGGCAAAACGTGCGTCTGGCGAGTGAACTCACCGGCTGGACATTGAACGTCATGTCCGAAGATGAAGCGGCCGAGAAGCAGCAGACCGAAGTGGGTGCCGTGGTGGATATGTTCATCAAACACCTGGATATTGATGAAGAGCTGGCTGAAATACTGGTGGCTGAAGGCTTTACCTCCATTGAAGAGGTAGCCTATGTCCCGGAAGAAGAGATGCTCGAAATCGAAGAATTTGACGAAGAGCTGGTTGAAGCCCTTCGTAGCCGTGCCAAGGATGCCCTGATCAATCTGGCGATCGCCAGTGAGGAGCAGCTTGGTGATGCGGAACCGGCAGAAGACCTGCTGAACATGGATGGCATGGAACGTACGCTGGCATTCCAGCTGGCATCCCGGGGCATCGTCACCATGGAAGATCTCGCCGAACAAGCGGTTGAAGATCTGCTGGAAGTGGAAGGTCTGACTGAAGAAAAGGCAGCCGAGCTGATCATGACAGCCCGTGCGCCCTGGTTTGCGCAAGAGCAGTAAACGCCAGCGGAAGAGGAGAACACATATATGGCAGAAGTAACCGTCAAGCAACTTGCCGATGTGGTTGGTGTATCCGCTGAGCGTCTGTTGACGCAAATGCAGGAAGCCGGCATCGGTGCAAAGAAAATTGAATCGAGTGTGACCGAAGAGGAGCGTCTGAAGCTTCTGAGTCATCTTAAGCGCAGTCACGGCGAGAATGTGGATGCAGCTGAACCCAGCAAAATCACGCTCAAGCGCAAGACCAAGTCTGAGCTGAAAGTCTCTGGTGCTTCAGGCAAGCGCAAGACAGTCAGTGTTGAGGTGCGCAAGAAGCGTACCTACGTTAAGCGTTCGCTGTTGGAAGAGGACAATGCTCCGGCAACGGTAGTTGAAGAAGTGGCGGCTGTGGCAGAGCCTGTTGTTGAAGCGGTACCCGCCGTTGAAGCTCAGGCTGAAGCCGTTACAGAAGCGAACAAGGTTGATGCTGAAGCGCCGCGTGCTGAAGAAAAGTCAGCGCCGTCAGCTGAAGTGGCAACCAAGGCCAAACCGGCTGCCGCGGCTGCACCTGAACCCGAAGTGCTGGCCGAGCCGGTCACTGAAAACCCGCGTCGCAAGGACAAGGAAAAATCCCGTCGCAGTGATGATGACGACCGCCCGCGTCGTGGCAAGGGCGGCAAAACTGCACGTCAGGATGATACCCGCGGTCGTCGTGGCAAGGGTGGCAAGCGTGCAGGTGCTGCCCGTGGCCGCAGCTCTGGTCCGAACCAGCATGGCTTCGAAAAGCCGACTGCACCGGTGGTGCATGAAGTAAATATCCCTGAGAGCATCACCGTGGCCGAGCTGGCCAAGAAGATGTCGATCAAGGCGGCTGAAGTCATCAAGGTGATGTTCAAGATGGGCGCCATGGCGACCATCAACCAAGTGCTGGATCAGGACACCGCCGTACTGGTGGTGGAAGAGATGGGCCACAAAGCCATTCCGATGCAGGAAAATGCCATTGAAGACGCGCTGATCGAAAGCGTTCAGGCGGCTCAGGGCGAGCAGGTTGGCCGTGCACCGGTGGTAACTGTCATGGGTCATGTTGACCACGGCAAAACCTCGCTGCTTGACTACATCCGTCGCACCAAGGTGGCGACTGGTGAAGCGGGTGGCATTACCCAGCACATCGGTGCCTACCACGTTGAAACTGACAATGGCATGGTGACTTTCCTGGATACCCCGGGGCATGCGGCCTTTACCGCCATGCGTGCACGCGGTGCTCAGCTGACCGACATTGTGGTACTGGTTGTTGCCGCTGACGACGGCGTGATGCCGCAGACCGAAGAGGCGATCCAGCATGCGAAAGCGGCCGGTGTACCTCTGGTAGTGGCCGTGAACAAGATCGACAAGGAAGATGCCGATCTGGACCGCGTCAAGAACGAGCTGGCTCAGCGTGACGTACTGCCTGAGGAATGGGGTGGAGATGTTCAGTTCGCGCATGTTTCGGCCAAGAGTGGCGAAGGCATCGATTCGCTGCTGGATGCGATCCTGCTGCAGGCCGAACTGCTTGAACTGACTGCCGTGAAAGATGCACCGGGTCAGGGTGTGGTGGTCGAGTCCCGTGTCGACAAGGGCCGTGGTTCCGTATCCACTCTGCTGGTACAGAACGGCACCCTGCGCAAGGGCGATATCGTGCTGGCCGGTCTGCATTACGGTCGTGTACGTGCGATGCTGGACGAAAATGGCACGCCGATCGACGAAGCAGGTCCGTCCATTCCAGTGGAAATTCTGGGTCTGGATGGTACCCCGGGTGCAGGTGACGAGTTCACCGTTGTGTCCAGCGAGAAGAAAGCCCGTGAAGTGGCGCTTTTCCGTCAGGGCAAATACCGCGAGGTTAAGCTGGCGCGTCAGCAGAAGGCAAAGCTGGAGAACCTGTTCGAGAACATGCAGGCTGGCGAAGTCAAGTCACTGAACATCGTCCTCAAGGCGGATGTACGCGGTTCTCTGGAAGCGATCATCCAGTCACTGGAAGATCTGTCCACAGACGAAGTGAAGGTCAACATCGTCTCCAGTGGTGTGGGCGGTATCGCCGAAACCGATGCCAACCTGGCACTGGCCTCCTCGGCCATCCTGATCGGCTTCAACGTACGTGCCGACAACCAGGCCAAGGCCGTGGTTGAACGGGAAGAGCTTGAGCTGCGCTACTACAGCGTTATTTACGACATCATTGATGACGTAAAACAGGCGATGACCGGTCTGCTGTCACCGGAATACCGTGAAGAGATCGTCGGTATTGCTCAGGTGCGTGATGTGTTCCGTTCACCGAAGCTGGGCGCCATCGCCGGTTGTATGGTGACCGAGGGTACGGTTTACCGTAACAAGCGTATCCGTGTACTGCGCGACAACGTGGTGATCTACGAGGGCGAGCTGGAATCTCTGCGTCGCTTCAAGGATGCCGTGGCAGAAGTGCGTCAGGGTATGGAATGTGGTATCGGGGTGAAGAACTACAACGACGTGAAGGTCGGTGACCAGATCGAAGTGTTCGACACCATTGAAGTACAGCGTACGCTGTAAGCGGAGCATCATGGCACGCGATTTCAAACGTACCGACCGGGTAGGGGACCAGATCCAGCGTGATCTGGCCACCCTGATCCAGCGTGAAATAAAGGATCCGCGGCTGGGTATGGTGACCATCAGCCACGTCAAGGTGAGCAAGGATCTCGGCTATGCCGATATCTACTTCACCGTGCTGGCGATTGGTGATCAGACTGAAGCCGAGGTGATCAAGAGTTCCCGTACGGTGCTCAATAACGCCGCTGGATTCCTGCGCACGGAATTGTCTCGCGGAATCAAGTTGCGGGTCATGCCGCAGCTTCGATTCCATTTTGACGAAACCGTTGAGCGGGGGCGCCACCTGCATGGCCTGATTGAAAAGGCCTGGCAGCAGGAGAGCAGCCGCCCGGATAATGAAGACGATAACGGGAACTGAAGCATGGCCCGTAAACCAAAAGGTCGCCCAATCAGCGGCCTTTTTCTGTTGGACAAGCCTCAGGGGCTGTCCTCCAATTCTGCCCTGCAAAGGGTCAAGCGAATCTATGGCGCCGCCAAGGCCGGTCACACAGGAGCGCTGGACCCGCTGGCGACTGGCCTGCTGCCGATCTGTCTGGGTGAGGCAACCAAGTTTTCCCAATACCTGCTGGATTCGGACAAGCGTTACCTGACCACGGCAAAACTGGGGCAACGTACCGATACCTGTGATGCCGAGGGGGAGATCACCGAAGAAAAGCCGGTTCCCGCCAACCTCAGCCGAGAGCGGATTGAAGCACTGCTGGTCGAGCATTTCAGTGGCGAGATCGAGCAGGTACCGCCGGTGTATTCGGCACTCAAACTCAACGGCCAGCCGTTGTACAAGCTGGCACGTCAGGGTGTCGAGGTTGAAGTGAAACCCCGCCGTGTGCGGATTCACGAGATCAAGTTGCTGGCGTTGCGCGGGGATGAGGTGGATTTGGAGGTGTTCTGCTCCAAAGGTACCTATATCCGCAGTATCGTTGAGGACCTTGGCGTGCTGCTGGGCTGTGGTGCGCATGTCAGTGTGTTGCGCAGGCTGCAGACCGGGCCTTTCCATGCCGACCAGATGATGACGCTGGAGCAGCTGCAAAACCTGGCGCAACCTCAGGCTGAGGAGGCGCAAAACAGCATACAACAACGGCTGGATGCGCTATTATTACCGGCCTGGGCGCCGGTGGCCGATTTGCCACGGGTTCAGCTGGAAGCGGCTGAAGCCGAGCGGCTGCAGATGGGGCAAAGGCTGCGTGTTGACGACCGATTGCCGGAGGCAGATGAGTTTCTGGTATTCAACCGTGCAACCGACGAATTTCTCGGTATCGCAGAGCGCGATGCCAGGGGGGCGCTGAAGGGCAAACGCCTGGTCAGCACCGCCTGAACCGATTTGGCTGAAGCCAAACTGACGCTGTACTGAAAATATGCTCGGTGCAGCGCGTCTATCAATCCGCAGTGCAGGTCACTGTGTGCATATTAACGAGGAGATATACAATGGCACTCTCTATTGAGAAAAAAGCGGAAATCGTTGCTGAATTCGGTCGTGGCGCTGGTGATACCGGTTCTACCGAAGTACAGGTTGCGCTGCTGACTGCGAACATCGAAGGCCTGCAGGGTCACTTCAAGTCGCACAAGCAGGATCACCACTCTCGCCGTGGTCTGATCCGCATGGTAAACCAGCGTCGTAAGCTGCTGGACTACCTGAAAGGCAAAGACGCTGACCGCTATCTGGCGCTGATCGGCCGTCTTGGACTGCGTCGCTAAGCAGTTCCATCCTGAGGCCATACTGTGTATGGCCTCAGCTTTATCTACAGCCCGTTAAAGCGACACAATCATCCAGCCTGTACTCACTTGACGACTGTCGCAGTCGGCAACTGAGTACTGGCTTGAAAAGAGGGTTGGTTGGTCCGCTGACGGGAATACACAAACCCGAGGAGTTTCTATCGTGCAAGCGATCAGTAAATCATTTCAGTTCGGCAAACATACCATCACCATCGAAACCGGCAAGGTAGCCCGTCAGGCCACCGGTGCCGTCATGGTTACCATGGACGGTGTTCAGGTACTCTGTACCGTAGTCGGCTCCAAAGAGATGCGTGAAGGTCAGGACTTCTTCCCGCTGTCGGTTCATTACCAGGAAAAATACTACGCCGTCGGCCGTATTCCGGGTGGCTTCTTCAAGCGTGAAGCGCGTCCTTCCGAGAAGGAAACGCTGACTTCGCGCCTGATCGACCGTCCGATCCGTCCGCTGTTCCCGAAAGGCTTCATGAACGAAGTCCAGGTGGTTTGCACCGTGATGTCGGCCGACAAGGTCAATGATCCGGATATCGCGGCCATGATCGGTACCTCTGCGGCACTGGCGATCTCCGGTCTGCCGTTCATGGGGCCGATCGGTGGTGCCCGTGTCGGTTTCACCGAGGCTGACGGCTACATCCTGAACCCGACCTATGCCGAGCTGGCAACCTCCGAGCTGGACATGGTTGTAGCCGGTACTGCCGATGCGGTACTGATGGTTGAGTCTGAAGCCAAAGAGCTGACCGAAGACGAAATGCTCGGCGCCGTGCTGTTTGCACACCAGGAAATGCAGGTGGTGATCAACGCCATCAACGAACTGGTGGCTGAAGCCGGCAAACCGAAGTGGGACTGGCAGCCTGCGGCCAAGAACGAAGCCCTGATCGCTCAGGTGCGTGAACTGGTCGGTGCCGGCATTGCATCTGCCTATCAGGTTGCTGACAAGATGCAGCGTCAGTCCAGCCTGTCTGAACTGCGTGCGCAGGCGGTTGAAGCCCTGTCTGGCAGTGAAGAGGGTCAGCCCTCCGGCAAGGAAGTGTCCGCGATTTTCAGCTCGCTGGAAAAAGAGATTGTGCGTAACCGCATTATCGATGGCGAGCCGCGTATCGATGGCCGTGATACCAAAACCGTACGTCCGATCAATGTCGAGATCGACCTGCTCAAGGGTGTGCACGGCTCAGCGCTGTTTACCCGCGGTGAAACTCAGGCGATCGCGACCTGTACCCTGGGCACCAGCCGTGATCAGCAGATCATCGATGCGCTGGAAGGTGAGCGCAAGGATCCGTTCATGCTGCACTACAACTTCCCTCCGTACTCCGTGGGTGAAGCGGGCCGCATGATGGGTGCAGGCCGTCGCGAAATTGGTCATGGTCGTCTGGCTCGTCGTGGTGTTGCGGCTGTGTTGCCGACTCAGGAAGAGTTCCCGTACACCATCCGCATTGTGTCCGAAATTACCGAGTCCAACGGCTCCAGCTCCATGGCGTCCGTTTGTGGCGCCTCTCTGGCGATGATGGATGCGGGTGTGCCGCTGAAAGCGCCTGTGGCCGGTATTGCCATGGGGCTGGTGAAGGAGAATGATCGCTTTGCCGTCCTGACCGATATCCTGGGTGACGAAGACCACCTTGGTGACATGGACTTCAAAGTCGCCGGTACTGAAGCGGGTGTTACGGCCCTGCAGATGGATATCAAGATCACCGGCATCACCGAAGAGATCATGGAGATCGCGCTGGAGCAGGCGCACGAAGCGCGCAAGCACATCCTGAAAGAGATGGCACTGGTCATCGGCTATGCTCGTCCGGAACTGCCGGATAACGCACCGGCCATGCAGCTGCTGAAGATCAACCCGGAGAAAATCCGTGACCTGATCGGTAAGGGTGGCGCCACCATTCGCGGTCTGACCGAAGAAACCGGCGCCATGATCGATATCGAAGATGACGGTACTGTCCGCATCTACGCTGATGACAAGGCCAAGGGCAAAGCGGCGCTGGATCGCGTCATGGCGATCACGGCTGAAGCTGAAGTGGGCAAGATCTACGAAGGCAAGGTGGTGCGTATCGAAGAGTTCGGTGCATTCGTCAATATCCTGCCGGGCAAGGATGGTCTGGTACACATCTCCCAGATCGCCAAGGAACGCGTTCAGGCCGTGACTGACTACATCAAGATGGATGACATGGTGAAGGTCAAGGTGCTGGATGTGGATATGCGTGGTCGCATCAAGCTGTCCATGAAGGACCTGATCGAAGACGAGTCTGTTTCCAGCTAAGCAGCGTTGTATCGACTTTGAAAAACCCCTGCCGATTTGCGTCGGCAGGGGTTTTTTTATGGTCAGAGCGGTTTGTGTTCCTCTTTCATCACACAGTAGATGCGATAGGCGTAGATGCTCGACATGACGCCCAGAAACTGCACCAGCAGTGACAGCGCCAGCATCAGTATTCGGGTATCGCTCAACATCTGCCCGATCATCACTTCAGCCAGCATCAATACACCGAAAATCAGTGCCAGTCCCTGCAGAAGCGGCCAGAAAAATTCACTGCTGCTGCCCCAGCTGGCACGGATGGACTCCACCGGTCCCTTGCCTTCCATCACGCAGTAGAACTCGGCAAAGGCCAGCCTGATGCCAATGTAGATCCCGGGCAGGATAAGTAACAACAGACCGGTCGAAACCGCCAGAGCTGTCAGAATATACGTCAGCAGCAGGCGTCCCCAGCAGGTCAGGCTGAGGCTGATCGCCTGGCTTGTGGACAGTGTTTGTCCCTGCAGCACCGACTGCATATACAGCAGGGTAGCCCCCCAGTAGATTGGCATCAGCGCCAGGTCCAGTGCCGAGCTGATGAAGACGCTGCTGGTCGTGCGCGCAGCCTCGGCAGACTCGGCTCCCTGCAGCAGCTGGTACTGTACCACTGTGATCAGCAGCAGAAAGGGAATCTGAATCAGTGCCAGCCGGCTGAGATGGGTACGGAAAAAGAACAGGCTCTGGCGAAGGTAGTCGAAGGTCATGAGTGTCCCTGAACAGTTGGATTAATCGGTTTGCGCAATCGAACCAGCTTGAAGCTGCCATTATCGGCCCACAGGCTGATGTCAGCAAAGCGTCCGACCGCCTTGCGCTCAAGCGGGATGTGCTGATTGACGACAAAACAGGCGGTACCCTGTGATGTAAGCAGGTGCTGTGCGGCTGCCAGAAAACGGTCGGTGAGGTCACCATCGACACTGAAACCGCTGTGGAAGGGTGGGTTGCACAGCAGGGTATCAAACTGTTGCCGGATGCTGTCCCCCGCATTGCTGGCCAGAACCTCGCCACTGATTCTGGCGCGCCGAAGATTGTGCTGGCAGGCCAGAAGAGCCGCGGCATTATTGTCAGTGCACACCAGCCGGGTTTCAGGACCTGCTGCATTGAGCGCAAGGTAGCCGAAGCCGCAGCCCAGATCCAGCACTGAACCGGACAGTGGCAGCTGTGTTTCCAGCATGGCGGGCAGCTGCTCGATCAGAAAGGCGCTGCCACGGTCGATCTTGTTCCAGCCAAACAGGCCGGGTTTGGCCCAGTACTCAAATCGCTGATCGGAGCAGGCCGGGCGCAGTTCAGCATAATCCTGGCTGTCGGGGCATTGACCCCCTTCTTCACTGCGTACTATGTGAGCACACCAGCTGTTGCCGCCAAGTTTGGTTTCACTGCGGCTGCCCCCAAGACAAAGTTCGGCCTTGCGCACGTAGGTACGAATGCCCTCGCCCTTGTCACCCAACAGAATGAGCTCGCCGTTCGGTTTGAGCAGGCGTTTTGCCGCGCCGATCAGATGGTGTACTACGGCCTTTTCCTTGGAGACACGGTACAGGATGGTATTGAAGCCGGCGCTTGGCAGTGCATCGAGCTCAAAGTCATTGAACCGGGCTTGCCAGCCCTGCTGCCGAAGCTGCTCAATCACATCGAAGCGGTTGCCGACCACCTCAATCAAGGGGTTTGGACGACAGCGTGGTTGCGGGTTTTCATCCACCAGCCAAAGGGCCTGATCGCTCAGGTGGCTGAGTTGCTGTTCCAGTTCGCGGGCAATTGGATCCATATCAGACACTGGCGATCTCGGCAGGGGTGAGTTCGCGGTATTCACCGGGTTCGAGCATTTCATCAAGGATAATATCGCCGATCCGCTCGCGATGCAGGGCTTCAACCCGGTTGCCGAGGGCGGCAAACATGCGCTTGACCTGATGGTAGCGCCCTTCATGCAGGCAGACACGGGCTTCACGCGCTGACAGCAGTTCAAGTTCTGCCGGCTTGGTCCGTCGGTGCTCCCCGTTCAGCATGATGCCATCGGCAAAGATGCGGATGGTGTCGGGAGGGATCGGATCCGAGGTAGTCACGTGATAGATCTTGCCGGTGTGGCGGTTGGGCGATGTGATACGGTGAGCCCACTGGCCGTCATCGGTCAGCAGTACCAGCCCGGTTGTATCAACATCGAGTCGGCCGCAGATGTGCAGGCGCTCGACACGCGGCATCTCAAGAAGCGCCGTTACGGTCGGGTGTGTCGGGTCGTCGTTTGAGCAGACCACACCCTCGGGCTTGTAGAGCATGATATAGCGAGTACTGGGCGGATCGAGGGGCATTCCCTGCAGGCATACGTCATCGGCGTCACTGACCTTGCGCCCGGCGTCACGCTCATGCTCCCCGTTGACGGTCACTTCGTCCGCGTGCAGCATGCGCTTGACCTCCTTGCGGGAAAAGTCGGTGACGCTGGCTATGTATTTGTCGAGTCGCATGGTTAACCTGCAAAGTATTCAAAGGGTACTAGTATATAGTAGCGGGCAAGATCACCGACAGGGGCTCATGAAAGCTGTCGGTGAATCCGCTAGAATAGCGCTCCCAAACTTGTTGCGAGGCCACCGTGAAGCTCTTCGTCGATAATCTGACCCATGTGGATTTTTCCTACCTTCATCCCAAGCGCGGGCTGGTAGGTGAGTCTTGGGCGGTGCAGCTGGTACTGGATGGCAGTCTTGATCCTCAGGGGATGATCTGTGATTTCGGTGTGGTCAAGCGCCGGGTCAAGCAGTGGCTGGATGCACACCTTGATCATATGCTGGCCGTACCGGCGCAGCTGCCCGGCTTGCAGCTTGAGCAGCAGGGCGGCATGACCGAAGTACGCTGGCACTACCCGGGGGGTGGCCTTTTCCGCTGCCGTTCACCCGAACAGGCCATCGCTGCTCTGCCCTGTACTGAAATTGACGAACTCAGTGTTGCCCACTGGTGCCGAGACCAGCTGCGTCAGCTGTTTCCAGAGCAGGTGCAGGGGGTTGAGCTGGCATTCACGACCGAGTCCATTGACGGGCACTACTACCATTACAGTCACGGCCTGCAGCAGCATGATGGCAACTGCCAGCGCATCGCTCATGGCCACCGCTCGCGTATCATGATCTACCGTAACGGTCATCGTGATGAGGTGCTGGAAGGGCGCTGGGCCGAGTGTTTCCGTGATATCTATATTGGTACCCGTGCTCACTTGAAGAGCCAGCCGGACGGTGTGCACCATTATGCCTATACGGCGCCTCAGGGTGCGTTCGAGCTGGAGCTGCCGGCCCGCTGCTGCTATCTGATCGACACCGAGAGTACCGTGGAGCAAATTGCGGCACACCTTGCGGCGCAGATCAAAATCGACCACCCGCAGGATGAGGTGGTTGTGCGGGCATTTGAGGGCATCGGCAAGGGCGCCATTGCCACGGCGTGATCGCCTGCGGTATTCAGGCGTCAGTGTCTTTCCGAAACAAAACAGCCGCCCTCGGGCGGCTGTTTGCGTTGATGCGGTGCGAATCAGTCGCGTTCGATCGCCAGTGCTGTACCCATGCCGCCACCGATGCAGAGGGTCGCTAGACCTTTTTTGGCGTCACGCTTGATCATCTCATGTACCAGTGACACGAGAATGCGGCAACCGGAAGCGCCAATCGGGTGGCCCAGCGCAATCGCGCCACCGTTCACGTTGACGATATCGGTGTTCCAGCCCAGATCCTTGTTGACGGACATGGCTTGAGCCGCGAAGGCTTCGTTGGCTTCGACCAGTTCCAGATCGTTGATGCCCCAACCCGCCTTCTCCAGCGCCTTGGTGGTGGCGCAGATCGGGCCTGTACCCATGATGGCGGGATCAACACCGGCAGAGGCGTACGCCTTGATACGAGCCAGTACCGGCAGACCCAGCGCTTCCGCCTTTTCGGCCGAACACAGAATCACGGCAGCTGCACCATCATTGATGGTGGAGCTGTTGCCGGCGGTCACGGTGCCGTCTTTCTTGAAGGCCGGGCGCAGTTTGCCCAGTGCTTCCGGGGTGCAGCCAAAGCGGGGCTGTTCATCGGTGTCGAACACCACTGGATCGCCCTTGCGCTGTGGAATGCTGACCGGAATGATTTCGTCCTTGAAGCGGCCAGAGGTGACGGCCGCTTCAGCCTTGTTCTGAGAGGCAGAAGCGAAAGCGTCCTGCTCTTCACGGCTGAAACCGTATTTCTCGACAATGTTCTCGGTGGTGATACCCATGTGGTAGTTGTTGAACGCATCCCACAGGCCATCGGTAATCATGGAGTCGATCATCTTCCAGTCGCCCATGCGTGCGCCATTACGCGAGTTGGGCAGCAGGTGGGGTGACTGGGACATGTTTTCCTGGCCGCCGGCGATGATCACGTCAGCATCACCGCAGCGGATCGCCTGGGTCGCCAGTTGCAGGGCCTTGAGGCCGGAGCCGCACACCTTGTTGATGGTCATGGCGGGCACTTCCTGAGGGATGCCAGCGTGGATCAGAGCCTGACGCGCCGGGTTCTGGCCACAGCCGGCCGTGAGTACCTGGCCCAGAATCACTTCGTCTACCTCTGCCGGGTTGAGTCCGGTCTTCTGCAACAGGCCCTTGAGTACTTCAGCGCCCAGAGTAGCCGCGGTCAGTGAGGAGAGGGAGCCGTTGAAAGTACCCACCGCTGTACGGCCAGCGGCAACGATAACAACATCACGCATAATGGAAGTGCCTCTTTGGTTCATATCATTATTGATCCCGGGCTCAGGGTAATGCACGCCGGTGAAAGGGATGTTTCAGTCGGCATCAGCTCGGGCAGGCGTACGGGTATCCATACCGCCATGAGGTCCTTCGAGTCTGCGCGAAGGGCTCAGGCGGTGTCAAGTAGACCAAGGCAAAACTGTGTGCGCTGCACAACGGGAGTACAGGGCCCCCTGGGAGTGTCAGATCTCGAGGTTGTCGATCAGACGGGCAGGGCCGAGTCGCGCGGCGACCAGAATGACCAGAGGGCGAACATCTCCGGCTTCAGGCGGCTGGAGTGTATCCCGGCACAGGATGCGGTAGTAATCGCGCTGGAAGCCACCCGCTTCAAGTTGTTGCTGCGCCTGCTGTTCCAGTGCGCTGAAATCCGTGGCGCCGTTGCGCACCGCCTCGGCGGTCTGTTGCAGGATCTGTTGCAGCAGGGGGGCAATGGCCAGTTCATCCGCATTGAGATAGCCGTTGCGTGAACTGAGCGCCAGTCCGCTGCCGGCTCGCTCCGTCGCAACACCCACAATATCAACGGGGATGCAGAGGTCGCGTACCATCTTGCGGATCACGGCAACCTGCTGATAATCCTTGAGCCCGAACACGGCCAGATCCGGCTGTACAATGTTGAACAGCTTGCATACCACGGTGGTTACACCACGGAAGTGCCCCGGCCGGCTGGCGCCGCAGTGCAGATCGGACAGGCCCGGGACCTCAACCAGTGTCTGGTTGTCCTGGCCTTCCGGGTAGACTTCGCTGACACCGGGTGCAAACAGCAGGTCACAACCGGCTGCCATCAGCTTCTCCTGATCGGCGGCCAGGGTGCGAGGGTAGCTGTCGAGATCTTCGTTGGCACCAAACTGCAGCGGGTTGACGAAGATGCTGGCCACCACGATATCGGCTTGCCGGCGTGCTGTTTCCACCAGTTTGATGTGGCCCTGGTGCAGGTTGCCCATGGTGGGTACCAGTGCAATTTTCCGGCCGGACAGTCGTGCCGGCTTCAGGGCGGTACGCAGATCCGCAATGGTGTTGATCGTCTGCATGTTACTCGAACCCGTGTTCCGGTCCGGGAAACGTACCGGCTCTTACCTGATCGCCATACAGGCGGAAAGCCTGCTCAATGCTGTCGGCTTCGGCCATGAAGTCCTTGACGAACTTGGGCCGACGTCCAGGTGTAATGCCAAGCATGTCATGCATCACCAGTACCTGGGCATCCGTGTGATGGCCTGCACCGATACCGATAACCGGAATCTCTACGTTGCGGGTAATCTCTTCGGCCAGCAGTGTGGGGACACACTCCAGCAGGAGCATGCTGGCGCCGGCATCTTCAAGCTTCTTCGCATCTTCAATCATTTTCAGGGCGGACTGGCGGTCACGCCCCTGCACTCGATAACCGCCAAGCTTGTTGACGGCCTGAGGTGTCAAGCCAAGGTGCGGGCACACGGGCACGCCGCGCTCGGCCAGCATGCGCACGCTTTCACACAGCCAGTCGCCGCCTTCCAGCTTGACGATGTGTGCGCCTGCCTGCATCAGCTTGGCCGAGTTGTCCATCGCCTGCTCCGGTGTGGAATAGCTCATGAACGGCAGGTCCGACATGATCATGGCACCCTGATTGCCGCGGGCAACGCTGGCGGTGTGGTAAGCCATCTCATCAACGGTAACCGGCAGGGTGCTGCTCTGTCCCTGCAGTACCATACCGAGTGAGTCACCGACCAGAATCATCTCGATACCGGCGCTGCTCACCAGGTGGGCAAAGGTCGCATCATAAGCGGTCAGTACGGCAAACTTTTCACCGGCCTGTTTGCGGGCGGTCAGGGTATGCAGCGTAAAGTTGGACATAGCAATCTCTTCATCATTGTCTGAGCTTGTGCGCGATTATAACGATATCTTTTCCAGCGTGCCCAGAGGGCAGTGCTGAAGAAGCGTATTCAGCGGGCGGCCATCGGGCAGGATCAGCTCCGGCGCCAGTTCCGCCAATGGCCAGAGGACAAAATTGCGCTCGGTCATGCAGGCATGGGGAACGGTCAGGCGCGGCGTCGATATCACCTGATCGCCATACAGCAGCAGGTCCAGGTCCAGGGTGCGGGGCCCCCAGTGGATCTTGCGCACGCGCTGGTGTACCTGCTCGATCGCCTGCAGCGCATCGAGCAGGGCTTCCGGCTCCAGACGGGTATCCAGTGCAGCAACCGCGTTGATGTAATCGGGCTGGCCGGGAGGTCCGACGGGATCGGAACGGTAGAGCGACGAGTGTGCAACCAGAGTGGTGTCAGGCAGTTGCTTCAGCTCTTGCAGCGCGGTGCTGACCTGCAGCAGCGGGTCCTCAAGGTTGCTGCCCAGACCAATCCAGGCGCGTAACTGAGCCTTACTCATCGCTGGGGCGGCTGTCCTGCGCCGGACGGTTGCGTGGGCGACGACGACGTTTGCGGCGCGGCTTGTCATCCTGATCCGCGGGGACCATGTCGCGTCGTGTAACCGGATTGGAGGACTGGTAGTCGGTCCACCACTGGCTCAGGCCCTGCAGCGGCTCACCACTGTTCTCACGCAGTACCAGAAGATCGTATGCAGCTCTGAAACGCGGATGCTCCATCAGCTGATCGGCTTTCTTGCCCTGTCGACGCGGCAGGCGAAGCTGCAGTTCCCAGATTTCACGCACCGGAGTGGAGAATCGGCGCGGAATGGCAGTTGAGCGGACCTGCTCGGCCAGAACCTGATTGGCGGCCTCATGCAGCAGCGGGATCGGTGGCAGATCTGAGCTCTGCTCCAGCTGTTTGATTCTCAGCTGCAACGGATACCAGAGCAAGGCCGCAAACAGAAAGGCAGGGGTGACGCTCTTGCCCTGAGACAGACGTCGATCCGTGTTGCACAGGGCGTTGATCAGCAGGGTTTCCACCGGATACTCGTCATGTTCCAGCGCCGCATCAGTTTGCGGGAAAAGGAAGGCAAACAGACCGAAGCGTTGCAGCTGTCGGTAGGACGCTTCACCGTGTCCGCTCTGCAGCAGTTTGAGCACTTCATCAAACAGGCGTGCGGGGGATACATTGCCAAGCAGCGCTGCCAGTTCTCGAATCGGAGCTGCGGTACCGGGTTCCACTTCAAAGCCGAGTTTGGCCGCAAAGCGTGCAGCCCTGAGCATGCGCACCGGGTCTTCACGGTAGCGTTCGCGTGCATCACCGATCATGCGCAGCTGGCGCTGTTTGAGGTCAGGATAGCCATTGGCAAAATCGAGTACGGTATGGTCACGCACATCGTAGTAAAGCGCGTTGATGGTGAAATCGCGGCGCAGGGCATCTTCTTCGATGGTGCCGTAGACATTGTCGCGCAGGATCATGCCGGTGGCGGCCGTACGGGCCTGGTCCTGGGTCGTTTCTTCCTGATCGTGCGATGCTCTGAAGGTGGCGACCTCGATCACTTCGCGACCGAAGCGGACATGCAGCAGCTTGAAGCGGCGCCCAATCAGGCGACCACGTCGAAACAGCTCTTCGGCCTCTTCGGGGTGAGCTGAGGTGGCGATGTCAAAGTCTTTGGGGGTGTGTCCCAGCAGCAGGTCACGTATGCAGCCGCCGACAAGGTAGCCCTCGAAGCCGGCATCCTGCAGTCGATAGACAACCTTCATCGCATTGTCGTCCAGGTGGCGGCGAGGAATCTGGTGCTCGGACTCATTGACGATGCGACGCTGTCCCAGCGGAAGTGGCTGCTCGGCAGCTGTCGCCGGTGGCGAGCTTTCCTGGGGAGGTGTGGCTGCGGGATTGACGGTGCGGCGACGACTGAACATGACAAGGGCGATCAGGGCTGCTGCAGCGAGTGCGAGCAGAATGATGAGCAGAGTATTAGACATCGGTTACTGGGGGTCCCTGTAATGGCTGATCACGGATGGGGCATCATAACACCTGCGAAAGCTTAGTATAAGGCTCGGAGCGGGCATGGTTGCGTGGTGTGGCAAAGCGTGATGCGTGAATCAGGAGGGTGGGGGGTGTCGGTCGTAAAGTGACACCATGAAGCTTAGCTTGTTGTTGTTCTTCCTAAGAGCACTGATTGGGGAGCGCTGCAGTGCCACTCTATCGACCGACTAAGCCTCATTTTTATTTTTATTCGAGGCAGGTCACTCATCCACAGGGCCATTTTTATTTTTATTACCGGCGCTGCTTCAGCGTGTACGTTGTTGTTGTTCTGTCAGTAATAAAGCAGGACGCGTGCCAAAAATCATAACCCTTTGTTTTATATGATTAAGGCTATATTGGTCCTGATTATTCTCTCGTTTCTGGCAACAGAGTGTTACCGAATGTCACGGTTTGTGGGCGACGATGGGTAGTAAGGTAACACTTTTGAGTGTTACCGATTGTTACCCCTTGGGTTTGCGGGGGATACCCAGTTTCTGGCGTCGCTCCCACAGGCTTTTGCGGCTGATTCCGAGCGTTTTAGCCAGTTCGGTTTCACTCATCTGGTCCTGGTTTTCAAGGACGAAGCGCTGGAAGTAGTCGTCCAGGGACAGGTCGGTGCGGGCATGGGTGGTGGCTTCACTGTCAAGGCTCGGTGTAGGCCTGTGCCGCTGGGCATACTGGCTTTCGATGTCGGCCAGGCTCTGCTGTTCCAGCTCAAGGCCCAGCAGATCAGGAGTGATCTGCCGACCATCGGCCAGAATGACGGCGCGCTCAATCGCATTCTCCAGCTCGCGCACATTGCCGGGCCAGTGATAGCTGCGCAGAAGCTCCAGTGCTTCGGGGCTGAAGTTGAGAGACTCACATCCCATCTTTTCGGCCTGCTTGGACAGGAAGGCTTCGGCCAGCTCCAGAATGTCGTCCTCTCGTGCCCGCAGGGGGGGCATGCGCAGCTCCATCACGTACAGGCGATAATACAGATCTTCACGGAACTGGCCGGAGCGGGCGCGGGTCTTGAGATCGCGATGGGTAGCAGCGATCAGACGTACATCCACCTTGAGCGGTTGCACCGCCCCAACTCGGCGAATTTCACCCTCCTGCAGGAAGCGCAGCAGGCGGGCCTGGGCTTCCAGGGGCAGTTCACCGATCTCGTCCAGAAACAGGGTGCCGCCATCGGCGGCTTCAATCAGGCCACTGCGGCCGCTGGTTGCACCGGTGAAGGCGCCTTTCTCATGCCCGAACAGTTCGGACTCGATCAGCGTCTCCGGTATGGCGGCGCAGTTGACGCACACCATGGGTCGGTTGGCCCTGTTGCTCTGTTCGTGAATGGCGCGGGCGGCCAGCTCCTTGCCGGTACCGGACTCGCCAAGGATCAATACGGTGGCATCGGTGCGTGCGACCTTGCTGATGCGGCGGTAGAGTTCCTGCATCGACTTGCAGGAACCGATAATGCGCGTCTGTTCGGGCGCCTTACCGCTGGTGCTGCCGCTGACTTCGCTGTCTGATGCAGTGCGGGGCTGTGACAGTGTGGCCGCTACGGTTTTCAGCATTTCGTCGTGATCGAACGGTTTGGCAATATAGTCCACGGCGCCAAGCTTCATGGCATCCACAGCAGAGCGCAGGCTGGCATAGCTGGTCATGATCAATACCGGCACCGATCCGGCCAGTCCGATGAGGTCGGTACCCGGCGCACCGGGCAATCTCAAATCGGTGATGATCAGGTCAAAGCTTTCCAGACTGAAGTCGCCACAGGCTTCGGCCACCGAGCCGGCGTCACTGACTTCATATCCGTTTTTTTCCAGCAGGCGCCTGAGCGCTGAGCGGATGATACTTTCATCCTCGACAATCAGAATTCGACTCATCCGGACAAACCTTCTCCATGAGCAGCCGGCGACGCAAGGGCATTTTCCTCGTTCAGCCGGGGTAAGGTGATTACGACCTGAGTGCCTTTGTTCTGGTTTTTGTTGGCCGGGCTAAGAATCTCGATATTACCATAGTGCTGCACAATGATGTTGTAGACCAAAGGCAGACCCAGACCGGTTCCGCGTCCAGGGTCCTTGGTGGTGAAAAAGGGCTCGAAAAGACGGTTCAGGTGTTCCGGGGCGATGCCGGTGCCCTCATCGGTAATACGAATGCAGATACTGGTCTCGCTCGCCTGTGCTTCAATTTCGACCAGCCCCTGCGGCGGTGAGGCATCACTGGCGTTGTTGAGCAGGTTGACGAATACCTGCAGCAGCAGTTGCAGGTCGCCACGGATCTGCAGGGACGGGTCAACCTGATTGACAAAATGTTGCTGTCGGCTGTGGCTGTCGAGGGTAACCAGATGGATCGCTTCATCAATGCAGTTGCGCAAATCCAGCGGCTCGAAATGCTCCGGGCCTTCCTGACGACCTGTGTGGGCAAAACGCACCAGTGATTGAACGATACGGTTGATGCGGCGGGTCTGATCAACAATCTGATCGCCGGTTTCCAGCACCTCCGGCAGCTCTGTCTCCAGTTTCAGGTTCTGGGCCAGGCAGGCGATACCGGTCACCGGGTTTCCGATCTCATGAGCAACGCCGGCAGCGAAGCGGCCGATGGATGCCAGACGTTCGCTGTGGGCCAACTTGCGGGCCATCATCAGGTGCTCGGTTTCCTCTTCAATCAACAGGACCTTGCCTTGCGCAGGCGTGTCGTCCAGGCGTGCCTTGTGCAGGCTGAACCAGCGCTGCTCGCCCTGCAGTTCAATCATTTGAGCTTCCTGATGCAGGGTGTTGTTGTCTGCAAACTCCTGCAGCAGGCGGCTCCAGGGCAGGGGCAGTTGTGCCAGCGGATTGCCGAGCGCCTGTTCGGCACTCAGCCCGGTGTACTGCTCCAGCTCGGCATTCCAGAACAGGATGCGCTGGTCTGCATCGAGGGTGCAGACCCCGATAGGCAGGCGCTGCAGAGTGGCACGATGATAGCGTCTGAGCTGGTCAAGTTCGGCTGCCAGGCCGGACAGGCGCTGGTCATAGGTTTCCAGTTGCTGTTCCAGCAAATGTACCTCACGGGCCTTGAAGCCGGCACTGCGATCGGTCTCCAGCGGTTGCAACAGCGCTGTTGCCTCCACCGGTCCCAGCAGAGCGGAAAGATTCTGCTCCAGCTGGGTTCGCAGACGCAGGCTGTCCAGCGGTCTCAGCTGTCCCGGGCTCAGCTGCAGTGTGCGCATGGCACGCTGGACTTCCCGCTGTGCAGGCTGTTCCCCCAGCCTGGGTGTCAGGCGGGCAACAAACTCCGCTTCACTGGCGGCAGCCAGGCCTAAACCCAGAGGACGAGGCATGACGTTGAGCGCACAGGCTTCGGCGGCCTGTCTCTCGCCCTCGCGGCCGGGGAAAAGCAGTGAGCCCAGTATCAGCAAAGCCGTGTTGAGCATTACCGAAAGCAGGGCGACCTTATACCACTGACTCAGGGCTCCGGCATCCAGCGGAGCGCCATCCAGCATCATCGGCAGCAGCATGCCCAGTGCCCAGAGGCCTATCCCCCCTGTCAGGCCGAGAAGAAAACCGGTGCGGCTGGCGTTGGGCCAGTACAGGGTTGCGAGTACTCCCGGCAGAAACTGAAGAAAAGCGATAAATGCCAGCAGCCCAAGCTGGTTCAGTGAAAACTGCTGACCGATATGGCGGAAAAACAGATAGCTGCCCAGCATTACCGCCATGATGATCAGTCGTCGCAGCCACAGCAACCAGGCGTAGAAGCGGACATTGTCCGGTACCCGTACCAGGGGCAGTACGACATGGTTCTGCAGCATCGATGCCAGCGCCACGGTGGCCACTATGATGATGCCACTGGCCGCCGAGAGCCCACCGATGAAGGCCAGCAGACTGAACCACGGCAATTGCAGGTTCTGCCCCAATTGCAGCAGCAGATACTCGGGGTTTGTGACTGCATCGTACTTCATGCCGGCCCAGAGGATGGGGGGCACGGAAATGGCCAGCAGCAGCAGAAAGAGGGGGATGCCCCAGCTGGCGCGATACAGGCTTTCGGTCGGCAGGTTTTCCGTGAACGCGATATGGAACATGTGCGGCATGACAAAGGCACAGGCAAAAAACGCCAGCAGCAGAATTTGCCAGTGGCTGGTGTCCGGCGGCTGCTGCAGTCGCTGCAGCGCCTCAGGGTTACGCTGCAGCCAGTCCCCGAGTCCATCGACACCGCCCAGCAAGGCCCAGAATGCATAGGCCGCAATCAGCAGTAGTGCAATCAGCTTGAACAGAGACTCAAGCGCGATGGCAAACACCAGTCCGCGGTGGCTGCTGCGCAAAGAGGCATGCCGAGCACCAAACAGCAGGGTAAAGAGGGTCAGAATGATGCAGAAGCCGGCTGCCGCCCGGCTGGAGGAGATACGATCGTTCAGCATGGGGAGCGAGTCGGCCAGTGCCTGAATCTGTATCGAGATCAGAGGCAGGCTGATAAACAGCATCAATAAAGTGGTCAGTGTCCCCACCCGGCCGCTGCGAAAGCGAAAGGCAAACAGATCGGGCAGTGAGCTGAGCTGGTGTCGCCGGGTAATTCTCAGCAATGGAATCAGCACCAGAGGGGCCAGCAGGAAGCTGATGGAGGCTCCCATATAGGAGATCAAATAGACATAGCCGGAATGATACGCAACGCCAAAGATGCCATAGAAGGTCCAGGCGCTGGCAAATACCCCAAGGGCCAGCACATGCACCAGCGGGTGTCGGGTGATGCGTTCAGGCAGCATCCCCTTGTCGGTGAGCCAGGCTGCACCGAAGAGGGCGAGAAGATAACCGCAGCCGAGCAGTGCCAGCAGGCTGAGATCAAAGTTCATGGTGACGCTGACGCCATTCGGCGGTCGCTGCCAGCAGGATCAGCAGTGCCCAGATCAGAAAGGGCGTCAGCCAGTGGCCGCTGTGGAACAGCCACAGCTCGATCAGTCCCGGCAACAGCAGCAGAGCGGCCAGTAACAGAAGCAGCAGTAGACGATGCAGATACATATTCAGGTCTCGGATTCACACAGGCTCAGTGTGCCGGGAACTGCAGCGATGTTCCAGTGTGTGACAGCCCACGAGAGCAACTCATCCCGACTGGCCGTTGCCAGGTCGGTGGGTGGCTTCTGGCCCAGAAGCGACAGCGCGCGCAGCAGCAGTTGTTGGCGTTGGCTCGGGTCGATCGCGGGAGCCAGGTTCTGCTTGCTTAGCTTCTGTCCGGCCGGATTGGTGATCACCGGTATGTGCGCGTATGCGGGCATCGGGTAGCCAAGCAGGGCTTGCAGCGCGATCTGGTGAGGTGTTTCGTCGATCAGGTCACTGCCGCGCAAAATGTCAGTTACGCCTGCGGCTGCGTCATCCACCACCACGGCCAGCTGGTAGGCAAAAAGGCCATCGCGTCTGAATACCACAAAGTCCCCGTACCCTGGCGGCCATTGGTAGCGTCGTACGCCCTGAATACGGTCCTGGAACTGTTGTTCGGACTCGGGGTGAATCACCCGGATGGCGCAGCTGGCCGAAGCAGGCGGTGGGTATCGCAGGCAATGGCCATCGTATAGTCCCGATACGCCTCTGGTCTTGAGCTGCTTGCGACTGCAATTGCAACGATAGGCGGCGCCTTGACGCAGTAGCTGTTCCAGTGCGTCCTGATAGTACTCAAGCCGTTGGCTTTGGTATGCCACGGGGCCATCCCAGTGCAGACCGAAGGCGTCAAGGGTGCGCAGAATCGAACCGGCCGCGCCAGGCTGCTCGCGAGGCGGGTCAAGGTCTTCTATCCGCAGCAGCCACTTCCCATTGCGCGAACGCATATCGAGATAGCTTGCCAGTGCGGCAAGCAGAGAGCCGAAATGGAGGGGGCCGGTCGGTGAGGGGGCAAAGCGTCCGATGCAGCTCAAGATGTGCTCGTGTCAGCAGGCAGCGGGGCCCGGAGGCCCCTGAATGCAGACTCAGCGACCGAGCTGCTTTTCCTTGATTTCAGCCAGCGTCTTGCAGTCGATGCACAGAGTGGCTGTCGGGCGCGCTTCAAGACGGCGGATGCCGATCTCGACACCGCAGGCCTCGCAGTAGCCGTAGTCATCGGAGTCGATGCTCTCAAGCGCTTCGTCAATCTTGCGGATCAACTTGCGCTCGCGGTCACGGGTGCGCAGTTCAAGGCTGAATTCCTCTTCCTGACTGGCGCGATCGCTTGGGTCAGCAAAGTTGGATGCTTCTTCCTTGAGATGAGTGATGGTGCTGTCAACTTCTTCCATCAGCTCGCGTTTCCAGCCAAGCAGTATCTTGCGGAAATGCTCTTTCTGCGCTTCGTTCATGTACTCCTCGCCGTTGTTGAGCGGGTAGGGTTCGAAGTGCATGAACTTGGTATCTGTTGTTTTAGGCATGGGCGCAGCCTCACGTCATTGGGGGCTCAGACCATGGAAAGCCCGATTGCTCCGGCCTGGCGCCCTGATATGGGAACACTATGGTGCTTTAAAAGCCGGTGAAAGTACCAGAACCCCAGTCTTTAGGCTAGACCTGTTTGGCCTTTTTGCCATCCCGATTGATTTCGCCCGCTACAACACAGGCTTGCAGCGGGTGTTGTCGGATATACTGGGGCGCTTATCTGGATCGGAGGGGATGAAGATGATATCGGACTGGACTGCACGGGCGCGCGAGATTGATTCGTTCAAGGTGATGGATCTGCTCAAGCGTGCGGCTGAGCTGGATGCCGAGGGCAGGGATGTGGTGCATATGGAGGCGGGGGAGCCCGACTTTCCGACAGCAGAGCCGATCATGCAGGCTGCGCGCCGCGCCATGGATGCAGGCCACACGCGCTATACGCCCGCCGGTGGCATCATACCGCTGCGAGAAGCGATTGCTGGCTTTTATCAGCGTCGCTATGGTGTTGAGATCAGCCCGCATCAGGTGCTGGTAACCGCAGGCGCGTCGGGTGCGCTGTTGCTGGCGTTCTCGCTGCTGGCAGCGCCTGGCAGCCGTTTCATGCTGGCGGACCCGGGCTACCCCTGCAATCGTCAGTTTTTGCGCCTGCTGGAAGCACGTGGGCAGTTGGTGCCGGTGGGACCGGAGCTGAACTATCAGTTGAATGCGGATCTGGTGGCACAGCACTGGGCCGACGATACGGCCGGGGTGTTGCTGGCGTCCCCCTCAAACCCGACCGGGTCGGTTGTGCCCACTGATCATCTGCGTGCCATTGCGGATCAGGTACGCCAGTGTGGCGGCTCGCTGATCGTGGATGAGATCTATCATGGTCTCACCTATGGCTTTGATGCGGACACGGTGTTGGGGGTGGCACCGGATGCGCTGGTGCTGAACAGCTTCTCCAAGTATTTCGGCATGACCGGCTGGCGCCTGGGCTGGCTGGTGGCGCCGGAAGAGGCCGTGGCCGAGATGGAAAAGATCGCCCAGAACCTGTTCATCTCGCCGGCAACGCTGTCACAACATGCCGCTTTGGCCGCGTTTGAGCCGGCCACGATCGAGATACTGGAACAGCGCCGGCAGGCGTTTGCGCTGCGTCGTGATCGGCTTGTGGCTGGGCTGAGGGAGCTGGGTTTTGGTATTCCCCGCATGCCGGAGGGCGCTTTTTATGTCTATGCCGACGCTTCGCACCTGACCGATGACAGCTTTGCCTTCTGCTGGTCGTTGCTGGAGGAGGATCATGTCGCGGTGACGCCGGGGGCCGACTTTGGTCATAACCGGCCTGAGCAGTATATCCGCTTCTCCTATACCACGGGACTGGACCGGATCGAACTGGCGCTGGAGCGCCTGCGTCAGCGGATCAGTCGAGCCTGAGCCAGACCTCGCCGTCACGTACCTCGACGGACAGCGCTTCGAGCTGTTCGCCGGGGCAGGGGCCGGCGATGCAGATGCCGTCTTCAATGCCAAACAGGGCGCCATGGGTGGCGCACTGGATGAACTGCTTTTCGTAGTCGAGGAACTGATCCGGTTGCCATTCCAGTCGAATGCCACGATGGGGACAGCTGTTGCGCCAGGCGATGACCCGGTCGCCGCGGCGGATCAGCAGCAGCGCGGTGCCGTCGTCAAGATCGAAGCCGCGAGGTGTATCGGGCATCAAGTCGTCAAGTGTACATATTTTCAATCTGAAAATGCCCTCGGGAGTGGGTCAGTCATCGATCAGCCGCTGGGCGCGCAGTTGGGCCATCAGCTGTTCGATGGCTTCATCATCCCGGGTGTCAACCGGCAGGGTGATAAGCTGCTCGTCACTGGTCAGGGGCTGCTGTATCTGGAGCTGCTCGCGCATCACGGTCACATCCGCATCGGACGGGTCACGCCCCTCGGCTTGGCGCCGTTTCAGGCGTGCCTCAATCAGATTCAGCTCACAGTGGCAGCTGATGATTCTGACCGGAATGTCCAGATTATTGGCCAGTTCGACATAGGCGTTGCGTGTGCGTTGGCGGATGAAGGTCGCATCTACCACCACCGAATAGCCAGCCTTGAGGGCCTGAGACGTTGTGTCGAACAGATGCTGGAAGGTGCGGGTATTCATCTCGGCACCGTACAGTTCCAGCGAGTGCCCCTGCAGGCAAAGTTCGCGGTAGATCCGCTTGCGTTCGACATCAGAGCGTACCCGGATAACGCCGACTGTTTCGGCCAGTCGTTCGCTGAGATAGCTTTTGCCGCTGCCGCTGACGCCATGCATCAGAAAGACGGTGGGGCGGCGTTCTCGGCAGTAGTGAGCTGTCAGCTGCAGGTAGTGGCGGCAGGAATCAAGGTCCGGTTCAAGCCCCAGCATGGCAACCTTGGCGCGCACCATTGAACGGTAGGCCTTGTAAAAGTTGAGCAGGGGCAGGCCGTAATAGTCACCGGTGAGTTCCAGATAACGGTTAAGGCAGCGGTTGGCCCAGCGGAACTGTTGGTTGGCTTCCAGATCCATCAACAGAAACGCCAGGTCGGAGATGGTATCGATCCAGCGAAACTCAAGATTGAACTCGATGCAGTCAAACAGTCGCAACTGATCATGGAACAGGTTGATGTTGGCCAGGTGCAGATCGCCATGGCATTCGCGTACATGCCCCCCCCGCTTGCGTTGCCTGAGCCTGTCTTCCAGTGCACGGAACTGCTGTGCGATCTGTGCAGACAGACGCTGCAGCAGGCTCCAGTCGTCGGCGCCGAGATGGTCCGGCGGGATATGACGGAAGTTGTCAGCCACGACCTCCCACAGTGTATCAGGCTCACCCCAGGGGCTGTCCTGAGCCACGATCGGAATTTTCTGGTGGAACTCCGCAATCTGCTCGGCCAGAAGGTCGATCCAGTGGCTTTCAAACAGCTGTCGCTGCAGCAGGCGGTCAAGCCGCAGTTCAGGATCGAACTGATACATTCTGACCGCGTATTCGATAATCCCTTCGCTGGCTCCCAGCTCGGGTTCTGTGCAGGAGCCGCCAATCGGAACCACATCGATGTAGATATCCGGTGCCAGGCGCTGGTTCAGACGCAGCTCCTCTTCACAGCAGTGGCGTCGCTGCTCAAGCGTGGTGAAGTCGAGAAAGCCGAAATTGACCGGCTTCTTGATCTTGTAGGCGAACTCGCCTGTGAGCAGCAGCCAGGAGATGTGTGTTTCAATCACCCGGATCGGGCCGGTCGGATGAGGATAGAATCCGGGCTCGCTCAGTGACTGTATCAGTTTGGGTAACATGAGACTCCTGCTGTTGTCAGCGATGGCATGAGATTATACTGACGCGATGACTAAAAAGAGAACCTCCTCTGCAAAACGACGCACTGCGCGTCAGCAAAAACATCCCTCCCGTCTTTGGCGACTGATGCGCTGGCTGTTAAAGCTGGGGGTCGTTCTGTCGGTCATCGCGGGGGTTGGTCTGATCTATCTTGATGCTCAGGTGCGCAGCAAGTTCGAGGGCAAGCGCTGGGCGCTGCCGGCCAAGGTATACGCGCGTCCGCTGGAACTTTACCCCGGACAGAAGCTGGCCATGGATGAGCTCAAGCAGGAGCTCAGAGCACTGGGCTATCGCTTTGAACGCCAGGCCAGTCGGCCGGGAAGCGTCGAGTGGGCCAGCAGTCGGGCACGTATTCACAGTCGAGGTTTCAACTTTCCTGACGGGGCTGAGCCGTCCCATAACATGTTGCTGAGTTTCTCCGGTGATCGACTTGAATCCATCCGGGCTCAGAGCGGGCAGCAATTGCCTCTGGTGAGGCTGGAGCCGGTTCTGATCGGCGGCATTTACCCTCGCTCCAATGAGGATCGCGACCTGATCAAGCTGGAACAGGCACCGTCCTATCTGGCGCAGGCGCTGGTCACGGTTGAAGACCGGGCGTTCTATGAACACCACGGCGTTTCGCTCAAGGGGATCGCCCGAGCCATGTGGGTCAACATCCGTGCCGGTCGTTTTGCCCAGGGCGGCAGTACGCTGACCCAGCAGCTGATCAAGAACTTCTACCTGACCTCGGATCGGACCCTGAGCCGCAAGCTGCTGGAGCTGCCGATGGCGGTGCTGCTGGAGCTGCACTACTCCAAGGAAGAGATTCTTGAAGCCTACCTGAATGAAGTGTATCTGGGGCAGTCCGGCAGCCGCGCGATTCATGGTTTCGGGCTGGCCAGTGAGTATTTTTTTGCCAGCCCGGTCACTGAACTGGAGCTGCACCAGGTTGCGCTGCTGGTCGGCATGGTGAAAGGTCCCTCCTGGTATGATCCGCGTCGCCATCCAGAACGCGCGCTGGAGCGTCGCAATCTGGTGTTGAAGATGCTGTTTGAACAGCGACACATCAGCCGGGCGGAATATGATGAAGCCAGAAACCGCACGCTGGGCGTGGTGCAGCAGCGCAGCCTGCATAAGGGGATGTATCCGGCCTATCTTGATCTGGTCAAGCGCAAGCTGAGGGAGGAGTACCGCGATGATGATCTGGCAACGGAAGGGCTGCGCATCTTCACGACTCTTGATCCGTTGGTGCAGACCCGGGCCGAGGCGGCGCTTGAGCAGAGTATTAAACAGTTGGAGCAGCGCTACGGCAGCAGGGCTGCCGAGCTTGAGGCCAGTATGGTGGTCACGGATCCGCAGACCGGTGAGGTGTTGGCACTGATTGGCGGGCGTGAAACACGCTACGAAGGCTTCAATCGCGCGCTGGATGCGCTGCGTCCAATCGGCTCACTGGTAAAGCCTGCTGTATATCTGGCGGCACTGGAGCAGGGGTATACATTGGCGACGCCGCTTCGGGATGAGCCCTTTGAATTGAAGCAGCCCGATGGGTCGCTGTGGCAGCCGCAGAATTTTGATCGACGCAGTCACGGGGTGGTGCCACTGCACCGTTCACTGGCGCTTTCCTATAATCAGTCCACCGCTCGCTTGGGAATGGAGGTCGGTTTGGAGCGCGTGATTGACATGCTGGAGCGCCTCGGGGCCGAACGCGAGCTCAAGCCTTTTCCCTCTTTGCTGCTGGGTGCCCAGGCTCTGTCGCCACTGGAGTTGGCCAGTATCTATCAGACCATCGCGGCGAATGGTTTCAAGGTGCCTTTGCGAGTGATACGCCGGGTAACCGATGCTGAAGGTGAAGAGTTGTCACGTTATCCGTTTACATTGAAACAGCAGGTAAAGCCCGAGGTTGTGCATCTGATGCAATATGCCCTGCAGGAAGTGGCACGCGAAGGTACGGCGCGCAGCGTCTACAATACCCTGCCGGCGAATCTGAACGTGGCCGGCAAGACCGGCACCTCGAACGACCAGCGTGACAGCTGGTTTGCAGGCTTTACGGGTGATCGGCTTGCAGTGGTCTGGCTGGGGCGTGATGATAATACGCCACTGCCGTTCACTGGATCGAGTGGTGCTCTGCGGGTCTGGACCGAGCTGATGCGACGTGAGCGTCCGGAGCCGTTTATCGCAACTCGCCCTTCCGGCGTTGAGTATGTCTGGATCGATGAGGCAACAGGTCTGCGCTCGGATGAGCGCTGTGAGGGTTCTCGTCAGCTGCCGTTCCTGCAGGGCACGGCACCAGAGCAAAGCGTCGATTGCGGTCAGCATAATCCGGTAAGTCGCTCACTTGACTGGTTCCGCAACTGGTTTAACTGATCAAAGAAGGACAGCATGAAAAAGATCTGTTTGATGGCAGCGCTGGCTGCTCTGCTTGTCGGCTGTGCAAGCCCCAATCCCTATCGTGCACCCGTGGAGGATCGGGGCGGTCGCGCTCCGGCTGCAGAGCCCCCCGGCAGTGTGATTCCGGTTGAGGAAGCCCCGGAAGTGCAGGTGATTCCGGTGGGTGAGGCGACGGTGATTCGCGCTCAGCGTGAATCACCGTCGCCTGTTTCCCAGACTCAAGCAGTCCCCGAAACACTGCAGCTTCAGCCACAGAGCCCTGCGGTCGTTGCCTTGCTGGAAAATGCCCGCAGCGATACCGGCAGTGGCGATCTGCGTACGGCCCAGAGTCGATTGGAGCGCGCCTTGCGCATCGCCCCGCGCGATCCTGAAGTCTACATCCAGCTGGCGGATGTGCAGCGCCGACAGGGGCAGTTCCTGCAGGCAGAGCAGGTTGCCTTGAAGGGAATCAGCATCGCCTCCGGGCAAGACAGCGCCCTGCGCCGTTTATGGACGCTGGTGGCCGAAATTCGCAATGAGGGGGGTAACAGTGCCGGTGCGGCTGAAGCGCACCAGCGAGCCGCCGCCTATTGAGGCGACGGCTGTTTGACCTGGCTCAACAGGGCAAAGGCAAACAGAGGCAGGGCGGCTGCCAGTGCTGTGCTGAGCGCAAAGGCTGGCAACGGGGGCACCGGCAGAAGCGGACTGCACACGGCAACAGCCAGCAGCATCCCACTGCCGGCTGAGGCCAGTCGTGCATGAATGCCCTGCAGGCGCAGGGCGGAACCCAGCAGCACAAGGCTGATGGCAATGCCCATTGCAAGCGTGTAGGCCTCACCAAGCTCCATGCGTCGGCACAGTTCAAACAGGGCAAACAGTCCCAGCAGCCATCTTCCCCAGCCCGCTCTGGACCAGTGCCACTGCATCGCCTGTCCCAGCATGACGGTAGCCAGCAGGGGCAAGGCGGCATACAGTGCCAGGTTATCCAGCATGCGCTGCAGTGTTTCAATATCCTGTCCGCTGCCGGTAAGCGTCAGGCGGCCCAGTGCGGCAACGGCTACAAACACCAGCGCCAGGCTGCTCACTTTCAACAACAGACTCTGTTCTTCAGACGTGTCTTCCGTCTGGCGGAACATCAGCACCGCACTGAACAGGGCGGCTACCAACAGTACAATATCGCCCGCCATGTGTTATCCCGCCAGTTTGGCAAATACGCTGTCAGCCGCTTCCAGGGTCGCATCCAGCTCGGCTTCGGTGTGTGCATTGGAAACAAAGCCCGCTTCAAACGCAGAAGGTGCCAGATAGATACCCGCATCGAGCATGCCGTGGAAGAACTGGCCGAAGCGCTCGGCATCACAGCGCATCACGTCAGCAAAGCTGCTGACCGTTTCCTGCTCGGTGAAGAACAGGCCGAACATGCCGCCGATGGCGCTGGTGGTGAATGCGATGCCGTGCCGTTTGGCCATCGCTTCCAGTCCCTGAGTCAGGTATTCGGTCTTGGCAGCGAGCTGTTCATGGATACCCGGCTCACGCAGTGACTTCAGCATGGTCAGGCCGGCGGCCATGGCCAGTGGATTGCCTGACAGAGTGCCAGCCTGATACACCGGGCCCAGTGGCGCAATATGTTGCATGATCTCGCGCTTGCCACCGAAGGCACCGACCGGCAGGCCACCACCGATGATCTTGCCCAGTGTGGTCAGATCCGGTTTGATGTTGAAATATTCCTGAGCGCCGCCCAGCGCCACACGGAACCCGGTCATCACTTCGTCGAAAATCAGTACGCTGCCGTGTTCGTCGCAGACTTCGCGCAGACACTCCAGAAAGCCGGATTTGGGCAGAATGCAGTTCATGTTGCCGGCAACCGGCTCGACAATAATGCAGGCGACCTGATCACCGATCTCGGCAAAGGCCTGACGGACATTGTCGATGTCGTTATAGGTCAGGGTGATGGTATGTTCGGCCAGCGAGGCCGGGACGCCCGGTGAGTTGGGTTCACCCAGCGTCAATGCGCCGGAGCCGGCCTTGACCAGCAGAGAGTCGGAGTGACCATGGTAGCAGCCCTCGAACTTCACGATCTTGTCTCGACCGGTGTAACCGCGGGCCAAACGGATGGCACTCATGGTGGCTTCGGTACCGGAGCTGACCATGCGGACCATCTCCATGGAAGGCACCAGTTCGCAGACCAGGTCAGCCATTTCGGTTTCAATGCCGGTGGGGGCACCAAACCCGAGGCCGTTATCCAGTGCAGCGCGCACCGCTTCAATCACGGGAGGGAATGAGTGCCCGAGCAGCATGGGGCCCCATGAACCTACATAGTCGATGTAGCGGCGGTCGTCTTCGTCATACAGGAAAGGACCCTCGCCTCGCTTGAAAAAAACGGGTGTGCCACCAACGCCCTTGAATGCGCGAACCGGCGAGTTGACGCCGCCGGGGATGTGAGTCTGAGCGGCCTTGAACAGGGATTCTGAACGGGACATGTGTCGCTTCCTTTAATGGTCTTGTGCCTGAATACGGAACAGCCGGCTGAACTGTTCAGCCCGAGTGCGAATATCCTGCGCGGCGAACAGGACGTGTACGACTGCTGTCATGTCGGCGCCGGCTGCAATCACTTGTGCCGCATTATCCACGCTGAGGCCGCCTATCGCCACCATGGGCACACTCAGTTGCGCTCGTGCCGTGGAGAGCAATGACAGGGGAGCCGGGCTGGCGCCGGGTTTGGTGCTGGAGGGAAAGAAAGCGCCGAAGGCAACGTAGCTGGCACCTTCGGTTTCGGCCCTGATGGCAAGCTCAAGCCGGTCATGGCAGGTCTGTCCGATGATGGCGGTCTTGCCCAGGCGCTGTCGTGCCTCCGTGAGGCTGCCATCACCCTGGCCCAGATGCACGCCATCAGCCTTGCAGGATAATGCCAGCTCTACATCATCGTTGATCAGAAAAATACAGCCATGGGTGTGGCACAGTGCGCGCAAGGCGCTGGCCTGTTCAAGGCGATGTGCTGAGTTGTTTGACTTGTCCCGATACTGTAATACCTTCATGCCGCCGGCGATGGCGGCTTCACAGGCGTTCAGCATCGTCTGGGTATCGGGCATGAGGGTGGCATCGGTAATGCCGTAAAGACCTGACAGAGAAAATGTGGGCATCAGAGGCTCTGCTTGTGGTTGTAGTAGGACTCGATCTGTTCTTTGCTGATCAGCCCCAGTGGGGACTCCTGGTTGCTTACGACAAGCAGGTAGTCAAGCTGGTGTTGCAGCATCAGATCAAGCGCTTCCTTCAGCGTGGAACGATAGAGCAGGGGCATTACATCCCGCCGCTGTGCCGGTATCTCCAGCAGGTTTATCGATAATTCGGGGTCGGTTGCGTCTGCCGCTTCATTTTCAAGCCAAACTTTCAGGTCAGCCGGCGGCAGCAAAAAGCTGTTATCGCCCTTTTGCACCAGCAGCCACTGAGGTGCTGCGGTCAGCAGGTCACGTGCAGACGACAGGCTGATGATACTCTCGGTCTCCGCAAAATTTCGTTGCATCAGGCTGCCAACGGCTGCTCGAGACAGCACCTGAGTCAATGGCGCCTGGCGCAGATCCATCCCCTGCGCCTGCAGAGATGCGTGGAATATCGAAGGCAGGCCGAAACCGTAACGGGTGGTGAGGTTGGCGATGACGATAGCCAGCATGCCGGGCAGGATGATCGCGGTGTTGTGGGTCAGCTCCAGCATCGCCAGCAGGGCTGCCAGCGGGGCGTTGAGCAGTGCTGCCATCATCGCACCCATGCCGAGCATGGCGTACAGGGCTGTGTCGGTCGTCAGTCCCAGGCTGTTGGCTGTTGCGCCAAGCAGAGCGCCGGCCGAGGCGCCAATAAACAGGGAGGGTGCAATGAGCCCTGCCGGTATGCCCAGTGCGATGATCACTGGAGTCAGAAGCCACTTGGCCAGCAACAGCCCGAGTAGCCAGATGGCCGCAGGCTGGGTGTGGAACAGGGCCTCGATGGTATCGTAGCCACTGCCCATTACCTCCGGCCAGTGCATCGCCACCAGTCCGGTGAGAGTGCCGGCGAGCAGAAATCGAGTGGCTATGCTCCACTGGCATATACGGAAAGTGTGACGATGCAGAAAATGAAAACCGGCGGCGAGAAGCCCGGTCATTAGCCCAAGCAACATCACCAGCGGCAGCTCGGACAATCCGTGGATCTGCAGGGCCGGGGCATTGAATACAATGGCTTCGCCTACAGTCAGGCGCACCACAACATCCCCGACCACGGCTGCTACCATAATGGGCAAAAAACCGACCAGAGTGTACTCAAGCAGAATCACTTCCATGGCAAAAATGACACCTGCCAGAGGCGTGTTGAAAGCGGCAGAGATGCCGGCCGCGGCGCCACAGCCGACCAGCAGTCGCAGCGTGTTGTTGGGCAAATTGAGCCGTTGGCCAAGCCAGCTGCTGGAGGCGGCCCCCATATGGACGGCCGGGCCTTCACGGCCGACCGAGTGGCCACTGGCCAGTGCAATGAGTGCGGCCAGCAACTGGACCAGCATGTTGCCGCCGGGCATGCGACCCTGATGGTTGTTGAGGCGCTCCAGCAGGTGGACGATACCCACGCTGCGAGCATGGGCGGGGATCGAAAGGTAAAGCAGAATCAGCAACAGGCTGCCGACCACGGGAAACAGCAGGCGACTGATTTCGGGAAGGCTTTCAAAGTTTTCGGTTCCGCCGGAAAGCAGCCAGTACTGCAACAGGTTGTAAGCACCTCGGAACAGGCTTATGAGTCCGCCTGCCACCAGCCCCGACAATACCCCAAGCACCACCAGCTGGGGCAAGGCATCAACATGAGCCAGCCGGGTGCGGAAGTGTTCCAGTGACAGCAGTCGGTGTGGCATGATGGGCTCTCGGGTGCTCGGTGGTCATCTGCAGAACGGCTGAGTATTATACCCTAACAGTTTTCGCATACTGATGAGAGGTGCATGTGGTCAAGGTAGGTATCGTCGGCGGAACCGGTTATACCGGTGTTGAATTGTTGCGGCTTCTGGCCAACCACCCGCAGGCTCGGGTTGACGTCATTACATCCCGATCCGAGGAAGGCATTCCGGTTGCCGACATGTATCCCAACCTGCGCGGCCACCATGATATTGCCTTCACGGTTCCGGATGTGGATCGGCTGGCGGGCTGTGATGTGGTGTTCTTCGCCACCCCTCACGGGGTCGCCATGAGCATGGCGCCGGAGCTGGTCGCGCGCGGTGTGCGTGTGATCGACTTGGGTGCTGACTTCCGCATCAAGGATATCGAGCTGTGGGAGAAATGGTACAACCTCAAGCACACCTGTCCCGACCTGGTGGCCAAGGCTGTGTATGGCCTGCCCGAACTGAACCGTGATCAGATCAAGGGGGCTGAACTGATCGGCTGTGCTGGTTGTTATCCCACTGCCGTGCAGTTGGGCTATCTGCCGCTGCTGGAAAGCAAGCTGGTTGATCATCGTCGCCTGATCGCGGACTGCAAGTCAGGTGCCAGCGGTGCCGGACGTGGTGCCAACGTTGGCACTCTGCTGTGTGAAGCCAGCGAAAGCGTCAAGGCCTACGGCGTGCCCGGTCATCGCCATCTGCCCGAAATTCGTCAGGGCCTCTCCGGTATTGCTGAACGTCCTGTTGGCCTGACTTTCTCGCCTCATTTGATGCCGATGATCCGTGGTATTCATGCAACCCTGTATTCTGTCTTGAAAGACCCAGTGGGGCCTGATCTGCAGGCGCTGTTTGAGGAGCGCTATCGCAATGAGCCTTTCGTGGACGTTATGCCAGCCGGCAGCCACCCTGAAACACGCAGTGTGAAAGGCTCCAATATGTGCCGTATCAGTGTGCATCAACCGCAGGGTGAAGATGTCGTTGTTGTGCTATCGGTCATCGACAATCTGGTCAAAGGGGCATCCGGTCAGGCGGTGCAGATCATGAATCTGATGTTTGATCTGCCGGAGCGCTCAGGTCTCGAACAGGTCGCACTGATGCCGTAATACTTGACTAATTTGGTTGGTTTAGTCAAAATGCGCGGCATTGAAAAGGTTTGGTGTGACTATGAGTGAAACTGCACAGGATGCTCCGCTTGCGTTTACCGAAGCGGCAGCGCGAAAAGTTAGACGTTTGCTCGATGAAGAGCAAAATGACAATCTCAAGTTGCGGGTTTATATCACCGGTGGTGGCTGTGCCGGCTTTTCCTATGGTTTTACCTTCGACGAAAATACGGCTGATGACGATACGGTCGTTGAGCGTGACGGTGTGCTGTTGGTGGTTGACCCGATGAGCTTCCAGTATCTGGTTGGTGCTGAGGTGGATTACAAGGAAGGCCTGCAGGGTTCGCAGTTTGTAATCAACAACCCCAATGCGGCCACAACCTGTGGCTGTGGTTCTTCCTTCTCGATTTGATCTCTTGCTACCGATGCGGTCAGTCAAAACGCCAGCGCTGAGCTGGCGTTTTGCATTCCCTGCTTCAGGCCGGGCAGATGGTACCGAGTATGCGAGGGCCTCTCGCACCTGTCACTTCTGGCAGGTTTGAGGGCTGGTATTGAAGGGTCCGCATGGCAAACCATGCAAAAGCGGTTGCCTCAACCCAGTCAGGATCAAGCCCAAGTAAGGTTGTGCTGTCGATGCGGCAATCTGACAGTCGGGCGCGAATCCGTTCCACCAATCGACTGTTGTGGCTGCCGCCGCCACACAGATATATCTCGGGCTCCATCAGCGGGTGACTACGTATGGCGTCACACAGCGAGATGGCCGTCAGTTCCAGCAGGGTCGCCTGTACATCTTCCGGGGCGGGCTCGTGGCCGAGTTGAGCAAGCACAGTGTTGAGCCAATTCGGGTTGAAGTCTTCGCGTCCGGTACTTTTGGGTGGTGCGGCATGGAAAAACGGGTGTGCCAGCAGGATATTCAGCAGTTTGCTATCGACCGTGCCCGTTGCGGCCCAGGCACCATCTCTGTCGTAACAGCCCAGCCGGTTGTGTTCGATCCAGCCATCCATCAGTACATTGGCCGGTCCCGTGTCATATCCAAGCACCGGAGTCATGGGATCAGCCGGCAGTAAGGTGATATTGGCCATACCGCCAAGGTTGGCGACCACTCGGTCAGCAACCGGAGTGCGAAACAGCGCCTCATGAAAAGCGGGCACCAGTGGTGCCCCCTGACCACCTGCAGCCAGGTCCCGGCGGCGGAAATCCGCTACGGTAGTAATACCGGTGCGCTCTGCAATCGTGTTTGGATCACCAATCTGCAGGCTGAAGCCGGCATCCGGCCGATGGCGAACAGTCTGGCCATGGGAGCCTACCGCCTTGATTGTATCGGCAGCCACCCCGGCCTGTCGCAGCAAACACAAGGCTGCATCGGCAAAAGTTTCGCCCAACGCTATATCCAGTCGTCCCAGTTGCTCTATTTCATCATTGCCGGATTGTGTCAGCTGCATGATCTGCCGGCGCAGCTCAGTGTGCATCGGGTAGCTGTAATGCGAGCAGAGTTCGAAGGAGGGCGTGAACCGAACCAGGACGGCGTCTATGCTGTCCAGACTTGTACCGGACATCAGCCCGATATAAAACTCAGAGCGGGTCATTGTTCGGACTCATTCATGGCAAGGCGCGTGTCGACTCGCTGATTCAGTTCTGCCATGACGCTTCCAGCCTGCGAAGCAAAAGCCCCCATCTCGCTTGCTGGAACCGATTCTGCCTGCGGCAGGGCGACAGTGAGTGGGTTTTTATGCGCGCCATTGATGCGAAATTCGTAATGCAGGTGCGGGCCGGTGGCGAGGCCTGATGCGCCAACATAGCCGATAACCTGGCCCTGCTTGACGCGACTGCCATTATTGACGCCGTTCTGGTAGCGGCTCATGTGCGCATAAAGCGTTGTAATGTTGCCACCGTGCTGGATGATGACAGTACGGCCATAACCGCCCTTGGTTCCGCGCCAGATGACCTTGCCATCACCGGCAGCCTTGATTGGTGTGCCGGTAGCGGCAGCATAATCAACCCCTCTATGGGGACGTTTTTTACCCAGCACCGGATGAAAACGTTCCGGTTTGAAATGTGAGCTGATACGGCGGAAGTCTACGGGTGAGCGCAAGAACGCCTTGCGCATGCTGCGACCATCGGGGGTGAAATAGTTGGTTTCTCCTTTGCTGTCGGTATAGCGCACGGCTTCGTAACTCTGTCCCTGGTTGACGAAGCGAGCGGCGAGAATGTTGCCGTCACCGATCTTCTCACCTTCAAGAAATTCTTCCTCAAACAGTACCTGGAAGCTGTCGCCACGGCGAATGTCGAGCGCAAAATCCACATCCCAGCCAAAAATGGAGGCCAACTCCATGATGACCTTATCAGAGAGGCCCGCGCGGGCGGCATCGAGGAACAGAGAGTTTTCGATCTGTCCATGCGCGTGGGCGGTATGCTTCTCGGGAGTCCGTTCTTCCTCTATCACTTCATAACCCTGCTCGGCGTGAACCAGCAGTGTACTGCTCAAGCGGCTGCGAACATGGCGCAGCTTTGCCAGCTGACCATCCTCGACAAGAAGGGCAATGTGTTCACCGGGACGCAGCCGCTTGAGTGCATCGCTTCCGCTTACGGCGCTGGATACTCGATAGACCTCACGCGGGCCAAGGCCTGCTCGCTTGAACAGAGTGGTCAGGTTGTCGCCGGCCTGAATACGATACTCGACCCAGTTTTCGGTCGGGGCTGCAGGTTCTGCAGGAAGGGGGACAGCCTCGGGTATGGCGGAAGTTGCAAGTGTTGTCGAGGGGGCGGCTGAAGTCGGTGGAGAGCTTTGCGTGTCGGGCTCCGCGGGATGTGATGTGTCGGCAGCTGCAGTGGCAGGAAGCTGCTGGTGTGCAATAGGCCTGTTAATCGCTTCGGCCTCTTCGGTTGGCATCAAAATGAATATCAGGCTGATCACTGCAATACAAATCATGGCAGCGGCAATGTGTATCGGAGGAAGCTGGCGCAAGGTACGGAGAAAAGAGGTCACGAACACACCCATATCATTTTGAAAATTCGCTGACGTTGACACCGGAGTATAACGGAAATTCAACATTTTTATATTTGTCGGGCGTCAGTGGATCGCTGGTAATGGATAGAGTTTGTTCACATTCCTGTGAGCGTTTAGAATGCGCCATCGGCTTACACTCAACCCATATAGAGGGATTCAGGCGGTATGAACGCAAACAGTTTGATTGAGGATCTCAAGGCCCGGGGTCTGGTTGCCCAGACGACCAATGAAGAAGAGCTGGTCGAGCATCTGTCTCAGGGGCCGGTGACGCTTTATTGCGGCTTTGACCCCACTGCAGACAGTTTGCACCTTGGTCACCTGGTGCCCCTGTTAATGCTCAAGCGATTTCAGCAGGCAGGTCATCGCCCCATTGCGCTGGTCGGCGGGGCCACTGGCCTGATTGGAGACCCAAGCTTCAAGGATCAGGAGCGCCAGCTGAACTCGGCTGAAATCGTACAGCAATGGAGCGAATGCCTTAAATCCCAGATCAGCCGTTTCATTGATTTTGATGGTGAAGGTGGTGCTGTATTGGCAAATAACTACGACTGGACGGCCAGTGTTGATGTACTCAGCTTCCTGCGTGACATCGGCAAGCACTTCACGGTCAATAAAATGATTGCCAAAGAGTCGGTCAAGCAGCGTATTGAACGTGAAGGCTCCGGTTTGTCATTCACGGAGTTCACGTACCAGATCCTGCAGTCCTATGACTATCAGCAACTGAATCAGAAGTATGGCTGCACACTGCAGATTGGTGGGTCTGACCAGTGGGGGAATATCGTTGGTGGTATAGAACTGACACGGCGTGTGAATGGTGCTGCCACTCATGCGCTGACGCTGCCCCTGATTACTAAGTCTGATGGCACCAAATTTGGCAAAACCGAAAGCGGTGCGGTGTGGCTGGATGCGAAAAAGACATCTCCCTATGCGTTCTATCAGTTCTGGCTGCAAACGCCCGATGCCGATGTCTACCGTTTCATGAAGTTCTTCACCTTCCTGTCAGTTGCTGAAATTGAAGCGATAGAGGCAGAAGACCGTGCTCGTGAGGGACGCCCCCAGGCGCAGCGTATTCTTGCAGAACAGATGACCGAAATGGTACATGGCAAGGAAGCGCTTGATGCCGCCTGTCGTATTACTGAAGCACTGTTTTCCGGTGATGTTTCCGAGCTTAGTGCAGAAGATTATGCTCAGCTGGAGCAGGATGGTCTGCCCTCAACGCAGGTGCCTCAGGATCTCAATGGCATGCCGCTCACAACGCTCTTTGCTGAGGCGGGACTGGCTGGTTCCGGTAAGCAGGTGAAAGATGCCCTGCAGCGTAACGCCGTCATTATTAACGACCAAGTATGCGGAATGGAGCAGAACATGGCCGCTGAACAGTTGTTTTCGGCTGAAGCGAGTCGCTTCGGCAAATACTTCCTGGTCAAGCTCGGCAAGAAGAAGCACCATCTTTTCTACCTGCTGTAAATTCACATGGCTTCAGGTATATGAAAACAACAGGCGCCTTTGCGCCTGTTGTTGTTTTGGATAGTGGCAAAGCCTGTTTTCATCATTCTGAAACTTTTTTACAAACAGCTGTTGACTCCCTCAGTGGTGTCTGTAGAATTCGCCTCCTCGCTTGAGACGCTCCACCGGAAACGGTTCAGAGCAGCCTCGGTGAGCAAGTAGTAAGCTGTTGAATTGAGTGGTTTTTTGGTTCATCATCGTACTTCTTGAGTGGTTGCCGTAACGTTGTTTGAGCGCCTCGCGCTGAAACAGAAAACGAAAAAAACGGTTGACACTGAAACGGGCTGCGGTAGAATACGCGCCTCGCTTGAGACAACAGGTTGCACCGAGCAGTTCAACGGTGCGGTTGGTCAA